>JANQFU010000078.1 GCA_028277665.1 Alphaproteobacteria bacterium | reverse complement strand
TCCAGAGAAAACGTTTTTCTTATTTTACGCGGCGGTCCGCAGAAACGGAGTTCTCCTCCGAAACTCCGGACCTTCGCGTTTAAACAACTCTATGACTGGATCCCGGCTTTCGCCGGGATGACGGTTGTTTTATGAACTTTTTAAGTCCCCCTATCCATAGCTGAGGTTCATTAGCGTTTATGAATTTCTTTTCTTTGCCCTGGGGTGGGTGTTTTTGTAGATTTTGAGCATTTCGGCGGCGTTGAGCTCTGTGTAGCGTTGGGTCGTGCTGAGCGAGGCGTGACCGAGCAGTTCCTGAATTTCCCGCAAATTTGCGCCGTTTTGAAGAAGGTGGGTCGCGAAGCTGTGGCGAAGTGCGTGCGGGGTCGCGGTTTCCGGCAGGTTGAGAGATTTGCGCAGGTCGCGCATTGCGCGCTGTGCGACGCCCTGATTGAGGCGTTTGCCCCGGCTGCCCAGAAAAATGGCGCGGTCCGGCGTGTCCGGGTAGGGGCAGAGCGCAAGATATTCGGCGAGGGCTTTCTTGACGAGGGGCAGAACGGGGACGATCCTCTCTTTATTGCCTTTGCCGCGGACGCGCAACTCGCCAGCGTCTTCGTCTTCGTTTTTGTCTTCGTTTGCGCTGTCCGGAGCTTGCGAAAGATTCAGGGACAGGGCTTCGTCGATCCGCAGGCCGCAGCCGTAGAGCAATGTGAACAGGGCGATGTCCCGCGCGCCGATCCAGTCCTGCCGGGCGAGATCCGCGGCATGTTCGAGGAGCGTTTTCGATTGGTTTTCGGTCAAGGGCCGGGGAAGTTTATGCGGAAGTTTCGGGGTGCGGATAAGGCTGGCCGACGGGGTATGGGCGATGCCTTGCCGGTCGAGCCATGCCAGAAAATTCCGGACGCTTGAGACGGCGCGGGCGCGCGTTGCGTTGCCGTTTCCCTTCATTTGCCGGCGCGAGAGCCATGCGCGGAAATCGCTGATCTCCGTTTCCGAAAGCGTGCGCAGGGACGGGGGTTCGTCCTTATGCGCGCGCAGAAAAATCAGGAACCGTTCGACGTCTCCCGTGTAGGCACGGAATGTATGGCGGGAGAGGGCTTTTTCGTGGATGAGCCAGTCCTGCCATTTTTCGAGGGTCTGTGCGAGATCCTGCGCGCAAAGTGCCGTGACGGCGGCACTTATTCCGGGATGTGCGGGAGGTTGAGCCATGAGCGGAAACTGCGTTCGACGACGCGGGCGAGGAACTGAATCTGGTCCGTTGCCTGTGTGTCTGTGAAAAGGTACGGATCCCGGCTTCCGAAGCATAACAGGGCGGGCGGCGTGTTCATCGAGATGTCGACCCGGAGCAGAGCCTGAGAGGCGACGAGCATCGCGCCGCCGCCGTAAATGGCTTCGATCCCCTGAATATCGGATTGGAGGAGGACGCTTTTTCCTTCCATCCATTTATCAACCGTGCCGGGCGGCAGGATCCGGATTCCGTTCGTGTGGATGTGCGGGATATCCCGTCCGTTCGATTCGACGATGAAGGATGTGATATCGACGTCGAGAATGGCGGAAAGATCCATCGTGACGGCCTGAATGAACTGGTCGAAATTCCGGGCTTCGAGAAGGCACAGGATGGCTTGCTGGATGCGGTGCTGATTGTTCATGTTCGCGCGGGAGGTCTCAACCAGCTCGCGGGTTGTCTCGAGGATTTTCGATTTGTCTTCTTTCAGGCGGCGGATCATATGGGACTGAAAGTCGGCGATGCCTTTTTCGTTTTGCTGTTTTGGCGGGACGAGGTAGTCGATCGCCTTGGGATGATCCTGCAGAAAAGACGGATGGTCTTTGAGGTAAGAAAGGATATCCTCCGCCGAGAGGGATCCGGCAGCGTCTTTTTTGGGGTTTGCGTTTTTCTGTTTTGTGGTGTCGCCTGACATGATTCTGTATCTCCTTTCGGGGTAGTTTATCATGATCATTGAAGAATGCACCAGAACCCGATTGCCCTGATAGCCGGGGCGGGCATAAGATGGTTTAATGTGTGCGTGCTTTACGGAAGCACTCCGGGGACAGCACTTCGGGGACACAATAAATTTATTGTGTCCCCGATGTTAACAACGGTTAGGGGAGGAAGAGACGTGTCCCTGTTTTCAAGCAGGTCTGTGGCGGTGCAGGTGCCGTATCCGGTCGACCGGGCGTATGATTATGCCGTGATGGACGGTCTTGCGGGCGATGTTGATGTGGGGACGCCGGGGGCTTATGTCGAGGTGCCGATGGGCGGGCGGCGCGTGCCGGGGGTCGTCTGGGGCGCGGCCGCCGGAGACGTGCCGGAGAATAAGGTCAAGATGATCGTCCGGGCGTATGATCTTCCGCCGATGCCCGAGGTTCACCGCCGCTTTATCGATTGGGTGGCGCGTTATACGATGGCGCCGCGCGGGGCGGTCTTGAAGATGTCTTTACCGGTTTTCGATGCACTGGATCCGTCGCCGCCCGTGACGGCCTACCGTCTGTCCGAGGCCGGGCGGGCGGCGTTTCATGCGGGCGGTTTGCCCCCTGCGCGCCGCCGTGTCGCCGAAATTCTGGAGGCGCAGTTCGATCGCGCGTTTCGTCCGGGCGTTCTGGCGGAGACGGCCGGATGTACGCCGGGCGTTATCCGGGCGATGGCGGAGAAAGCTCTTTTGGTGTGCGAGGATGTCCGTCCGTCTGCGCCGTGTGCCGCGCCCCGTGTCAGCCGCGACGGGCCGGATCTCTCTCCGGCGCAGGCGCAGGCCGCGTCTGCGCTTTGCGATGCGGTGGACGCCGGACGGTTTTCCGTTTCTCTTCTGGACGGGGTGACGGGGGCCGGGAAAACGGAGGTGTATTTTGAGGCGGTTGCGCGGGCTCTGAAGTCCGGGGCGCAGGTGTTGATTTTGCTTCCGGAGATTGCGCTTTCGAATGCGTTTTTAGATCGTTTTCGCGCGCGTTTCGGGTGTGCGCCGTGTCTGTGGCACTCCGCATTGACGCCGGCGCAGCGGCGGGACTCATGGCGCGGGATTGCCTGCGGACAGACGCGGGTGGTCGTCGGGGCGCGCTCTGCGCTATTTCTTCCGTATCCGGATCTGGGGCTGATTATCGTTGACGAGGAACATGACGGCGCGTTCAAACAGGAGGACGGCGTGCGGTATCATGCCCGCGATATGGCGGTCGTGCGCGGAAAACTCGGAGATCTTCCGGTCGCGCTTGTTTCCGCGACGCCCTCGCTTGAGACAATGGATAACGCCTGGCAGGGGCGTTACGCGCATTTGAAACTTCCGGCCCGGCACGGGACGGCGCGCCTGCCGCAGATGCATGTCGTCGATATGCGTAAGGACAAGCCGGGGCGGCAATGCTTTATCTCTCCGCCGCTGGCCGAGGCTGTCAGGGCCTGTCTCGATGCGGGCGAGCAATCGCTTCTCTTTTTGAACCGGCGGGGATATGCGCCGCTGACCATCTGCCGGAGTTGCGGGCATCGGATCGAATGCCCCCACTGCTCGGCCTGGCTCGTCGAGCACCGGCACGGCGGTGCGGGAAGAGGGAACGGGAACGGAAACGGAGAGGGGCGGCTTCACTGTCATCATTGCGGTTATCATATGCCGATCCCGGAGGTCTGTCCGTCTTGCGGCGAGGCCGATACCCTGCAGGCCTGCGGGCCCGGGATCGAGCGGATTACGGAAGAGGCCCGGGAGCTTTTTCCGCAGGCGCGGATTGAGGCTCTGGCCAGCGATCTGATGGAGCATCCCGAAAAATTGCGTCAGGCCCTCCGGCGCATCCGCGAGGGAGAGACCGATATCATTGTCGGGACGCAGATTATTGCCAAGGGCCATCACTTTCCGATGCTGACCTGTGTCGGGGTTGTGGATGCGGATCTCGGGCTTTCCGGCGGGGATCTTCGCGCGGCGGAGCGGACATGGCAGCTTCTGCATCAGGTGGCTGGGCGTGCCGGACGGGAAGAGCGTGCCGGGCATGTCTACCTTCAGACGTTCATGCCTGAGAATCGGGTGATTCAGGCTCTTGCCGCGCATGATCGCGACCGGTTTTTAGAGGTTGAGCTGGCGGAGCGCGAGGCAGCGTGGATGCCGCCGTACAGCCGTCTTGTCGGCCTGATTGTCAGCGGGCCCGACCGCAAACAGGCGTTCGACTTTGCGCTGGATCTTGCCAAAGCCGCACCGCAGGGCGAAGGGGTGCAGGTTCTCGGGCCGGCCGAGGCGCCGCTTGCACGGCTGCGGAGCCTGTATCGTTTTCGTCTTCTTGTGCGGGCGGATAAAACGCTTAATATTCAAAAGGCGCTGGCGGCATGGCTGGCCGGGTTCAAGCCGCCCTCAAAGCTCCGCGTGCAAATCGACGTCGATCCGCAGAGTTTTTTGTAAAAATTCCCATAAAACGAATTTCCGCAGAAAAAAATCGCCATTCCCGCGAAAGCGGGGATGGCGAAAAAGGACCTGTGCAAAAACTCTTTTATAGTTAACCTGAACTATGGATAAGAATAAGTTATAAAACCAACAAAACCAACCGTCATCCCGGCGAAAGCCGGGATCCAGTCATAGGGTTGTTTAAACGCGAAGGTCCGGAGTTTCGGAGGAGAACTCCGTTTCTGCGGGCCGCCGCGTAAAATAAGAAAAACGTTTTCTCTGGATCCCGGCTTTCGTCGGGATGACGTTGGTTTATAAGATTTTAAAGTCCTCTTATCCATAGCTGAGGTTTCTTATAAATATATTAGGTCGATTCCTCGTCTTTTTTAGTCTTCTTCACCAGATCCGCAAGCAGGAAGGCCAGCTCCAGGGCCTGATTGGCGTTCAGGCGCGGGTCGCAAGCCGTCTCGTAACGCTCGGCCAGATTGTCTTCCCCGATTTTTTTGGCGCCGCCCGTGCATTCGGTCACTTCTTCTCCGGTCAACTCGAAATGGACGCCGCCCGGGTGCGTGTCTTCTGCCTTATGCGCGGCGAAGAAGCCCTGAACCTCGTGCAGGACATGATCGAAATTCCGGGTTTTGTAGCCGGAGGAAGATTTGTACGTGTTGCCGTGCATCGGATCGCAGACCCAGACGACTTTCCGGCCTTCGGCCTTGACCCGGCGTAAAAGCGGCGGAAGGGCGTCTTCGACCTTTTCGTGGCCCATGCGGGAGATCAGGGTCAGGCGGCCGGGCTCGTTCTCCGGATTCAGCTTGTCGATCAGGCGCATGAGTTGATCCCCGGTCATTGTGGGCTGGACTTTCAGGCCGAGCGGGTTGTCGATCCCGCGGACGAACTCGACCTGTGCATGGTCGTCCTGATTGGTCCGCGCGCCGATCCACAGGAAATGTCCCGATGTGTCGTACCATTTGCCGGTCAGGGAATCCTGCCGCGTCAGGGCTTCTTCATAGGGCAGGAGCAAAGCCTCGTGCGAGGTATAGAAATCTGTGCGGCGGATGATATCCGGAATTTTCTGGCCCGTCAGGCCGCAGGCCGTCATGAAGGCAAGCGCGTCCTCAATCCGCTCTGCAAGAGCCGCGTAGCGCGCACCCAGCGGGCTGTCTTGTACGAAATCGAGGTTCCACTTATGGACGCGATGCAAATCCGCGTACCCGCCATAAGCAAAAGCGCGCAGGAGGTTCAGCGTCGAGGCGGCCGAGGCGTAGGCTTTCAACATTCTCTGCGGATCCGGGATCCGCGCGTCTTCCGTGAATTCGGCGCCGTTGATCATATCGCCCCGGTAAGAGGGCAGGGTGACGCCGTTCCGTGTCTCCGTGTCCTCGGAGCGCGGTTTGGCGAATTGCCCGGCGACGCGCCCGACCTTGACGACCGGAACAGCCCCGGCATAGGTCAGGACGACCGACATCTGCAGGAGCAGGCGGAACGTATCGCGAATTTTGTTTGCAGACAGCTCCTTGAAGCTCTCGGCGCAATCCCCGCCCTGAAGAAGGAAAGAGCGGCCTTCGCAGACATCGGCGAGTTTGCGTTTAAGCTCGCGCGCTTCCCCCGCAAAAACGAGCGGCGGCAGATGCGAAAGCTCGGCTTCCGCCTGAGCAAGCGCGTCCGCGTTCGGATATGTCGGCAGTTGCAGGGCCGGTTTCGTCCGCCAGCCTGATTTGTCCCACTCAGAATTCGCGGGGCTGTTTTTGTGTGTCTGCTGTGCCTGCGCTTTTGCGTTTGCCATGTTTTCCGTTCTCCTTGTGCTTAACCTTTTAGTTAAGTAAACGAGGCATGGCTGCGGTTCAACTGTTTCTTTGCGTTTTTTGAGGATGGCTTATGTTTCGCAGGGCGTGCGCATCGTGACGAATTCTTCCGCGCTCGTCGGGTGGATCGGAATCGTGTGGTCGAAATCCTCTTTCTTCGCGCCGCATTGCAGAGCGACGCCGAAGCCCTGCATGATCTCCGGGGCGTCGCGCCCGGCCATATGAATCCCGAGGACCTTGCGGCTTTTTTTGTCCACGACGAGTTTCATCAGCGTCTTTTCATCCCGCCCCGAGAGGGTATGGACCATCGGACGAAAGGTCGAGCGGTAGATCTCGATCCCGTATCCGTTCGCGCGGGCCTGTTCTTCCGTCAGACCGCAGGTCCCGATCGCCGGATCCGAAAAGACGGCGGTCGGAATGATCGACGTATCGACGCTGCGCATGTCTTGCCCGCCGAAGAGATGATCGGCGAGCGCATGCCCTTCGGCAATGGCAACGGGCGTCAGGTTGTCGGCATTCGTGACGTCTCCGATGGCGTAGATATGCGGGATATTTGTCTGATATGTCTGCGGATCGCGTTCGATCCGCCCGCTTCCGGCTGTGAGGCACCCTGCGTCCTGAAGGCCGAGCCCCTCCGTTGCCGGATCCCGCCCGATGGCCGAGAGAATAAAATCGCATGCATATGTATGTTCCGCGTCCGTGTGGACGGTATATCCCTGTGTGTCTTTTTCGATTTTTGCCGGATTTTCATGAAAATACACGTTTATGCCCTGCTTTTTCATCTCTTCCGCCAGGAAAAGACGGATATCGTCGTCGAAATGACGCAAAAAGAGGCTCCCGCGGTATAAAAGATCTATTTCCACGCCCAATCCGTGCAGAATATGCGCGAATTCGACGGCAATATATCCGCCGCCGAGAATAACGGCGCGTTTGGGAAGGGTATCGAGATAAAACATATCATCGGATGTCCGTGCATGCTCGCCGCCGGGGATGTTTAGGGGGCGGGGTCTGCCGCCGGTCGCGATGAGGATTTTCGCGGCGGTGACGGTTTTGTCCGCGATCCGGATTTTATGAGGATCGACAAAGCGCGCATAGCCTTCATGGAGCGTGACGCCCGCATTTTCGATCAGCTTTCGGTAGATGCCGTTCAGGCGGGCGATTTCCGAGTCTTTGGCCCGGCGAAAGATCTCCCATGAAAAAGAGGGCGTGGCGTTCGCGGCGGCGCCGGGCAGAGACCAGCCGAAGCCTTTGGCGTCGGCGAAATGGGCGGCGTAATCGGCGGCATAGGCCATCAGCTTTTTGGGTACGCAGCCGACATTGACGCAGGTCCCGCCGAGAAACCGGCCTTCGGCGATACCGACTTTTGCGCCGTGCCCGGCGGCTATTCTCGCGGCCCGGACCCCGCCCGACCCCGCGCCGATGACAAAGAAATCGTAGTCGTATATATGGTTATCTGTCATTTTACAGGTCCTTGTGTTTTCTCCGCATAAAGGCGTTCGGCCTTTTCCGACCAGCGGCGGTGGAGCCAGAGCCACTGTCCGGGATCTTCCCGGATCCAGTCTTCCAGCGCGGCATGATACTCTTCCAGAAGGTCTTCCACGGGAAGAGGATTGCCGTCTGCGTCAAAGAGGTCCATGAGGCGGTGAACCGTGATTTTGAAGCGGCAGGCTTTGCCGGTGCGGCTGACCTGCGTCAGGACGACGGGGCAGGAAAATTTCTGCGCGAGTTGAATAAAGGCCGGGCTCGTCATCGCGGGCGAACCGAAAAAGGGGACGGGCAGACCGGGATTATATTTCTGGTCGTTCAGAAGGCCGATATGTCCGCCGTTTTTCATGAGTTTGATAAGCCGGCGCGTCCCGCTTACCGCTTTGGGGATTGTGCGGATCATCCCGCCGACGCCGCGGTATTTCGTCAGCATTTTCGCCGTCCAGGGATTATTCGGCTCGCGATAGATCAGATCGAAGCGAATGCCTTTTTGCAGATAGAAAGCGGGCGCGGCGACTTCCCAGTTGCCCAGATGTCCGCCCGCCATGAAGCCGGGTTTGCCGTCGTCGCGCATCTGTTCGGTCAGTCCGTCCGGATCCTCGAAGATCACGCGCTCCCGCGCGATCGTCTCCAGATGCGGGTATTCGGCCATGAGGCGTCCCAGATTGTCCCACATGTCCCGGATGAGGGCATCCTGTCCGACGCGGGTCAGCTCCGGCATTGCGCGCTCAAGGTTCCTGCGCGCCTTGCGGGAGGCGGCGAGGCGTGGGCCGATACTGCGCCCGATCCATCCGCCGAAAGCCGACGCCCGGTCCGGCCCGAGGATCTTGAAAATCCCGGTCATCAGCCATAAAAGAGCGGCTTCAAGAGCATAGCGAATGATTTTCAGTTTTTGGATCATGTCTAAATGACTAAATGTCTAAAACGTTCTGAATAAAACCCGAAAGGGCCGCCGGGTCGTCGAAGACGAGGCGGACGGGCAGGGTTTCAATATGGTCCGTTTCCGGAAGTCCGGCAAGGCGGACGGCATCTTTTTCCGTTGTGATCAGCCGTGCGCCCGTCCGGTTCGCCCGGGCCGTCAAGTCCGCGATATCCTTGGCGGTGTACGTGTAATGATCCGGAAAGCTCTTCTGTCCGGAAAGTTCCAGCCCCGCGTTTTTCAGGGTCTCGTAAAACCGCTCCGGGCGGCCGAGCCCGCAGAAGGCAAACCACGAGCCTGCATTTTCTCTTTCTTTTTGTTTTCTTTTTTCGATGGCGCTGAAGTCGGGTTCCAAACGGGCGGTAAACAGCCGCGTGCTGCCGAATGCCGAAAGATCCGGCATGAGGTCTTCTTTTGTATTCCGGGTCACGATCGCGGCATCGGCGCGGGCAAGGCCGTCCGGCACGGGTTCACGCAGCGGCCCGGCCGGGAGAAGACGGCCGTTCCCAAAGGGCCGGTCCGCCGGCGCGACAAGCAAGGAGAGGTCTTTGTGGAGCGCCGGATTCTGAAATCCGTCATCCATGACGACAAGATCCGCGCCGTCATGGCGTGCGGCCTGTGCGCCGCGGACCCGGTTTGCATCGATATAGACATCCGCATCCCGCGCCAGAAGGCAGGCTTCGTCTCCGTATGTGCGCCAGTTTTCGGGCGTTTTGCCGTGATCGAGCTTGAGCCTGAGCCCGGCGGCACTCGTCTTGCGTCCGTATCCCCGCGTCAGGAAAACGGGGTGCGCGGCTGTGCCGCGGAGAAGATCCATGACGGCGCGCGCGGCGGGCGTCTTGCCGCTGCCGCCTGCACAGAGATTGCCGATACAGACGGTTTTAAGCGGAACCCGGACGGGCAGGGGGGCAAGCGCGGTTGAGATCCGCACGCCCGTACCGTAAAGCTGTGCGGCCGGAGAGAGGAGGCGCGCGCGTAAGGCCGGGCGCTGCTGCAGGTCCGTATACCAGAAAGCGGGCGTGTGAAGTATCGGCATGGCGCGGGCGTTTCCTTTTTCAACAAGCTTGATTTGAAGAAAATTTTGGCCAAAGCATGTAAAAAAACCGGCGTCATCCCGGCTTTCGTCGGGATGACGATAGGAGCTTATGTCTTCACAATCCATTAAAAAAGAGAGGCGCGGGGCCTCTCTTTTGAATTCATATGGGCCTTCAGGCTTTATTCGGCGGCTTTCGTCGCCTGACTGTCGTTTGCCGGGACGATGTGCACGAAAGGTTTATCGCCACGGCCGCGCGAGAACTGGACAGTCCCGTTGATCAGCGCGAAAATCGTGTGATCTTTGCCGATCCCGACATTTTTGCCCGGGCTGTATTTCGTGCCGCGCTGACGGATGATGATGTTTCCGGCGAGCACGTCCTGTCCCGCATAGCGTTTCACGCCAAGGCGGCGGCCGGCCGTATCGCGTCCGTTGCGTGAGCTCCCGCCTGCTTTCTTGTGTGCCATGTCCCGATCTCCTGCTTGTTTCTTCTTTTGTCTGGTTTAGGCGGCTTTGATGTCTTCGATTTCGATGACGGTCAGGTCCTGACGGTGGCCGGCTTTTTTACGGTCGTTCGTGCGTGCCTTTTTCTTCAGGATGACGATTTTCGGGCCGCGCACATGCTCAACGACTTTCGCCGTCACTTTTGCGCCTTTGACCGTTGGCTCGCCGATTTTGGAGCTTTTGCCGTCGTTCACCAGAAGCACGTCGTCGATCTCGACGGTTTTTCCTGCTTCAATATCCAGCTTCTCGACACGAATCCGGTCGGATTTGCTGACTTTGTACTGTTTTCCACCTGTACGAATGACTGCGAACATCGCTATCTTTCCTGTATTTGCCTGTATCTGGGCCCGTTCTTCCGGGCATTCTTCCTGTGACCCGCTGTTTTGCAAGCCTGCGCACTATACACATCCGCCGGAATGTGTCAAGAAAAAGCTGGCTGTAAATAAAACGAACGGGGCGAATGATGCAAAACCTCAAATACAGGACGATTATCGCGCTTGGGGATTCCATTACAAACGGATGCTATGACGAGCGCGCGATCGGATGGTTCGGGCGGCTCAGCGAAAAAATCGTCAAGCATTATCCGGCAAAAGCCGGGTTCAACAATCTGGCGATGGACGGAGACCGGACGATGGATGTCTATCATCGTCTGTGTGCCGAAGCACTTTCCCGCCAACCTGACATTTTGTTCATTGCCTGTGGGGTCAACGATCTCATTCGCTGGCAGTCTGAGGATTCCCAGCCGGATTTTTCGCCGACCCTGCGCCGGGAGATGTGGTTTAATCTTCTGAAAACGGCAACGGAAAACGTTCCTCTGGTGTATGTTTTGAGCATCTTGCCGGTTTCAGAAAATCGTTTTCCCCAGCCCGGTGCCTATGACGAGCCGCTCTGGTACAAGAATGCCGATATTCAGGCCTATAATGAACAAATCCGCTCATGGTGCGTTGATTTCGGGGTCCGCTATCTCGATACACATGCGCTGTTTGCCGGGAAAGATCTGGATCAATATCTGCTCGACGGCGTGCATCCGCTTGCCGACGGGCATGAGGCAATCGCCACATTTGTTTATAATGAGACGATTACGGAAATCGAAAAAACAGCCTATGCGAACAGTCAGGATGTGGCGTGGGATATCCCGGCCGGAGATGGGGCGCACAGGATCTACGGCCTTGCAAATTATACAAAAGGCGGCGCAGGTTTGTCCGAGAATGCCGTTTTCTTCGTCCATGGCCTGACCAGTCACAAGAACGAATATCTTCACAAGATTGCCGCTTCGCGTTTTGCGGCTATGGGATATGATGCGTACCGCTTCGATCTGTACGGCTTTGAAGAAGACGCCCGCCGCCTGAAGGATTGTACGTTAAAGAATCATGCGGCGGATCTTCAGGCCGTCCTCGCGGCGTATGCAGATAAATACAAAAACGTATTCCTGATCGGGCACAGCTACGGTGCACCGGCAATTATGCTCGCACAACCGGAAAATATCCGGGCGGTCAGTCTCTGGGATCCGAGTTTTGACCTCGAAAAAGTAATTGCGGATCAGAAGGCGGAGAAAGTCGCTGACGATCTTTATATGATCAGCTGGAATATTCAGTTTCTTATTGGGCGGGCTATGGTTGAGGAGGCCAGACACTACGATGCCGATTCTTGTCTTAAGTTGTCTGAAGGCATGAGTCGCGTGCCGATTCAGGTTGTACACCCGGCCGAAGGGTTATACATCGATAATGAGCAATCCTGGCACAGCGCCGGACATCCGGATAACATGCGTGTCGTTATCGAGGGTGCGGGGCATACATTCGTCGAGAACAGCGCGGCGGATGAATTGTTTCGTCAGACGGAAGCGTTCTTTCGGACGTACAAGATATAGGTCCTGCCCCTAATTTTCAGATTAAGGGCAGCCTAATCATGTCGGGCGGGCGGGCGGCGCCACCCCTTTAAAGAGATCGAGGCAGGCCTGCCGGGCTTTTCCGGCAATGTCTTTCCGGTTCATGTTTTTGGAGGCTGTAAACGGCACCGCAAAGGAGATATGGATATCCGCGCCCCGGTTGCAGAGAAACGCCCCTATATGGGGAAGAAGATCCATATCTCCATACCAGCAATAATGATCGGTGTTGTCGTCATGGTCGCCGTGCGGCACGATGCGCAGGCAACAGGGCTGTATGACGATCGGCGTGTTTTTCTTTATCGTCGCCGTCTCTGCAATCGCAAGGAGAGACGACTTGAACGGCAAAATATCTTTTCCGTTTGTGGATGTGCCTTCCGGAAAGAGGATGAGGCTGTCGCCGTCTTCAATGCGTACAGACAGGGCGCCGGCTTCCCGGATCGCGTCGGTCCGGGTGCGGGAGATGAAGGCGGTGTTCTGAAGTCTGGCGAGGAATCCGAAAACCGGCCATCCGGCCACATCTTTTTTGGCAACGAAAGACGCGCGGATCAGGCTGCCGATTACGGGAATGTCGAGATAGGAAAGGTGGTTGAACACATAAAGAGTTTGTTGGCGTGTTCCCTTGTTCTGTCCGGGGGGGGCGGACAGATGGATCCGGATTCGCAACTCCAGAATTCGGCAAAGCCCCTGATGCCAGAGTTGCGGAATGACATAAATCAAAGGCTTGGGAATCCGGAACAGAAGAAGGAGGGATTGAATCGGTACGAGCAGCAGGCTCCAGAGCACGGCCAGAATGAGTTTCAGGACGCCGCGGGCGCGTGTATAAATGAGGGGAAGGGGCGGCATCAAATCTGCGCCCTGTCGCCGGACGGATTTTCTGTGCGATTGCTTCGGCCGGACGTTCTGGGGAAGCCTTCGGCCGGTATGATTTTTTGTTCCCGGCGTTCGTAGTGTTTGCGGTATCGTCCGGTCACGAGATGTGTTTGAAGGACGATGCAGACATCTGTTGTGTTGAACTGGCGGTCGATAACGGCCCCGTCCCCGATCTGGGCGCCAAGACGGATGTAGCCTTTGACAAGCGGCGGCAATGCGGCCAGGCATTTCCTGGGATCGAGCGCGTTTTTCGGAATCATATTCAGATCGACATATCGTTCGGAAAGCGCAACCGGACGAAATGAGCGTTCGGCCAGGTGAAAATGATACAAATAGGAAAACGGCTCTGCGTAGTCTTTCGGGACCGTTCCGTGAAAGCTCGCGCAGCCGAACATCAAGCCGATTTCATGCTCCATCACGTATCCCGCTATTCCCTGCCAGAGCAATTGCAATACGGGGCGGGTTCTATACTCTGCCAGAACACAGGAACGTCCGAGCTCCATCAACGAAATGTCCGATTCCAGCAGCGGAGAAATGTCATATTCATCTGCCGTATAAAAGCGTCCGAATGTTTCGGCAATATCCTGACGCAGGAGACGGTACGTGCCGACAATTTTTCCGTCGCTCAGCTCTCCGGAGCATTCCGTATCGACGACGATCAGGTGATCGGCAACGTTGTCAAATTCATCAAAATCGCGCTCCATCCTCAGGGTCTCTTTCGTTGGAACGGCGCCGAATTCCCGATAAAATACCCGGTATCGAAGATTTTGCGATGCCCGTATCTCCGCTTCATCCCGTGCCAGCCGGACGCGAATCCTGTTCTGCTCGATTTCTGCCGGGGGAAGGGGGCTTTGCATGGACGTGTCTGAGGAACCCACCTGAACTCTCACCTTCAATCAATTTTTAAATGTATCGAAAAGGTCCGTTTTCCAATCACTCACGCATCCTAGTTAATCGCTATGCGTTTTCCAAGCTTTTTGCTTGGAAATTTGTATTTCGTGTTGCTTGGCTCTTCCGGGAAAACCCGCTACATAAAGGGTATGCGCCCGTTTGTTCTGGATCCGTTGTTCCGTTCTGTGACGTCGCTCCCCGGGATCGGGGCGCGGATGGGCAAGACGTATGAGCGTCTGACGGGCAGTGCGAAGATCCGGGATCTTCTGTTTCACGGTCCTGTGGACCTTATCGACCGGCGCAGGGTTTATCCGGTGGCGGAGCTCAGGCCCGGTGTAACGGCCACATTAAAGTTGATTGTCGATCTCCATACCCCTCCCGCCCGGCGCGGCCAGCCGTATCGCGTCAGATGTCATGACGAGACCGGGCAGATAACGCTCGTGTTCTTTCGGGCGTCAGGGGAGTGGATCCAGAAGCAGCTTTCGCCCGGCGCGGAAGTCGGTGTCAGCGGGCGAATCGAGTTTTATCAGGCGCAGGCTCAAATGGCGCATCCGGATGTGATCGTTCCGGCCGGCGAGATCAAAACCATTGCGACGCTGGAGCCCGTCTATCCGTTAACGCAGGGCCTGACGAACAAGGCGTTGCGCAAGGCGATGGATTATGCCCTGAAGCTTCTTCCGGATCTTCCGGAATGGCAGGACGCGGCCTTTCGCGACCGGCAGGGATGGCCCGGGTGGCGGGAGGCCGTCCGAAATCTTCATACGCCGCAGGACGGCGCGGATCTTTTGCCGATGGGCGGCGGGCGTGCGCGGCTGGCTTATGATGAATTGCTGGCCGGGCAGCTGGCTCTGGGCCTTGTGCGCCTGCGCCAGAAGAAAAAGAACGGCCGCGCGATGCCGGCCGGCCGGGGGGATGGGGATTTGCGGGCGCGCCTGATTGCGGCGTTGCCTTACCGCCTCACCGGTGCGCAGGAACGCGCACTTGCCGAGATCGACCGCGATATGGCCGAGCAGCTCAAGATGCTGCGTCTCCTTCAGGGGGATGTCGGCAGCGGGAAGACGATCGTTGCGGCACTGGCGATGCTGACGGCGGTCGAGAACGGCCATCAGGCCGCGATGATGGCTCCGACGGAAATTCTGGCCAGACAACATGCGGAGGGTCTCAAGCCTCTTCTGGAGCCTTTGGGCTTGCGGGTTGTCGTCCTGAGCGGGCGGCACAAGGGCAAGGAGCGCGAAGTCCTTCTTCGCCAGATTGAGAGCGGCGCGGCGCAGATTGTGATCGGGACGCATGCGCTTTTTCAGGAAGGGATTACATTCGCGGATCTCGGGCTTGCCGTCATTGATGAACAGCATCGCTTCGGCGTGCATCAGCGGTTATCGCTTTCGTCCAAGGGGAAATGGGCGGATGTCCTCGTTATGACGGCGACGCCGATCCCGCGGACTCTGACCCTGACGGCGTATGGGGATATGGATGTGTCGAAGCTCGATGAAAAGCCGCCGGGCCGAAAGCCTGTGGATACGCGCCTGATCGCGCAGGATCATCTCGCCGAGCTTGTGGCCGCGCTCGGCCGCCGTATTCAGGACGGCGCCCGGATTTACTGGGTGTGTCCGCTTGTTGAGGAGTCTGAAAAGCTCGATCTTGCTGCGGCGCAGGAGCGTTATCTCGCCCTGCGCGATCATTTCGGCGCGGAGCGTGTCGGGCTTGTCCACGGACGGATGAAAGCCCCCGAAAAAGACGAAGTTATGGCGAAGTTTCAGGCCGGGGAGATCGACGTCCTTGTGGCGACGACGGTGATTGAGGTCGGCGTCGACGTTCCGGAAGCCAGTGTGATGGTCATCGAGCATGCCGAGCGTTTCGGCCTTGCACAGCTTCACCAGCTTCGCGGGCGGGTCGGGCGCGGCGCGGCACAATCCTATTGTTTTCTTCTGTATCACAGCCCGCTTGGCAAGACGGCCCGGGAGCGTCTTGATATCATGCGCAAGAGCGAGGACGGGTTTTTGATCGCGGAAAAAGATCTTGAGCTGCGCGGCGGCGGGGAAATCCTCGGCACGAAGCAAAGCGGTCTGCCGCAATTTCGTCTTGCCGATCCGGAAATTCACGGCGATCTTCTCGCTGCCGCCCGGGACGATGCCCGCCTGATTTTAGACCGCGACCCGGACCTGAAATCTCCCCGCGGCGAAGCCCTGCGCATCCTGCTCTATCTTTTCGAGCAGGATCAGGCGATCAGGTATCTGGGCTCGGGGTAACAGATTCTGCGGGGACACAATATAGTTATTCGCATTTAAAATGTCTGATTTTAAATGCGAATAACTATATGAATATCAAAGCCGTAAGAAACGCAACTCATTGAAAAACAATAAAATCGTCATCCTCTGCGAAGGCAGAGGATCCATTTCAAAGCTATCGCGAACGGATGAATAGATCCTCCGAACAAGTCGGAGGATGACGAAATTAAATTATATCAAAAGGTTAGTGTAATTGAATTTTTTCAAGCGATTACCCTGCCTGGTTGAGGCCTTTAAACAGGTGAACGCACAACCGTTTGAATGATTCTAGAGAAATCCCCCAGGTTCTTTTCTAAAAGGAGAGCAGCCCGCTTATGTTCTTCTGGGGTTGTGTCGTCCGGAGCAGGGGGAAGGATTCTCTCGAAAGCGGCGCACAGACTCTTTTCTGTTTCACCTCGTTTGTCGGGATGAAGAAGTTCAACATAGGCCGCAGCGCAGTTATAGGCTTGCTGCATGGCCGCTCGAACTCGCTCAGCCTGCTCTCGGCAACGTTCTAGAGGCTTTCTCTGATTCTCCTGTTCTGTCTGATTTGCAATTTGTAACACATCCCGCAGACAGGGGTCTTGAATACGGTTATGAGCATCTTCCATAATGCCTTGAATCTGTTCGGACAATTTTTTGCACATACTTTGAGCGGCATCCGGATCTGTTGCAATTCTCTTTATTATTTCTTGTACACCCTCAGCATGGGAACGGCCTGCTTCTAATATTTTCTTTAGAAGTGTTGTTGATAGCTGATCGTAACCTGTTAGAGCGTTCCCCTTTTGCTTCCGATCCTGTTCTGCCTGATCTTCGATTGGTTTTATTTTTGATTGCCAATCCGCCACAGCGGTTGCTGTAATATCCAAACATCTTTGAGCGGCGTCTCTAAGAAGTCTGTTCTCCCCGTCGGGACCAGGATAACCATTGCCCTTCCTAGCAAGATCACGGATTTTTTGGAGAGTGTCTTCTACGTCTTTCGGAGTTGTACATTTTCCCCATCCACCGTCGCGCAAATCTTCGTACAATTTTTGTGCGATTTCGCCATAAATTTCTTTTATTCTGCGAATAATATTAACTAGATCTTCGCCTTCTATTTTGGAATAATATATTGTGTTTTCAAATAAAGCATCCAGTTTTTCCTGATCCGGATCGCCTTCTGGGTTATACTTATCTATTTTATCATTGATTTCTTTAGCACTATCGCCCATTTTTTTGTCCTCTTCATGATTGTGTAAAATGCCGTATGGGGATGGTTTATATTATTTTACATAGGATGTCAAATTTTTTTTATAGGACTTACGCAAAGCATATATTTTCTTTCCTCGAAAAAAGGCTCCAGGGGACACAATCCGGATTGTGTTCCCACAAGCAATCTCCTCGAATTCCCCTTTTTTCTTCATCTGCATAAGTCCTGTTCTTTTGGGGTTCGGGGTTTGTTTTTGCTTTGGCTTTGGCCGCATATCAGCCACAGGCCGCTGCCGACAATAAGAGCCGTGCCGATCATGCCGTTCAGATCGGGAACAATGCCCCAAATTAAAACGGAAAGGATGATCGCCCAGGCGATTCTACTGTAATGCCAGGGGGCTAACTCGGATGCGGGAGCATACCAATAGGCCAGCGTGACCATCAGAACACCGATCATTTCCAAAATGCCTACCGACATCAGAACCGGGATATGCTCGACCTGCAAAGCCGAATGTTGAAAGAAAAAGAGCGGCGTGAGCATCATAAGCTGGATCACCAGACCGTATAAATGGAGCACGCCCGGGTCAATGTTGCGTAATCCGAGATAGCGCATGATCAACGGACCGACTGCGAGAGGAAAAACGTGACAGCCCAGAGCCAGAAACAAAAGAGGGGTCAGATTCCCTGAACCTTGAGGCCCCAGGACCAGCCATGCACCCGAAAATCCAATCAGGACCGCAGCTATTTTTTGTACGCTCAGGCGCTCTTTTAAAAACAAGGCCGACAGCAAGACAATAAACAACGGCGCGGAAAGACTGACCAAAGAGGCTGTTTGCAAATCTATGTATTTCAGCGCGAAATAATACCCCCCTGCCGCAAAAAACCCCAAAGGGCTGTGAATCACGATTAATTTCCAGTGATTTGTGTAGTTCGGGATGCTGCGGCGTCTCAAATACAGCCAGATGAAGACGGGGATGAACCCGGCGATCCTGTTGTAAAACAAAATTTCGTTCCAGAGATACAGGCTGCTCATCTGCTTGACGATGGCATTGGAGATCTCGGTGATCCCGACGCCGAAAAGAACCAGAAAGACAGGCCGTAAAAAAGGGGTTTTTGCGCGTATTTTGATCATGTCCTGTCTACTGAATTTTTTCTTGTTCCCACAAAATGTTTTCATAATTTTTGCGGGTTTTTCAAGAAAAAAAAACACATTCGAGCAGGACCAGGTGATCAGGCATCTGGATTCGGGGTAGATGATCTTTTTTAACGCGGCGGCCCGCAGAAACGGAGTTCTTCTCCGAAACTCCGGACCTCCGCGTTTAAACAACTCTATGACTGGATCCCGGCTTTCGCCGGGATGACGGTTGGTTTTGTAACTTATTCTTATCCATAGTTTAGGTAAAGCACTACAGAATTGTGTCGGGTAGTGTGGGTCAGGCGTCCGGATTTTTTTTCTGTGCTTCCCGTAAACGCTTCATCTCGTTGTGGTATTCCAGAAAAAACGATTGGCACTGGAGAAGGATCGTTTTGGCTTCTTTCAGAATGCCGGGAAGCTCGTTGAAGCGGGTATCCAGGAGATATGTTGCGTTTTGCAGAACCTTTGTTTCGAATTCGCGGATTTCTCTCAATTCGGTCATCGGCTGAACGAGTCCGTAAACAAGCCGGTTGTACAGCGCAATAAGAGATTCAAGAGATCCGGTCACAAGAAGCTTGTCTTTCAGGAAATGCAGACGGCTGCGCTTGCTGTCGAGATAGGGGAGGCCGTATTTCACAATAAAAGAGCTGGCCTGGTCCCATTCACGCGCGCGGTTTTGAATGGCCATCCGGATTTCCTGCGGCTTGAGGAAAACTTTACCGTCAGGATCTTTGACGTCTTCGAAATGGGAGTCCAATGTCCCGATCCATCTTTCCGTCTGCGCTTGCATCTGCTTCGCCGCCGCCTGGTCATAGGACATTTTTTTGACCGGCGCCACACTCTCTGTAAGGAGATTACGGGCTCTGTCAAATTCTCCCCGTCGCAGAAAGGATCTGAGACTGCTCAATTTCCTGTCCGCCTCGGCTTTAAGGAACAGACCGCGTGTATCGCTCTCGACGGTTTCAAAGTTAACGCCGCATCCCTCAAAGGCGGCCAGAGCGTTTTGAAGCGCGGAAACTTCCCGCGCCATTTTCTTGCTTGTCCTGCGGTGCCGGGAGAGCAAGATCCCTGCATCCGACGTCCATTTCATCGGTTTTCCGCCAGTCAGGCGCGTCCGGTTAATGGACCCGATCTGTTCGCGGACAAGTGCGGAAAAAAGGGAGACATAAAAATAACAAAGCAAAAAATGTTTGAGGTTTCCTTGCAGTTTTTTACGAATATCAATTCCCTTTTCCTTGAGCGCCCGGGCTTCATCAGGTTCTTTGTTCCGGATGTAGGCAGGAATGGACGTCCGGGTCCGGTTGAGCCAGTCTTCGGCGAAATCGAAATAAGCCTGAAGGTCATCCGTCAGGCGCTCACATTTCTGTGATATATCGGGGGCTGCGGGCTCATCCTGAATCTCTTGCAGGATTTGCTTGATAGAGTCAAGAAAAGCGATTTCGACGCTGGCCGGGTCCGTTTCCTGCGGATCGAATTCCAGTCTTTTCAAAAGGTCTTGATATGTCACAGTGCGGTTGATCGCTTTTTTGAAATGACAGAAAA
Organism: Alphaproteobacteria bacterium; assembly: GCA_028277665.1. GTDB lineage: Bacteria > Pseudomonadota > Alphaproteobacteria > Micavibrionales > Micavibrionaceae > JANQFU01. Next base: position 28,913 of record JANQFU010000078.1, on the reverse strand, counting down.
ATCCAGATTGCTCTCAGCTTAGGATCGGGTCTTTATGCGCTGATGTCCAGAACCCTTATGGTAGAAAAATCCAGAGAAAACAAAACTTTTCCGGACATCGGAATGCCTCATCTGCCCTCCGACCTGTCCGATCCGTCCGATCTTACACACAACAACAAAGCCGGTCCAGATAGACATCCTCCGGAATGATGCGACTTTCCTCTTTTTATCTTTGACAAGTGGAAGAAAATAGGGCAGCTACAAAACCCGAAACGCTGTTTTGACAAGACAAGGAGACGGAAGGGTGAATACGATTGTGGATCAAAGAGGCCTGAAACGGATTTGCATCAATTGCGGCGCCCGTTTTTACGATATGAACAAACGTCCGATATCCTGCCCGGTCTGCCAGACGGAATTTACAGGCGACATGAAAGCAAAAGGCCGTCGCGGCAAACCGGCAGCCAACGACGAAGTCACGCCGGAAAATAAAATAATTACTCCGGATACGGCAGACGGCGCTGAAAACGGGGCGGAAGACAGCGCCGATGAAAGCGATCGTGAAGACGATCGTGTTGTCAGCATTGAGGATATCGATGAAGACGGAAAAAACGGGGATGAAACAGATGACGAGGACGATCTGGATCTGGACGGAGATCTCGAGATTGACGACCTTGACGGTGATCTGGATGACGATCTCGATGACGATGATCTTGACGTAGATGTCGATGTGGACATCGAAAAAGACGACTAGGTCCCGCAAGTATGGATATTATCCGAGGTTCTGAGAAACGAACGATCCGCGCCGCGAAAACAACGGTCATCCACGAATATGATACACGGGATGCCTTCATAAGCGGAGCCACAGCCGAGATAAACGGGCGCTATCCTGAAAAGGGGTATGTTGTTAACAAAACGCATAAAGAACTGGTCTATGTGATCTCGGGACAGGGAGCATATCTAACTCCGGAGGGAATAACGCATATCGCGGAGGGCGATGTTATTTTTGTCGATCATGGAGATGTCTATGCGTGGGAGGGGTCAATGACGTTTTTTATGACGACGGCGCCGCGCTTCGATCCGGAACAGCATATCCTCATAGACTGAACCGAGCTTGAGCCGAGTTGATCCGGGTCTGGATATTATGCGCTGGAAACTGACAATCGAATATGACGGAACGCCTTTTTGCGGATGGCAACGCCAGAAAACCGGTATCCCTTCCGTTCAGGAATCGCTGGAAGCGGCTTTTTTCAGATTTTGCGGGCAGGACGTTCGTCTTCATGTCGCCGGGCGGACCGATGCCGGCGTTCATGCACAGGGGCAGGTTGCTCATGCCGATCTCGACTATGGGGAGCGTCCGCTCTCAGGCGATAAACTGGCAATGGCCTTGAACGCTCATTTGCGTCCTGCGCCGATCTCTGTTGTTTGCGCAAAGACGGTCCCGCACAATTTTGAAGCCCGGTACGATGCGCTCAACAAACTCTACACGTATCGAATCATGAACAGACGGAGCTTTCCGGCGCTTGAGCGCAACCGTGTCTGGCACATCAACCGTCCGCTGGATATTGGGGCCATGCAGGCCGGTGCGAGGCATTTGCCCGGACATCACGATTTCACGACATTCCGGGATTCCCAATGTCAGGCAAAATCTCCGGTCCGGACTCTCGATCGTCTGGATATTGTCTGCGGGCAGACATATCCTTGCGGCGGACGTGAAATTCTGATTCATGCAGAGGCTCGTTCTTTCTTGCATCATCAGGTCCGGAATATGGTCGGGACGCTTGCTCTGGTCGGGGAGGGGAAATGGCAGCCTGAAAATGTGGCCGAGGCGCTGGCCGCCAGAGACCGGACGAAAGGCGGCCCGACAGCTCCGCCGGGCGGGCTCTATCTCGTGCGCATTGACTATGCTATGCCCTTTGATTCTGGGGTTTTCAGAACGCCTCAAAAAACAAATACCCGGGGTGGGGTAACGATCCGGTAATCGCTTCCGGGTTATACAGGTAAAGAAATGTCAGCAAACGGAAAGATTGCGTTTGCATTACATGCTTGACCAATGATGAAAATCCGGACAGTCTGCACAAAGCGGAGGCAGACGGGATAAAGAAGAAAGGATATGCAGGATGCAGGGGTATAGAAAAAACCCGGACAGGAAACCTTTCCGGCACGTTTTAACCGGGGCGGGGTGTGCGCTTCTTCTGGCGGGGTGCGCAACAGCGTCTACGCAATATGATGCAGTGTCTAGCGGTTACAATGATCCGTTTGAAGGCATGAACCGTGCCGTCTTCGCTTTCAATGAAACATTTGACACCTTTCTTCTGGAGCCTGTCGCCCGCGGATATGAATTCGTCTTGCCCGGGCCGGTTCGCAGCAGCATTGGGAATCTCCTGGCGAACCTGCGTATGCCGGTCAATATTGCCAATCAGGTTCTGCAAGCTGACTTCTCCGGGGCGGGATCGGATACGACCCGTTTTCTTGTCAATACGACAGCCGGGATCGGCGGTTTGTTCGATGTCGCGGACGATATGGGGTTTGCAACCGAGCATGAAGATTTCGGACAAACGCTTGCCTCGTGGGGTGTCGGACACGGTCCGTATGTCGTTTTGCCGTTTATCGGCGGGGGATCTCTCCGGGATCATGTGGGCCTTGGTGTTGATAGTTATGCCGATCCGCTCCGGAGATATCTCTACAACACGGACCGGAAAGGCTGGCATTACGCCCGGCTCGGGACGACGGTCATTGACCGTCGCGCGGACGTTCTTGATGTCGTTGACGATTTGCGTGAAAATTCACTTGATTTTTATGCCACGCTCCGGAGCGTGACATATCAGCGGCGGGAGGCCTTGCTGAACGATGCCGACCCGGAGGCGATGACTGCTCCCGAAATTCCGGATTATGACGATGACGATTACGAATAGAAACAGAAAGCCGGAGCTTTGATGAAAATACGATATGTGCTTTTGGTTTCCGGGGTTGCTCTTGGGGCCGTGGCCGTGAATTTTTGCCCCCGTCCGGGATATGCTTTCCCGGCCTCTGCGTTTTCCGCCGATCTTCCCGGTACGCATATGCGGTTTGCTACTGCAAAAACCAGCGAATCGCTTGAAGAGGGCGCGGAGACTTTTGTTCAAACGATGGCAAACCGGGGGCTTGCGTTTCTATCGGACGATGCCCTTCCGGCGGATAAAAAGGCCGCGGAGTTCCGGGATCTTCTTAAAGACAGTTTTGATCTTAAAACAATCAGCCGTTTTGCGCTCGGCCGTTATTGGCGAATGACAACGCCTGAGCAGAAAGATGAGTATTACCGGTTGTTTGTGGAAATGATCGTTGACGTATATACGGTTCGTTTCGGAGAGTATAACGGTCAAAAATTTGAAGTTTCCGGATCACGTGCGATCAGCGATAAAGACGTCCTCGTCAATTCGCAAATTGTCTCTGAAAAGAGCGGTTCTTCTCCGATTGAAGTGGATTGGCGCGTTCGTCACAAGAACGGCGGCTACCAGATCATAGACGTGATGGTCGAAGGCGTCAGTATGTCCGTTACGCAGCGCTCGGATTTTGCCGGTGTTATCCAGAAGGGGGGCGGGAAAGTCGAAGCTCTTCTGGAACACCTCCGTAACCGTACATAAAAAGCCGGTCCCGCTCGTTCTCAGCTTTTTTCAATTGAACCGGCTTCCGGAAGAGCTTCTCGGGAGTCTTCAGCCAGATCATCCCGTGTCTCGCAAACCAGCCAGGTCGGATTTTGGCTTCGCGTGTCGCGGCCGAAGGTCCAGACATCAACCATTTCCGTGATTTTATCCGGGTTCCCCTGAAGGATATTTCCGTCCCGATCCTGTACGATGGTCGTTTCATCGGCCGTAAAGCGAACGGTAATATAGGCATGGCGGCCACTCAAAGACGCCCGGATGATCTCTGCGCGGCGAACGGCATGGATATCGGCCGTCATTGTTTCGCCACGGGAATCGCGTTCGGCGATCGCCGAATCGAAAGAGGAGAAGACGTCGGGCGCCAGAAAGCTCGACAGCGTCTCCCGGTCTCCGCGGGCATAAGCCTCGACGATCATGGCGAAAGCGTCTTTCGCACCCTGAAGAAATGCGGGCAGTTCAAAACGCCGGTCAGCTCTGGCAATTTCCGACAGACCGATTTCCGCTTCCGGTACGGCGATACCGTCATTCCGGTTCAAGGACGTTACCGGCGAGACGGTTTCATCTTCCGGATTTTCTTCTTCCGGTATTTTTTGCGCTGCAGGAGGCTGCTCGGCCCGGTTTTTTACATCCTGTGAAGATGGCGGCGCGGACGTAAACGGATTCGGGCGCTCGCGTTCTTCCCCGTGCTTTGTGCCGAGGATGCTGCGCAACCACAAAACAAGCCCTGCGGCGACCAGTCCGTATATAATGATATCCGCGCTCACGTCTGCTTTCTGCCTTCTGTAGATGCCTTTGCAAATCCGGTTTATTCTAACACAGGCCCGGATCTCAACCAAACAAGATTGGAAAAGTGCCTGTTTTTTGTTTCTTTTTCAAGAAGACTCGAAATGTTCCGGATTCATGATATATGACACAGAGCATTAAAACATAGCCCCGGGAATCTGGATAATGCCGTTTCTTGTTCTTTTTGTTGTTCTGCCGCTTATTGAAATTGCCGTGTTCGTGCAGGTCGGCGGCGAGATCGGGCTTGGCCCGACTTTGCTTCTTTGCTTGCTGACGGCGGTTATCGGAGGTGTTCTGGTGCGCCGGCAGGGATTGCAGGTTCTCATGTCCGGCCGGGTGCAGATGAGTCAGGGTGCGTTGCCCGTCGATGAAATCTTTAGCGGGATTTGCCTGCTTTTCGCCGGGGCTTTGCTGATGACCCCGGGCTTTGTGACCGATGCGATCGGGTTTTCCTTGCTTGTCCCGGCGGTCCGTACGTATTTGCGGTCGTTCCTGATGCGTCACGGCGCAACGTTTTTTGGTGTGCAGTTTACCGACACTTCCGCACGATCTTCGACCCGCGGGCCGGGTTATCCTTATGACTCCGGGCCGGGCGCCATCGATGCCGAGTTTGAGCGGATCGACGACGATTCCCGTTAGCCTAATTCACACCGGCGCTCATGTTGTCGTTGTCCGCGAGATGGAGCGGGATGCCCATCAGGGCATGACGGCCTTCGGGAACCGAGACCCGGACGCTGTCTTCTGCGCCAAGCTCGCAGACATTCATGTAGAACGCGGCCATATCCCGGCTGGCGGTCGTGTGGGCCGACAGAATTTTCAGGAGCGTCCAGGCCGGCTGTTCGTCGTCCGGCATATCGTAAAGAACTTCCTGAAGTTTGTCGGCAAGGGCCGTCAGGCGTGAGACCAGCGTTTCGGCCATGCTCGACTCATAAGGTTTGCCGAAAGACGACATGTCTTCCCAGATATTGGTGTCCGCTGTTTCCAGCCAGAACGCGGCATAGAAGCGGCAGATTTCTTCCGACAATTCGGCGAGATCCGCCGCGATGCCGTATTCTTTTTCAAGCCGCGCGCCGATCAGCCAGCTTCCAAGCGTCAGGGACAGCAGGGCTTTGTCCGGCTGGGTTTGCAGTTCGGACAGGTAAGCCTGAAAATTCCCGATAGTGTCCGTATTCAGCATCCGGCCTTCGTCCATGGCGGCCTTCACTTCCAGCGCCACGCCCGACAGGCTCATCAATTTTGCAATCTGTGCATTACTCAGTTGGTTTCTCATGGCTTTCGTCCTTTACAATGTGTCTCTCCCGTCTCCCCTCCCCTTTTAATGAGCAATGGTAAACAGAAGGTTAACAAATATGGCAAAAGTGTAAAAAAGATAAAAAATCTTGTGCGCGGGGATGATTTCCCGCAAAACCATAGAGGAACAGCATAACGGAGCATGCACGTGTCGGTGACGGTTTACAGTGTCGCATTTCAGGGGATCGAGACCCGCCCCGTCGAGGTTCAGATCCAGATTACGCCCGGTCTTCCGGCGTTTTCCATCGTCGGATTGCCCGATAAAACCGTTGGTGAATCCCGCGAGCGTGTCCGGGGAGCGTTACATGCGCTGGGGCTTTCCCTTCCGCCCAAACACCTGACGGTTAATCTTGCGCCGGCGGATTTGATGAAAGAGGGCAGTCACTTTGATTTGCCGATTGCGTTCGGGATTTTGGCGGCTCTCGATATTCTGCCGCTTGATGCGCTGGAACAGCGGATTGTTCTCGGGGAGCTTGCGCTTGATGCGTCGGTGCGCGCCGTGCAGGGGGTCCTCCCCGCGGCGGTGCAGGCGCGGGCGATGGATTATGCGCTGATTTGTCCGCGGGCCTGCGGGCCGGAAGCGGCCTGGGCGGCTCCGGAAGAGGTGCTGGCGCCGACGTCCTTGCTGCAAATCATTAATCATTTTAAAGGCTCCCAGATTATGGCCCCCGTCAGTGCGCCGAAATTCGGCACGGCGTCGGCGCGTTCTGAAAGCGGCACGGATCACCGCTTGCCGGATCTTGCGCAGGTCAAGGGGCAGGAAACCGCGCGGCGAGCCCTCGAGGTTGCGGCGGCGGGCGGGCATAACTTGTTGATGAGCGGCCCGCCCGGGAGTGGAAAATCGCTTCTCGCGTCCTGTCTGCCCGGCATTTTGCCCCCGCTTGAGCCGAAAGAGGCCCTTGAGATTTCCATGGTGCATTCTCTGGCCGGGTTGTTGCCGGAGGACGGGCTTGTCCGGGTGCGGCCGTTTCGCAATCCGCACCACTCGGCCTCTATGCCCGCGCTGGTCGGCGGCGGGCATAAGGCCAAACCGGGGGAGATTTCTCTGGCGCATGGGGGCGTTTTGTTCCTTGACGAGTTGCCGGAGTTTGCCCGGCCTGCGCTGGAGGCCCTTCGTCAGCCGCTTGAAACCGGCGAGGCGGTTGTCTCGCGTGCGAATGCGCATGTTCGTTATCCGGCGCGGTTCCAACTCATTGCTGCGATGAATCCCTGCCGCTGCGGGCATCTCGGTGAGCCGGATCTCGAATGCACGAAAGCCCCGCGATGCGGGGCCGAATATCAGGCGCGCCTGTCGGGGCCGTTTCTGGACCGGATGGATATCCGGGTCGATGTGCCGCCTGTCTCCGTCGCCGGGCTGGCCGATGCGCCGTCCGGGGAATCGAGCGCCGTCGTGGCGGCGCGTGTGGCCGCTGCCCGTCAGCTTCAGGCCCAGCGCGCAAAAAAATTCGGATTTTCGGCACTTTGTAACGCGGATTATAAGAATCAGTTAATAGATGATGTGGTATGTTTGGAGGGCGAGGCAAAGGCTTTGATGACGCGGGCGGCGGAAACGCTCCGGTTATCGGCCCGGGCATGGTACCGGATTCTCCGGGTCGCCCGGACGGTCGCGGATCTGGATGGAAGCGAACATGTCGATCGCCGCCATATTGCCGAAGCCCTCGGGTACCGGGGTCACATAAACGAAATGCAAAGAGTTGCGTGATACAGGCGTGAATTTGCAATTTTTCATAAGTTTATGTAGACTCAAAGGTGGAAAAGACTGTGTGTGCACAAAGACATCTTGTCGTCATTCCCGCGAAGGCGGGAATCTTTGAAGACAAGGTACATAAAGATCCCCGCATGCGCGGGGATGACGAAAAAAGGGTTTGGATAGAGGCTCTTATAAAAATTAAAAATGCGGAAGCGCGATGGCAATTGATTCCTTGGGCATAAGACAGAGAGGCCTTGACGAAGTGGTCGGTGGAGACCACGCAGGGCGGATGTCGACATGGAATCCTGACGGTTCGCGGCAGGGTGGTCCTCAGGGGTTTGTCGGGGCCTATCTGCGCCATGATCCGGGCGGGCCGCGCGATTATATGTCCGCGCGTTCGGATAGAGAAAGTAAACCGGACGATCCGAACGCACAGGATGACATCTGGGCACGACTGTCCAGGCAGGCCGATATTACAGGCATAACAAGAAAGGCGCCGCCAAATCCATTTACTGAATTGAGAAGCGGAACCTCTCCTCATGCAACATTTGCCGGAGCCTCCGCGGCAGCGGCGGCCGGTGTCAAACATACGCCAACAGACCCCAAAGCGCAGGCGGCTTCAAGTGCCGCGCCGGTTGCAGGCCGTGGTTCACAGAACAATTTAAACGGCATGGCGGCGCAGGCACAAAATACGCAGGGTCAAGCTCTGGGTGCGGCGACGGAGATGAAGCGCGTTGCGGCGGCTTTGTTTAATCAGCTTGAAGAAAAGAAAGGTATTCCGCGGAATTCGGCGACGCCGTCTCCCGGCGGAACAGATCCGGTCACCGTTGCGGCCGGAGCCATGATTGCCGACCCGGCCATGAATGTTGCGGCATCGATGATGTCGATGTCCGGCGGAGATTTCAACCACGGGCAGGCTGAGGATTTCGCCGCACAGATTGCGGAGAACCTTAGAAGCGGGTCTTACGACGCAGAGACTGCACCGGCGGGGCTCGACCTGAACGGGTCCGGTTTTCGCGCTCTTACGGTTTTTGCCCGGAATGGCGGGGATCTCTGTGACCTCATGACGGCCGATCCGACGAGGATGGACGAAGCCCTTGGGACGAGTGTTGCGATGCAGGCTGCGGCGCAAACCTATGCGACTAACGAATATCTGGAACGGCAGCACGCATCGGCCGGAGATGTGACGGGCGGGGGCGGTGAAGGCGATGCTTCCGGATCCGCAGGGACGGAGCTTGCGCCGGTTGCCGATGCGCAGGTTAATCTGGCTGCGATGGGACTGGCCAGCGTTAAAATTAAACTCGATCCCAAAAGGATGGCGGTGGCAAAGGCGTGGGATCATAATCTCGCCGATGCGCGCCGTATAATCGCCGAGACCGAGGGCCGTGAGCGTGAGCCGGAAGCCGATACAGATCCGCGATTTGTTGCGCGGGAGCTCTCGCCTGAAGAAAGATGGGCCCAAAGCTACAGGCCGCATGATCCTCTTGCCGGATTGAATGCGGACGGTCCTGACGCGCCGCGTCCGGGACAGGATGCGGATCACGCGATGATCTCCGGTCCGCGCGGCCCATCTTTCTCCCTGATGATATAATCTGTCTGGCGTTGTTCTTGCTTTAACCTGAACTATGGATAAAAATAAGTTACAAAGCTGACAAAACCAACCGTCATCCCGGCTTTCGCCGGGATGACGGTGGTTCATAAGATTTTAAAGTCCTCTTATCCATAGCTGGGGTTGCTTTATGAAATAAACCCGGAAGCGAAATCTTCCGGCTTGCGTAGAAAGCCGCAATTCTATTAAATGATTCCGTAATCCAGAGAAGGACCGGATCATGCATCACACCACCGCTGTTATTGCACTGGCTGCGTATTTTCTCATTCTGGCCGGGATTGTCTGGCACACGCGCAAAAGCGCGGACCACAAGCAACAGGGATTCATCATCGGCGGACGGAAGGTCGGATTTCTCGGCACGGCGTTTTCCCAACTGACGAGCTTATCGGATGGAACGGGTCTGACCATCGGGATTATGCTGGCGGCGGCAATGGGATTCGGATTCTGGTGGGGGATCTTCGGGGCCATGGTCGGCTACGCAATCCTCGCATCACAGGCCGGGCGGATCCGTGAAATGGCGGGCCGCCGGAATTATGTGACGTTAAGCGATTTTCTGCGCGACCGCTGCGGGGCGCGTACGGAACGCCTGTCCGCCGTCATGATCGCGATCATGGCGTTTTTCGCGCTCGCCGGCCAGATTCATATCTCGGGCGTAATTTTCGGTAAGCTCATGGGAGTTGAGGCTTTCTGGGGAATCCTTCTGGTTGCGGGCGTTGTCGGGGCCTATCTGTGGATCGGCGGCTATATGACGATCATCCGCACGGATCTTTTGCAGGGGGTCATTATCGTCTCGCTCGCCGCGCTCGCCCTGATCTTCGGAACCTATCCGGACTGGAGCGAGATCGAGACACAGTTCGTAACCTTTCCGCCCGATATGGCGTGGGGACTATTCCTGTTTCATATCCCTGTGCTTTACGCCTATTTTGATACATGGCAGCGCCTGTTCTCGGCCAAAAGCCCGCAAACCGCCCGCCGCTCGACCCTGGCGGCAATCGTTTTGCACGCCATCCTCTGGGGCGGGATTTGCATGTTCGGAATCACGGCCGCGCAATACGGCTCCGGCGGCAGGCCGGACGAACTGGCATACAGCGTCCTGACAAGCGATCAGGTCTGGCCGGTGGTCGGCGCGGCACTGGGCGTCTGCCTGTTTGCGTTAATCATGTCTTCTCTGGACAGCCGCGCCTATACGGTCGCCTCGACGCTAACGTCAAACATTCTGCGGATCGATCCGGACGCGCAGCGCGAGACATTTATGAAGATCGTACGGATCTCGGTCGCGGTCATGTTCGCCCTTATCGCCGGAATCGCAATTTTTATCGAGGATATCGTCCGGTACATGATCAATATCGCCTCGACCTTCGCCCTTATCGCGCCGGTCCAGTTCGCCGCCGTTTACTACGCTCCACGCAATACAAAGCTCTACGACTGGATGATCTGCGGCGTTCTGATCGGCGGCTGCGCCGTCTGGGGCGGCATGTTCGCCGCCGATATGTTTCAGGGTTTTTTGATGAATGTCGTTCCGATTGCTGCCGTTGCGGCCCTGATATTACTGGCGCTCGCCGTCGACCGGTTTTATCCACAAGGGGAAATACAGCCTGAAGTTGATTTGTCTTGACATATTTAATCTGCGTCCATAAGGTCCGCCGCATTGCCCATAACAAAAACAGGTTGACCTTATGCCTCTTCCGCTTCATCTGCACGTCGTCTCCAGCCTGAGGGGATATTTTTGGGAAGCCGTCGCAACGCCGGTCGGTCTTGGCGCCGAATTTTTCAAGGCCGCTTTTGGGATCGACCACAATGGCTGGATTCACCTCCGCTGCACTCTGGACGACATTGAAGCCGATAATGATAATGACCGTAAAGCCGAAATCATCCGCCGCTTAAAAGTGCATCTCAATAGAACCCGGAACCCGATCAGCACAGCTCAACAGCTGGTCTACCATGTCTTCGGGGAAGAACGCGATCGTTCCGGAGAGCTTTATATCAAGCACATGGGCCGGGTCGCGAATCTTGTCGTCGCGCACACAAAAGACAGAACAGCGCGTCTGGAAAAGCAGGTTCAACGCCTGAAGCTGGAGCCCGCGAATGACGACACAACCGCGCAAATCGTCTCTATAAGAAGCGAGATGAAAGATCGAAAAAGCCGCCTGCGGGACGACATCACGGTTGCCTGGCTCCATGATCTTCTTGAGCGTAAAAAAGGCCTTATCTTTACAGACGACGATCTCCGGAACATCGGCTTTAATGAGTACGTTGTCACAAACACGCTGGCGCTGACACGGGACAAGAGCGTTCCCTATTTCGATTACGTTGTCGAACTTTCAAAAAACAAAGATGCCGTCCGGATCAAACGGGCGGATATGGACGATAATTCCCGCATAACGCGCAATCCGCACATGCCCCCCAGCTCTCAGCAACATGAACTTCACTACAAATACTGGCTGGCGAACGCTTACCTGCACGATGTCGAAGAAGGCATCATCGCGCCCGGCTCTTCTTTCAAAGAATGGTTCAGAACCAGACAAGAGAAGATGTCACCTGAAGATCAGGCTCTTTTCCTGGCCGTCGCCAAAAAATATTCGTCGGAATACGAGGATCACGAATCACACAAAGAAAAAGATCTCGGAATCAGCCTGACACTCAAGGAGCCTTGCCTCGCTGCCTGAGCCCCTGTAAACTTTTCCCGGACGGAAAAGCACAGGATACCGGCACATATGACGACATCTCCAGATTCCGAAACGGAGCCTCTTTCCGCCCGGCCTGCCGCCGGCGGACCGGGGCTGGCGCGCAGCCTGTTCGGCCCGCTTTGCGGCCTGCCGCAGGTCGAAGCCGAGCGTGCGCGGCTTGAAGCGTTCCTCTCTGCATTTCCGGGGGCCTATTGCGGATGGAACCCGGACGGAGAACTGGCCTACGCCCCGGAATGCCTGAAGATCCTCGGGATCAAAGAATTGCGCGCACTCGACGATATTCAGATGGCGCTCGACCCGGCCGATGCCGCTGCGCTCGAAGGTCTTTTCATGCGTCTCCAGAAAGCAGGTAAGCCTTTTACCTTTAATGCCGCAAGCGCGGACGGCTTGCGCCGCATCCGTCTGACGGGACGCATGGGGCAGGATCTCTCGGGAACCGACAACGTTTTGACACTCTGGGTCGAGGATACGACCGAAACGGCGCAGATTGAAACGGGGTTGCGTCAGAAACTTGAAACCGCACAAAAATCCCATCAGGGGCTGCAGGACCTCCTCGATCATATCCCGTATCTGATCTGGCAACGGGGACAATCCGGAGAACTGGTCTGGGTCAACCGGGCCTGGGCGGATGCGCTGAAGAGCACGCCTTCGGAGGTGATCGCCGAACAAAAAGAAATGCCGGTCTCCCGCGCCCGGAAGAAGGACGGCGCAAAGACGGCACGGATGCACCCGAAAGATCTCTCGGCCAAAGCCCGGCAAACGGGAGAACGCCAGAGCATGGCGACCCACATTGTCATCGATGGCAAACGGCGTTATCTCGAATTTCTTGAAATCCCGCTCTGCGATGAAAACGACCGCCAGATGACCATCGGGGTCGCCCGGGATATCAGCCGCGAGGAAGAACTTGAAAAAGACCAGAAGCGCTATATCGCCGCGAACAAGGAACTGCTTGAACAGCTTCGCACGGCCATCGCAATTTTCAGCGCCGAAGAAAAACTTGAATTCTATAATTCCGCTTACGCGCAGCTTTGGGGTCTTGAGGATACCTGGCTGAACACCGCCCCGAAGCTCGGCGACATCATGGAAAAACTTCGGGAGACCCGGCATTTGCCGGAGCAGGCCGATTTCCGGAACTTCAAGCAAAGCTGGCTCGGCATGTTCACCCGGCTCATCGAGCCCTATGAAGACATGCTCTATCTGCCCGACGGGTCGGCCCTGCGGATGCTCGTCGTCCCGCACCCGATGGGCGGGCTGATGATGACCTTCGAGGACGTAACAAGCCGCCTTGAACTGGAATCTTCGTACAACACCCTGATCGCGGTCCAGCGGGAAACACTCGACAATCTGACCGAGGGCGTCGTCGTGTTCGGCGGCGACGGCCGGATCAAACTCTGGAACCCCACTTTTCTCGATCTCTGGGACCTTCATCCGGAAGATCTCGATACAGAGCCGCATGTCAGCCGCATCGCCGAAAAAATGAAAAAATTTTTTGCGGAAAAAGACTGGGATATGCGGCGGCAGGATATCATCGGCCTTGCCGTCAACCGGACCCCGCGTCAGGGCCGTTTCTCGCTGGAAAGCGGCACCATTCTCGAATACGCGACCGTCCCGCTTCCGGACGGCGGCGTCCTCCTGACATGCAGCGATATGACGGATTCCGTCCGCGTCGAAACGGCCCTGCGAGAAAAAAACGCAGCCCTCGAAGCCGCCGAACAGCTCAAGCTCGACTTCCTCGCAAACGTCTCCTACCAGCTCCGCACACCGCTCAGCGCGATCATGGGCTTCGCGGAAATTCTCGATAACGAGTTTTTCGGAACCTTGAACGCGCGCCAGAAAGAATATACGCGCGGGATGCAGGAAGCGGGCGAGCGCCTTTTGAACCTGATCAACGACATTCTGGATCTCGCTTCGATTGAGGCCGGATATCTCGCGCTTGACCGGGAACCGGCGGATATCTGCAAACTCCTTGAATCCGTTGTCGATTTGACCATCGAATGGGCGCGCAAGAGCGATCTTGATCTGACCTTGTCCTGTGATGAGGAGGTTGGCGCGTTGTTCTGCGATGAGCGCCGCCTGAAACAGGCGCTGATCAACCTGATCCGCAACGCGATCACCCATACTCCGCCCGGCGGTAAAATCGGACTTCTCGGCCGGAAAACGGACCGCCTCATCGAAATATCCGTCAGAGACACGGGAACGGGCATTCCGCTTTCCGAGCAGAAACGCATTCTGGAGCCCTTTGAAAAGGCTATCGGCAACAAAGTCCCACGCGATGCCGGTCATGCGCCCGCCCCCGCAATCGAAAACGGCGCGGGTCTCGGCCTGACCCTCGTCAAGAACATTACGGAGTTGCACGGCGGTGACCTGACGCTCAGCAGCGCGCCGGGTCAGGGCACGACCGTCACGCTCTCTCTCCCCCTCCGCGGCGACGAGACGCAGTTTTCAGGAAAGACAAAGTAGCCGCACAAAAGGGGGCTCAACACAAAAATACATCTGGCCGTGGATGCGCATGGTATGCCGGTCAGAGTCCTTCTCACGCAAGGTACAAGAGCAGATTGTACGCAGGCTGTCCGCTTGATTGAGGGGATTGACGCCGATCATCTTCTCGCGAATCGCGGCTATGATAGCAATGAAATCATAGAGCAGGCCAAAAAACAGGAGATGAACGCGGTCATTCCGCCAGGAAAGAACCGCACCGACCAAAGAGATTACGACCAAGATCTCTACGAACTGCGCCATCTGGTAGAGGAGGCTTTTCTGCACCTCAAACGATGGCGCGGCATCGCCACACGATACGCCAAAAACAGCACATCCTTCCTCGCCGCCGTTCATATCAGATGCATCGCTCTCTGGGCCAGTATCTCGTGACTACACTATCTAGTATCGTGTACCATACATTCAACAGACAATCCTCTGCGCATGCAGAGGATCCATTTCTAAGCGTGTGCTGGCGGATGAATGGATCCTCCGGACTCAAGAGATACTTGGCCGGAGGATGGCGGGGTTTGGGAATTTTATAAAAAATTACCTCTTTCTATGCATTTTTTATATTCATAACTCCACGCGATCCCCCTGCTGGAAACAGAGGATGATCTTGAGCTTTGCTGGAGGGCATGCTAAACACTCGAACTCAGTGTAGATACGATAACAAAAGACTATTAGAGACAAAGATTATGAGTGACGCGAATCAGGATCAGAATGAGGGGCAAGAACAGGGGCAGGACCCCCGCTTTCTTCCGCAGAACCTGCCTTTGATTATTCATGCCCAGTATATCCGGGATTTATCGTTTGAAAACCCGCAAGCGCCGGATTTCCTGAAACCGAATCAGCCCCCGCCCCAGATGAACGTCAATATCGGCATGGATGCCCGGCCGATAGAAGCGTTGTCCGACTCCGAAGGCCCCCAAAAAGAAGGAGGCGATCTTTTTGAGGTTAGTCTGCACCTGAAAGCACAAGCCGTTCGTGAAAACGGTGACGTTGTCTTTATCGCCGAGGTCGATTACGGCGTGCTCGTCGAACTGTCCGGAGACGTTTCGGACAAGCAGCGCCACCCGCTTTTGCTGATCGAGGTACCGAAACTCGCGTTTCCGTTCGTTCGGCAGATTATCGGAGACCTGACCCGCCAGGGCGGATTGCCGCCGCTTCTTCTGAACCCGCCGGATTTCTACGGACTGTATCTGAGCAAATTCCGTCAGCAGCCGCCGCCGGCCGGAACCGCCTGACTCTTGTATGGTGCTATAAAATCTTATAAATCAACGTCATCCTGACGAACACCGGGATGACGGTTGGTTTTCTCGGTTTTGTAACTTATTCTTATCCGTAGTTGAGGTTAAACAGGATTTCCGATGGCTGAAAAACGTCTGGACGGCAAAGTTGCTCTTGTGACCGGCGGATCCCGGGGGATCGGCGGTGCGGTGACGCGGCTTCTGGCCCGTGAGGGAGCGCAGGTTATTGTCATGGCGCGCGGGATCGCATCTCTTGAAGAGATTGATGATGAGGTTCGGGCGGCGGGCGATTTGCCTCTGACGCTCTTACCGGTCGATATGGCGGATATCGAGACGATTTCGAATATTGGCGATGTGATCGCGCACCGGTGCGGCCGGCTTGATATTCTGGTTGGGAATGCGGGGACGCTTCCGCCGCTCGGCCCGGTTGCCAATTCGTCGCCGGAAGACTGGAGCGCAACGTTTCAGGTGAATGTTGAAGCCAATCTGTGCCTGATCCGTAATCTGGCCCCGCTCCTTCTGGACTCGCCTGCGGGCCGGGCCGTTTTTACGGGTTCTTTTCTTGCCCGGCATCCGGCTGCTTATTGGGGGGCGTACGCGGCCAGTAAAGCGGCACTGGAATCCATCATCCGGGTTTGGGCGGCGGAGACGGAGAAGACGAAGCTGCGCGTAAATATGATTTCTCCCGGGGCCGTGCAAACGGAGATGCTCTCTAAGGCTTATCCGGGCGGGTATCCCCGGAAAGCTCTGACGCCTGAAAATCTCGCGCCCCGCTTCCTCGACCTCGTCCTGCCGGAATGTCTCCGGCACGGAGAAGTGATCGAGATTGCGGCCGGCAACGCGACTTTTTTATAGCGCGTTCAAATAGCGTGAAA
This sequence comes from Alphaproteobacteria bacterium, assembly GCA_028277665.1. Classification (GTDB taxonomy): domain Bacteria; phylum Pseudomonadota; class Alphaproteobacteria; order Micavibrionales; family Micavibrionaceae; genus JANQFU01. Next base: position 12,637 of record JANQFU010000078.1, on the reverse strand, counting down.
GTTCTTTCTCAAACGCCGAACATTGATCGTAATCGTCCGGATTCAGACAAAATACCGGATAGACGACAAGCTGGTAATGGGACAAATTCGGCGCAAGGCCTGTCTGCGCCGCAACGTCACTGATCGTATTTGCACATTCCGTCATGGCGCCGGCCAGCGCGTCAGCGGGAATTTCTTTCTGGGCTGCAGCCGTCGCGGCGGCACAATGGTTTATAATGGTTTGGGCGGCCTCCTGTTGCCCGGAATTCTGAAGCTCTACAGTGTAATCCGTTCCAAACGCAAGCGTGGAAGCCGATAGCGCCTTCAAACAAGACTGGTCCGTCCATTTATGACTGCCTTCCGGCGTGCCGAGACAAGCCGATGCGATTTCCCGGGCGAAATAAACCGCAGCCCCCTGATCCTGCTGCGCATAGCCGGCCAATGGCAAAAACGCAGCCATAAAGAAAAAGAGAAAAAAACCGGCCAGTCTATATTTTTCCGCTTGTCTCATAATAAATTGCCCTGTTCCTGCACATTTGAGATTTCTTGCTATTGTACGACCGGGAATGTCCCGGGACGTGGGGTGTTATATGGATCTCGAATCTGGAGTACAGACCAGCACGCGCCGCTTCCCGCACTGAACAAAATCTGAAGGATGGAAGAAGCGGCCGGAGAAAAATCTGCGGCCACGCCTGCGGACAGGACAGAAAGAACAGACAGGAAACACAAGAGCCCGCCGATCAAACGTTGCCGCTGTATATTCAGAGTTCCGTCCCGCATAATCCGGAACCCTGCCGCAAAAAGGACAGCGGGAAGGCACAGGCGGGCGGGATCGCCGAGAAAGTTGGAAACGGCTATCTCCGCTCCGGAAAAGAAGGCGGCCGTCAAATATCCTCCGCTCAGACAGGCCACAGCCAGAACGAATGTGATGATCGGGATGCTGCTCCGGGCGGAGAGAGCAAAGGATAAGAAAACGACGCCGCACAAAAACAGAGATAACAGCTCTTCGGCAAAAAGCGGGAGGTTTTCTGCTGCCGCAAGAGAAGACAGATGCAAAGGCGTGAGCGCAAGCAAAAATCCGAAAAAAGAATTTGTAAACGGGCGAAGCGCCTGCGCGCGTTTGCGCAGGCGTGATTTTGTCACGCTGCTTTTTAAGTGTAGAGGCAGAATCCGGGATTGTTCTGCGCAGAGATAATCGTCCCTTAAAATGCAATCCGCTTGTAAAATGCGGGAAAGAATCCACAAAAAAACCGCGCTCCAAAGCATGCAGGCCAGAGATAAGCCCTGAAGATGGAGAAGAGGCGGCACATCCTGCATCCAGAAGCTCACGGTTCCTGCAAGAAGAAGAACGAGAAGACTCATCACAACTCCTGCTTCTCAAAGACCTCTGCGGTACGCGCCAGAACGGGCGGGTGCGTTTCCTGCTCCGAAAGAAGCAGCGCAGGAGCGGTCAGGGCATAAAGGCCCGTACCGGCAAATACAAAAAATCCGGAAAGAAAACACAACAATCCAAGCCCGGCCAGAACCGGGCGAACAACCTTCGGAAACATATGTTCAGGCCGGGAAAACATCCGCGCCTCCATCAAAACCAGATCATCATATGTACGATTTCAAAAGGGAGTATAGCGGCTTTTGCCGGCATCGTAACGGGGCGAAGCCGGGATATCCACATGAGTCTATGAGCCGGCGTTCCGTTCCCGGCAGGGAGCAAAGCGGCGACGCGGCCCGCTCAAAAGAACCCAAAGACAGGCGAAGGCAAATGCGCAAAGCCCGGAGACAAATACGGCAACCGGCGTTTTCGGCCAGGACGGTGAGTCCGGCTCCTGTGCGGAACGTATCAGCAGGGGCAGGGGATTTTCCTCTGTGTGCGCTTCGTGAGTGACCGTGCGGACATAAGCCTGAACGAAGGCGTCGAATGCGCTTTTCCGGATGGCGGCCTCGAATTCAAGTTCATGCAGTCGGATCATGGCTTTTTGCCGGACTTGTTTCCAGTCCGCGTCTTCTGCGAGCGCTGCATTCAGATTTTCTATCTGTGCGGATATGGCGTCAAGTTCTGCCTGAAGCGTGTTAAGCTTTTGCATACGGTCTTTCTGAAGACGGGAGTCCAGGGCCTGAAGAGCCGCTCTGGCCTCGATGATTTTCGGATGGCGCGGCCCGTAGCGAATGGAAAGCGTTTCCAGACGCTGTTTCGCCTCGTCTCTCTCGGCATTCAGAGAAGACGGCAGAGCCGGAAATTCATTCTCGAGCATCGCCTTTCTCTCAAGAAAAGCTGCAAGCTGCAAACGAAGCCCGGCCCGGGAAGCAAGATCCGGCGGAACATGTTCAAAGAGTGCGTGTTCGGCCATATGTGCGGCAATGGCCTGTTCAGCCTCCAGATAGGCTTGTCTTGCGGCAGTCATACGAACCGAAAGCCGGTCAATGCGCTGCTGTATGGCAGCCATGCGTTCCGACTCGCGGTTCTCAAGATAGGCCGACGCAAACAGATTCGCATAAAGAGCCGCGCCTTCAGGCGTTTCATCCGTATATCGAACGGTCAACTGCGCATTGTTTCCAGACCGGATCTCAAGATTTTTCAAGAGCTTGTCCGCCGTCGGCGGCAGTACATTTTTCAGGCGCGCGCGCCGAAGAACATCGGCGGCAAGACCGGACGTCCGAAGGGCATCCGCGGGATCGTCGCCATGAAGAATGGCGATGCCTGTATAACGCGGCGGTAAAAAGGCACAGACAGAAAAGGCTGCGGACATTGCAAAGATTGTCAGGCCGGCCAGAATCCCGCGGGACGACCATAAATGCAGGAGCGAAGAAGACGGGCGCGTTTGCGATGACATCAGAAGGAGCGTTCTTTGACGATGATCACATCTCCCGGCAGGACTTCTGCTTGCGTATCGGCGTCAAAGGTCGTTCTTTTTCCGTCTTTTCCTGTGCGCGTAATTTCAACATGGCTGTGGTCGGCACGCGGGGAAAATCCACCGCTGAACGCAACAGCGTTAATAACCCGGATATCGGATTCGTATCCGTAAGATCCGGGAGTCTCAACTTCGCCCATTACAAAAAACGGCCGGTATTTGACAACATTTACGGAGACCTCCGGCGCATTGAGATATCCGTCGAGAAGGGCGGCCTCAATCGCATCTTCAGCTTCGGCGGGCGTCAATCCCGACAGGGGAACCTCGCCGATCAGGGGCATGGTGACGGTTCCGGCCGAAGCCAATCCGTGCCGGCCGCTCAGGTCGTCCTCACCCTGAACGATAATACGAATCTGGTCTCCCGCGCCCAGTCTGAAAACAGGGGCTTCCGGAAGCGGAAAATTCATGGCGTGCCCGTGTCCGCCGGCCGGCCCGGCATCGGGTTCGACGTTCCGCGCGGCTTCTTCGCCGTCACCATGATTATCATCGTGCCCGTGTTCATGTTGTGGTGCAGAGACAGGCTTTTGTGACTCTTGCGGTTCTTCCTGCGTATGTATGGAGGTTTTTTCCGGCTGTGCCGGTTCCGGTTGTTCGGCAATCTTTTCCGGAGGAACCGGCTCCGGCGCTTCCGTAAGAATCACCGGCTTGCGTTTGACAAACGCCGGTTTAACGGCAGGCGGTTCGGCAATCTGTTCAGGGCTTTCCCTGGTGTAAGAAGCGGGTTCAATTTTCCGGACAGGCCATGGTGCATAGTCTTCCTGTTTGACAGTCAGCGGCCCGCAGGCTGCGACAGAGAAGAGAATGCCGAATGTCGCACAGACAAACAAGGCAGAGCGGAACGTAGATTTCTGATCGGATTTTAGGGTCATGGCTGAAATCGCTATACGGATACCGGAGTGAAACGGAACATAAAAAATACCGGCCCATCATACATCAGAGCCGATATTTTCAAAAGCGAAAAGGCCGCGCTTTAAAGCTGAAACCCTTCGCCGAGATAGACGCGGCGAACGTCTTCGTGGGCGACGATGTCGGCCGGGGTGCCTTCCATCAGGACCTGACCGTCATGGAGGATATAGGCCCGGTCGACGATTTCCAGACAATCCCGAACGTTGTGATCCGTGATCAGGACCCCGATTCCGCGGGTTTTCAGATGTGCAATCAGGGCCCGGATATCGCCAACGGCGATCGGGTCGATTCCGGCAAGCGGTTCGTCCAGAAGCATGAAGCGCGGGCGCGAGGCCAGCGCGCGGGCGATTTCCAGCCGGCGGCGCTCCCCCCCCGAAAGGGCGACCGAGGGCGTCCGCCGCAAATGCGTGATCGAAAATTCGGCAAGCAGTTCGCCGAGCAGAAGCTCGCGTTGTTCCGCCGTCAGGCCGATCTGCGCTTCCAGCACGGCGCGGAGATTATCCTCGACGTTCAGACCCCGGAAAATCGAGCTTTCCTGAGGCAGGTAGCCGATCCCGAGCCGGGCGCGGCGGTACATCTGGAGCGACGTGATGTCCTGTCCGTCCAGCATGATATAGCCGCCGTCCGCAGGAATCATGCCGGTAACAATATAAAAACAGGTCGTTTTTCCCGCGCCGTTCGGACCGAGCAGCGCGACGGCCTCACCCTGACGGATCGAGAGGGAGACGTCCCGCAGAACCGGGCGCTTTTTGTAGCTGCGGGAGAGGTGGTGAACGCTCAGTTCGCCCTGAAGCGGCGCCGGAGTTGTTGCGTCCCGTTTTTGCTCCCGCTCTATCGTGGCCATTGTGTTTGTCATGTCGTGCGTCATTCGTTTCCGCCCGTTTCTTTCGTGCTGGTGCTGTCCGGATAAAAGACGCCGCGCACGCGCCCGCCGCTTTCCGGCGCGCCGAAGAGCTTCGAGAGCCCTTTGTTCAGATCGACTTCCGCCCGGTTGCCGTTCAGAACGTTCGGCCCCCGTTTCAGGCGGACGTCGCCGGTCAGCTCTGCCGTGTTCGTCCGGGCGTCGTACGTCCCGGACGATCCGGTAATCTCTTCGGTCGGCGTGACGATCCGGACGTTCCCTTTCGCAATCACTTTTTCGAGATCGCGGTTTTTATCCGCCCCTTCGCCTTCCGCAAAAACGGCGCTGAGCGTATCGGCGCTCAGGCGTTCCCGTCCGCGCGTCAGAACCGGACGGCCGTGCGCGCTCAGGCGGCCTGCGGCGATGTCGTATGTGAATTTGTCTTCGGCGGTCAGGATTTCTCCGTCAGGCCCTTTGAGGCGGAGATCTTCGCCGTAAAGCTCGGCCAGGCTTGTATCCGGGTCGTATACGCCTGTGTCGCCGGTCGCCGTTGCGTCCACCATGGAGATCTTCACCTGTCCGTGCGGGCCGTCTGCCGTGAGTTTTGTGATTTTCGTCTCGCCGTCCGGGGTTTTGATATAATCCGCCGTCAGGAGATCGGCCTCCAGCGTGAAGTCGCCCTGCACGGCCTTTGCGTTTTTCCGGGCGACAAACTGTTTTTTCTCCTGAAACCATTCGAGAGAACCGTCCGCCGTGATCTCAACCGGATTCCCGCTTTCCGGCAGATTTTGAGCCTGCACGGGCGCGCAGAGACAAAAAATCAGGCAGATTATCAGAGCCGGTGCGGGGCATAAAAAATAGATGAATCGCGAAGACGCAAAGACGCGAAGAGATTTGCGAAAACTTCGCGCCTTCGCGCCTTCGCGATTCAAAAACAGTTTATTCATCCATCGCAATTCTATCTGGTTCCTCACAAGCTTTATTTGCCCCTCACCCAACCCTCTCCCCACAGGGGAGAGGGCTCGTTTATACATTAACCCTAATATGGATCTCAATCCTGACCCTAACTCTAAATCGGTGATTTGCCAACATCCGGATACAGGACGAGTTTTGCCGGACCTTTAAACAGCAAATGGTGCGTCTGTCCCTTGAGAACCATGCCTGCTGCTTCCAGCGTTCCGGCCGGGCCGCGGCCTTTGATGTTTGTCTCGCTGACGGCGGTCCGGTTCTCCAGATCGACGTCCAGAGCCTCCATCCTCATTTCATAGCCTGCATCGTGGTATAGCCGGATATTCTTTTCAAGCTCAATGCGTTTTTCGTTCTGGTAATAATTTCCCGTATCGGCTTCCACGGCAATCCAGGCGCCGTTGTCGAGGGTCATATCGGCCAGCGGAGCTTCAAGAAAAATCCGGTCTTTTTCCTGTCCGCCCTGAAATGCGCTGGCAGCCGTGACCGTAAAGGGTCGGCCTTCCTTGTCCCGGCTTTCAAAGCGGGGGTTGATCAACTCGTTACTGCCGGAAGGGGGGAGAGATTGCGCGACCTCTTTCTGGAGGGGCTCAATCGTGCGGTCCATCTCCGGCCATGCAACAACGAGCCCGACCAGAATAAGGGCGAGAAGCGGAAGAAGCAGCCGCAGTCCCCGCACGATCCGGCTGCGTCTTTTCAGGCTCTGAGGATCGAACAGTTCGATCTCGCGCGCGAGATGACCGAGCCGTTCATGGATGGGGGCCGGTTCCGGTTTGTCTTGCTGCTCTGGAGGTTCGGTTGCAATCATACGCCAATATCACGCAACACCGGCGCTAAGGCAATCCTGAAGACGAATCAGCCCGGCCAGTTTCTCATCGGCGTCAAGAACGACCAGCGACGTCAGGTAGCGTCCCGGCGTACGGGTCATGATGTTGACGGCTTCGGCGGCCAGCGCATCCGGCGCGATGGATTTCGGGCCGCCCGTCATCAGTGCATCGACCGTGCGGGTCAGGAGATCCGGGGCCATATGGCGCTTCAGGTCTCCGTCCGTGATGATTCCGAGCAAGGCGTTTTGGTCGTCCGTGATGAGGAGGCAACCGAGGTTTTTCTCCGTCATTTCCAAAAGCGCCTTGTCCATTGTCGTTCCGGGCGGAACGCAGGGCAGAGATTCAAGCGGGTGCATGACCTCGGAGACCCGGACGAGCTTACGGCCGAGTTTGCCGCCGGGGTGGAACATCTTGAACTGTTCGGCTGTCAGGCCCATCCGGTCGACCAGCGCGACGGCGAGGGCGTCGCCGAGCGCCAGCATCATCGTTGTCGATGTCGTCGGAGCGAGTCCGTTCGGGCAGGCTTCCGGCATTTTCGGCACGAGAAGGACGATGTCGGAATGTTTGGCCAGCGTGCTCTCCGGGTTCGACGTCATCGCGATCAGGGTAATCCCTGCGCGGCGCGTATAGTGGATGAGATCCGAAAGCTCTGCGTTCTCGCCGGAATTGGAGAGCATCAGGACCATGTCGTCCTTTGTGACCATGCCGAGGTCGCCGTGCGAGGCCTCGCCCGGGTGAACGAAGTAGGAGGGCGTGCCGGTAGAGGCCAGCGTTGCCGCCAGTTTGCGGGCGATATGCCCGCTTTTGCCGATCCCGGCGACGATCAGCCGCCCGTGGCGGGTGTCTTTCATGGCGGAGACGGCCTGAACGGCTCTGGAGAAAGAACCGTCCAGTGCATCCGAAAGCGCCTGCAGCCCTTCGCATTCCGTTTTCAGAACGGCTCTGGCCCGTTCGATATCTCTGGGATCGGCTGTCAGTCCGGCTTCGAGATCCGCCGATTTCAACGCATTCATCGTTCCCGCTTTCCTCATTCTTCAATGCTCGAATATATCGATATCGGCCCAGCCTTCAAGATCCAGAATCGCGCGGACCGGGACAAAGTCAAAGCAGGCATCGGCGAGATGGGCCCGCTCTTCGCGGACCAGCATCTTGTCGATCTCTTTGCGGATGGTATGAAGATACAGGACGTCGCTTGCCGCGTAATCGAGCTGTTCCTGGCTCAGCGTCTCGCCGCCCCAGTCCGAGCACTGTTTTTGCTTGTTCAGCTCTATGCCGGCGAAGTCACGGCAGAGATCGCGCAGGGAATGCTTGTCCGTATAGGTCCGGCACAGGCGCGAGGCGATTTTCGTGCAATAGACCGGCGCGCAGAGAATGGTGAGGTGGGACAGGAGCGCGGCCACATCGAAGCGGGCAAAGTGAAAGATTTTCAGAGTCCCTTCATCTTCAAGAAGACGCCGGAGGTTCGGAGCGTCATCTTGTCCCGGCGCGATGCGGACGAGATGCGCGTTGCCGTCTCCCGAGGACAGCTGGACGAGGCACAGCCGGTCGCGGTGCGGGTTCAGGCCCATTGTTTCCGTATCGACGGCGATCTCGTCTCCGAGATCCAGATTATCCGGCAGGTCGTTTTCATAGAGAGTGACTGTCATTTTCGGGTTTTCTTGTTGGATTAATGTGTTGGTGCCCAGGAGAAGACTCGAACTTCCACGACCTTGCGGCCACAGGTACCTGAAACCTGCGCGTCTACCAATTCCGCCACCTGGGCTTGCGATCCGGCACCGTTTTCGGCACAGGGATCACAGATCAGCCATGGGGGGTTTTACTAGCGTAATGCCGGGATATTGTCAAAGAAAAAGAAAATCTTTTCGTGCGGTCCGGCATCCGATATCCTGTACCATGATTTTTGCTCATTTATCAGGTATCAGGAGTCCCGGCCCATGAAATGTTTGTTGATCGACCGTGACAGTATGTCGTCCGCGCTGATGAAAGCCAAACTCACGGATCTTGGTCATGAGGTCGTAGAGGAACCTGCAAAAAACGATGCGCTCGAACTGGCTAAAAAAGAAGAATTTGAATGCATCTTTTTCGATCCCGCGCCATTGACAGAGCCGCGCCAGGCCGTCCTCGAGATGCGCCGTTCCGTCCGTGGCTACCCTTATATGGTTTTGCTTTCCCGCGAAGAAGAGACTGTACAAGCCATTCGGTCCGGTTGTAATGATGTCTTGTCCAAACCCCTCGATCCGGAAATTCTGGTCGGAAAAACCGCAAATGCGGAACGGATGAATATGCTGATTCGCAGGATCGGCGATGAAGCTGAGGATTTCCCAAGCGCCGGCGGCGTTATTGCCAAATCCGCGTTCAATCAGCTTTTCCTGTCTGCGATCGACCGTGCGGACCGTTACGGAGAGATGTCGTATCTCTTATTCATATCTCTTGAAAATTATAGGGATCTCCTTGAAAAAGACGGCCATTATGTGGCGGACTATGCAATCGCGCGTCTTTCTCAGGCTCTTGTCCGCGAACGCCGACAGAGCGATATTATCGCGCAAACGGCCAAAAACGAATATACATTAATGCTTCAAAGGCCGGTCTATGAAACAGAGCCCGTTGAGGCGGCAAACCGCTTTGCCGTTGCGCTTGGGGATCTCAGGAAAATTTTCACGGAAGATGTGCCGGAAGCGCATCTGCGGATTTTTCTGATTGATCTGCCGACCGGAACCGTCCACGTCGAACACAAAATCGCAACGTAACCGATCTACCGGATAACCTTTATATAGTCCGTGAACGTCGCTGCCGCATTTTCGTCCAGAGCGAGAGACGTGCTGCGCTCCAGACTGATAATCCGGATCCCGACAAAAGGAACGGCAACGAGTTGCTCGGTGCGGCCTGCGCCCCGGGGACGAATCAGCAGAGCCTGAATCTTCCGGCCGAAATCATCAAAGCGGATGTCTTCAATTTCTCCAAGAGCGTGTCCCGTCCGGATATCGAGAAGATCCGTATGCAGAACTTTTTTAACAGAAAAACGGTTTCCGTTTTCTTCGTCCCCGGCTGCCGTTTCAATGTCGGCATACAGGCCGGCGACGGCTTCGTCGAGGCGATCCCGATGATAAGGCAGCTTGACAGATCCTGAATTGACATTGATCGGCAGATCTTCCGGCGTAATGTAAAACGTCCTGCCTGAGATTCCGACATCCTCAAGGTCGGCGACAATCTGACGGATCTCTCCGCTCGTATCGGCCAGAAGGTCTGTGATTTGCCCAATGGCACGGTTCGAGCGATCCTGAACGGGGCGGCCGAGGAATTGCTCCGCAGGGCGCAACTCAGGGTTCTGGGCCGGATCAAACCGGTTCAGTTCGAGAAGCTGCGCTTTCAGACTTTGTGCCTGCACCGGCGCGGATAAACCGGGGCCGAGACCAAGGGCCAGGCTGAAAAGAAAGAAAATAAAGGCTCTGCGCATCACTAAAGACTCCCTGACAAAAAATATACATAAGATAAAATATAGACTCAAAAACACCTCATGTCCAATGCTTTGCCTTGACCTCACGGCAAAGAATCCGGGTTAATTTTCTCCATCCGTGCTCAACCATGTTTTAAAGCTTAGAAGCTGAGAACGCTTTGGTCTAGAACAATTATTCCGCGGCGATCATTTTGCCCGCGGAAATATCGTCGGCGATTTTGCCCAGAACGGGCTCGAAAACGGTTTCCGCCAGAAAACGCACTGCCGGCACGGCCACCCCATCCCCGCAGAGATGATAGGCGTCATTATACTTTCCCGGCAGTTTATAGCTGTCCGGCAAGACCGGAATATCCGCCCGCCAATGACGTGCCCTGACAAGGAAAGCTCGCCCAGGCCAGTGGCGATCTTAACATCGGCTATGTCGCCCTCATGCACAAAGCTGCCGAACGCAGCGTCACCGCCGTCTGGAAACGCCTTGGCAAGCTTCTTGATACTGTCTCTCCCAACGAATGCGCCAATTATTTTAGAAACTCCGGGTATGCGTCAATCTAAAAAGGGAACGCTCCAGGGAATTCCTGTTAACCTGAATTCGGAGCCGTGCGGCTTTTGTTTGTTTCTAAATTTTGTATAATGCCGCATACTCGAAGTGAGGATCTATCTGAAAGGAAACGATTGCGGATGGATGAAAAATCTTCTGAAGACGACCCGCAACCGCCGTCAGGGCCCGGTCAGGGGCCGGGCGACGGCGACCGGCCTTATGACGCGCCGGAGCATGGGCTCCTTCTTAAACCGCGGACAAAGACACGCAAACCTTCCATGTTCAAGGTTCTTCTTCTGAACGACGATTACACGCCGATGGAATTCGTCGTGCATGTTCTCGAGCGGTTTTTCGGGAAAAGCAGGCCGGAAGCGACGGATATCATGCTGCACGTCCACCGCCGCGGCGTGGGGATCTGCGGCGTCTATACCTACGAAATCGCAGAAACCAAGGTCAGTCAGGTCATGGACTTTGCCCGCGCAAACGAACAACCTCTCCAATGTACGATGGAGAAAGAATAGGAAATCCGGGGAACATCCTGAAAGAACGGGAATATTTTGACCTTTTTCGGTTTTCCGGGACATAGACAATAATATATGAGGGCGGACTTCCTGTTCGCTGTTGAGGCTGATAACGAATGGCCGGGACCAAGACATCCTATATCTGCCAATCCTGCGGGGCGGTCTGGCCGAAATGGTCGGGGCGCTGCGAGGCCTGCGGCGAATGGAATACGCTTACGGAAGAGGTTCAGGAATCGGGGCCGCCGCGTTCACTGGCCGCCGACAAAAAGCGCAAAGGCCGCCGGATCGAAACCCATGCGCTCGAAGGCAAAGACCACAAAACCTTGCCGCGCCATTTGACGGGGATCCGGGAGCTTGACCGGGTCGCGGGCGGCGGGCTCGTCCCGGGGTCGGCGATTTTGATCGGCGGGGATCCGGGGATCGGCAAATCGACCCTGCTGTTACAGGTTGTCTGCGCGCTTGCGAATAAAGGACAGAGCGCCCTTTATGTGTCCGGCGAGGAAGCTGTCGATCAGATTCGTCTGCGCGCGTCCCGTCTTGGACTCGAGAAATCTCCGGTTGCTCTGGCGAGTGCGACGAGCATTCGGGATATTCTGGAGACGATGACCGACCCGCAGACGCGCGCCGACGTGCTGGTCATCGATTCGATCCAGACGATGTATATCGACACGGTCGAGAGCGCGCCGGGCACAGTCACGCAGGTTCGCACGGCGGCGCATGAGTTGATCCGTGCCGCGAAGAAACAGGGATTTACGCTGTTGATTGTCGGCCATGTTACGAAAGAGGGCCAGATTGCGGGCCCGCGGGTTCTCGAACACATGGTCGATACCGTTCTGTATTTCGAGGGCGACCGTGGCCACCAGTTCCGGATCCTGCGGACGGTCAAGAACCGCTTCGGCCCGACCGATGAGATCGGTGTTTTTGAAATGGCCGCGCAAGGACTTGTCGAGGTCGAGAACCCGTCCGCGCTCTTTTTGTCCCAGCGGCAGGAAAACGTCAACGGGAGCGCCGTTCTGGCCGCGCTTGAGGGCAGCCGCCCCGTTCTTGTCGAGGTGCAGGCCCTTGTTGCGCCCTCTCCGCTTGGCATGCCGCGGCGCGCGGTCGTCGGATGGGATCAAAACCGTTTGTCCATGATTCTGGCCGTTCTGGAAGCGCGGTGCGGGTTGCAGTTTTCGGGCTGCGATATTTATCTGAACATGGCGGGCGGATTGCGCATTCAGGAACCGGCCGCCGATCTGGCGGTTGCGGCGGCGTTGATCAGCTCTCTGACCGGTGCGCCCGTTCCGGGCGAGATGGTCCTGTTCGGGGAGATCGGTCTTTCCGGAGAAGTCCGGCAGGTTGCGCAGCCGGATCTGCGTCTCAAGGAAGCGGAGAAACTCGGTTTTTCAAAGGCGACGGTCCCGTCTCCGCTGCGCGGGAAAGAGATCAAAATTCCCGGTATGTCTCTGACGCCGCTTACCGATTTGCAATCCCTCGTCGATGCGCTCTCCGGACGGTAAGATTAAAAAGGTCTTGCAAAACAGAAAAATATGAAATAATGTCTTAAATATTATGAAAAAGAAATTGGATTTAAAAGCAGCATTCCTGTCAGCCGTCGTCATTCTAGGGAGTGTCCTCAAATTCGTCTAACGAGCTAATTTTCCGGATTCACAGACTGATTTCTTTGTGATTCAATGAGATGTATTTGATTCACAAGGAG
>JANQFU010000070.1 GCA_028277665.1 Alphaproteobacteria bacterium | reverse complement strand
CTCCTTGTGAATCAAATACATCTCATTGAATCACAAAGAAATCAGTCTGTGAATCCGGAAAATTAGCTCGTTAGACGAATTTGAGGACACTCCCTAGTTAAAAAAATGCAGAAAATTTAATTAACCCCCTCCGCTAATAAAGCATATTTAATTAACGAGTGCCACTAATAAAGAAAAGGGCCCAAAATTTAATTAGCGCCCAATTTTTCATGTGGTTTGAAGCTTGAACTTTCAATTGGCGTATTTTTTATCTTAAAATCTTGCAAATTGAAAATTCAAGCTTCATAATGGGTATATGATACCACGTTTGCTTAACAGCGATATTCTGCAAGCCCTTCAGTCTATGCCCGCCGTGGCATTGCTGGGGCCGCGGCAGGTCGGCAAGACGACGCTGGCGCATGAGATTGCGGCAACGCATATCGACAAGCAGACCGCTTATATGGATCTGGAACGCGAATCCGATCTGGCGCGGCTGAGTGATGCCGAGAGCTATCTGAGACGGTTTGAAAATCAGCTTCTTATTATCGACGAACTCCAGCTTCGCCCCGATCTGTTCCGGATATTGCGCGGTCTGATCGACACGCGCATTCGCGCCGGAGAGACCAGCGCGCAGTTTTTATTGCTGGGCTCGGCCTCGCGGGATCTGTTGCAGCAATCCTCCGAGACGCTGGCCGGACGGATCCGCTATCTGGAGCTGAAGCCCTTTACGGTTCCCGAAATCCACGCGCAAGATCCGCTCGGATTTAATCCGGAAAAGCTCTGGTTTCGCGGGGGCTTCCCGAAGAGCTATCTGGCGGCGAGCGATGACGAAAGCTGGGCTTGGCGTTCGGATTTTGTCTCGTCCTATGTGGAGCGCGACATTCCGCAAATGGGCCTGCAAATCCCGGCAAGCCGGATGCGCCGGTTCTGGACGATGCTGGCGCACCTGCACGGCCAGCAGGTGAATTTGTCGGAGATCGGAAAAAGTCTGGAGGTCAGCCACACCACGACGCGCAATTATCTGGATATTCTGACCGATCTTTATATGGTGCGCCAGCTCCAGCCCTGGGCGGGAAACACGAAAAAACGCCTGATAAAATCACCCAAAATCTATATCCGCGATACGGGGCTTCTGCACAATCTTCTCAAAATTTCCGCATTTGACGATTTGCTCGGCCATCCGGTCGTCGGCGCGTCATGGGAGGCTTTCGCCATCGAAAACATTCTCGCGCGCCTGTCCGATAAATGGTCGGCCAGCTATTACAGAACCTCCGGCCAGAGTGAGATCGACCTGATCCTTGAGAAATCGCACAAGGAAACATGGGCGATTGAAATCAAGCGCTCCGCCGCGCCGAAAATCCGGAGCGGATTTTACACGGCCTGCGAAGACATTCAGGCCACCCGAAAATTCGTAGTCTATTCCGGCACCGAGCGCTTCCCGATGTCCGGCGGTGTCGAGGCCGTCGGGATTGTCGAGTTTCTGGAACTCCTGAACCGCGCGGATTGAACCGTTTCGCTTACGGGCGGGAGAGGATGTCCCGCGCATCCCGCGCCGGCCTCACAAAACAGGATTTTTATTGACTTTTTGTTGGTTGCACCCAATAATAAAAGTACAAAGCGCCCTTTTCACCTAACGGCTCCGTAGGGAGTTCCAGCCTCTATCTGAGGTAAGGTGGAGAGGGCTTTTTTATTTGAACTTCCAGAGATTTTTGATCCGCTTTCCGAGCATCTTTTTATAGAGATCGGATTCCAGCCGGTCACCCCTGTTACAGCTATAAGCAATCGCGCCGCAGGCCATGTCCGCAAGCTGGATCAGAACATCCTTTTTGGAATCGACGAATTTCAGCTTTGCGATCATCTGATGATTGCCCTGGCGGAGATAGGCCTGAAGCGCTTTGCGGAACGCCTTGCTTTTCTGTCCGTCAATTTTGATTGTGGCCCCGTCGATCGGGTTATGCGTCAAAAGCTGTTTCAGCATGAAATTGTAGAATTTCCCCGGATTCTTTCTGAGGTGAGGGCTGGTGATGTGTTTTTTATCGACAATCAGGGCATAAACGTCAAACGCACACCCGGCGGCGTTCAGACCGGAGAAAAAGGCTTTCCGGACTTTTGCTGAACAGTTTGTGAAATGAAACTCCGGCTTATGGCGGGTTTCCTGCATAAGCCGATGAATGACATCGGCGGTTTCCTCCGCTTTGATGTAGCGGCCATTTTCGGGGGACCCGTCCGGAAAGACGATCATCGTCAGGATGAAGAAACGGGAAGACCCTTCCTTAAACCCCGTTTCACCGCTTTCATCTATGAGGACGAGCATTGGTTTTTTTCTTGTTCAAAGCCATTGTTATTCTTTTTGTTTTAACACAAAGTACGCAAAGTGCCGCGAAGAACACGAAGAAGGATAAGGTGCCCCTCAGTCACTTCGTGATCTTCGTAGAAAAATACCTCAAACCGTCAACCATCGCGATCTTTAAAATTCCGTCATTCCCGTGAAAACGGGAATCTTCCAGAGCTTCTCCCTCCTGCAAAAGATCTCGAATCGCGAAGGCGCGAAGCCGCGAAGTTCGCGCAACGCCCGAAACACCTTCCCTCCACCCTCGTCACTCCCGCGAAAGCGGGAGTCTAGAATCCCGGATATCTGCTCTTCTCCGCCATTTTTGCATGCCCCGCGCCTCATCCGTCATTCTTGCGAAGACAGGCACCTCAGATAAAACCGATTTTTATTCTCCTAATAGGACAGAGAAGAATGCTTGGTTTCTCTTCTTTGCATTCTCAACCAAGGTGTCGTACCCAAAAACCTGTATGAAAATTTGTTCGTTATCACGAAATCTAAAATAAATCCTAGGATTCCAGTCATTTTTGAAATCATGCCCCTGCAAAACCTTTACAAATGAAGGGGTCAGGTCAGCGATAATATATGCAAACCGTCTGACAACCCCTGAAAATGAAAAAAATGTTCCATCAGTTTTTTGGGTGCCACCCGCGCTGGTCGCATCCTCCAATGTTTTGATAACTTGAAGGACGGGGTCTTTCTTTTCATTGCCAAAAACATAATCGTCTCTGCTTGGTTTTTTAAACTCAATAATGGTTATCGTCGTACCGTCATTGTCGCCAAGAACTAAGCTGTCATCGAAGAAGGCTAAATCTGCAACTTTATCGCCAGCCTTTCTTTTGGCTCCGTGCATTGTCCTGTCGCTTGATATATATGGCAAAAAAGCTAGCACATCATCTACTAGCCAAAGATTATGCTCGAAATAATCAGTTTGAACGTTGTCCGAAAATCTTTTGAAAACCAAATCATGCACGGCATCTTCTGGCGTTCTTGTACCCGTACTGCTGAATTTTCTAGAAGCTTCTAGCAATTCTATAACTTGTTTACGATGTATAACGTATTCTGCCAGCGCCTCTTTTTTATTATCGTCTAAGTCCTTAACAAGCTTTTTAATGTTCTTCTCGTAGTCTTTAGGGTCATTAGCCGCTTGGACAATCGCTTTGGTGAGGTCATTGGATGCTCTTGCCCTTTCTATCGCCAAATCAGAAACAAACTCCTGCGCTGTCCAATTATGGGGTTTTGTCGCCACATATTGCTGGATGTTTTTCCCTCTTAACCCAATTCGCAGTATAGGGTTTTCTCTAAGAGTCCGTCCGGAAACTTTATGAATGATTACAGAGTTTGCGTAACATGAGCCGGATGGAGGCGAGGCGCACGAAGGCAAGGGCGGAACGCGTC
>JANQFU010000021.1 GCA_028277665.1 Alphaproteobacteria bacterium | reverse complement strand
GCGTAAAATAAGAAAAACGTTTTCTCTGGATCCCGGCTTTCGCCGGGATGACGTTGGTTTATAAGATTTTAAAGTCCTCTTATCCATAGCTGAGGTTAATATAGAGCGTTTATAGATTTTCCGGAAAGGATATTCCAATCCCCCGCCGGTTTCAATTTCTGTTCAAGATTAATTTTTTCATAACTTGATTTTTCCAACTCTTTCGTATATGCATATCATCGGAATGGCTAAACTATAAATTGCGGATCAGATGACCTCTTCAGTCCCAAAAATAACGCTTCGCGAGCAAGCCGCGACCTCAGACGATCCCCTCAAAACCTATTGGGAACTTGTTTACGCACAAGATCCCTATGGCCTGGCCCATGCCAGCGTTCTTGAAGATGACGGACTTGTCGGCAAGCTCATCGCCGATATCAAGAAACATATCGGAGATAAAAAAGATATGCCGCGCGTTCTGATCCCCGGCTGCGGATCACTTGACATATTGGGGCGTTCCCTTGCTGAACGCCTTGTAAAAAAAAAAAAAAAAAAACGGATTTTTATCTCTGATTTCACGCTTATTTTCAAAACCACCGCTTATTCTCGCGACGGATTTTCAATGCGCGCTCGATCAGAGGAAAGCCGTCGCCGAGGGCCGGAAACAGATCGACCCCCGGATTCTGGCGTTTGAAGCCGTCGATATGCGCGCGTTCAGTGACGACCCCGGCGTCAAGGGACAATTCAATGTCGTCGCGGCTGTCGATGCGTTCACCTCAACCGATCCCGCGGAAAACAGAGCGATGATCCAGGGATGTCTGGACGCCCTCAAACCGGGCGGGTTTTTCATTTGTGTCTTGCCGCCACATAAACACGGGAGGGATCCGCTTTGCCCCGGTTCTCTTGTCGAGGAGGTCTTAAACGCCGGAGGAGTCGAGGATGTTCATGCCCTCCGAATCCCGTTGACAGACGGGCTTTCGCAAAGAGATCTTTCAGGGCACTGGACGGCAAGAAAAGTCGATTACATCACCGCCCGGAAGCCGGGATAAGGGGGAGCCACTCCCTCCCTCACCCGTTCAGCAGATAATGCGTTGCGACGGAAGCCGCGAATCCGAGCGCGATGGCCGGCGCCCATCTCAGATGCGCGCTGAACGTATAGCGTCCGCGCGCAACGCCCATCAGGGCGACACCCGCCGCCGACCCGATGGACAGGAGCGACCCGCCGACCCCGCAAGTCAGCGTGATCAGGAGCCACTGGAAGTGCGACATTTCCGGCTCCATGGCCAGCACGGCGAACATGACGGGGATGTTGTCGACGACGGCGGAAATCAGGCCGAGCGCGATATTCGTAAATCCTGGGCCGATATCCTGATACATTGCCATCGACATGATCTCGAGATATCCGAGAAAACTGAGTCCGCCGACACTGAAAATCACGCCGAAGAAAAAGAGCATCGTATCCCATTCGGAGCCCGCGACCTGCTCCAGAATGTCGAAATTCTTGTCCCGGTTATTGCCGATATGGCGGATATACCACGCGAAAAACATCAGGATCGAGAGGCCCGTCACCATCCCCAGGAAGGGCGGCAGACCGAGGAACTGCTCGAAACTGACGGCGAGCGCGATCGTGCACAGGCCAAGGCCGATGATGACCCGCGCGCCCCGCTTGAGGCGGACATCCTCATGGATCGCCGGCGCCCGGCTTTTCGGCACGGCGAACTGCATCATCAGCGCCGGGACGATGAAACAAACGACAGAAGGCACAAACAGTGAGAAAAACTCGAAGAACTCGACCTGCCCCGACTGCCAGACCATCAATGTCGTGATATCGCCGAAGGGGCTGAACGCACCGCCCGCGTTCGCGGCGTTCACGATATTGATACAGCTGATCGCGACAAATTTCGGATTGTCCCGGCCGAGCGCCATCGTCACAGTTCCGAGGACGAGCGCCGTCGTCAGGTTGTCGGCGATCGGGGACAGACAGAATGCGAGGACGCCTGTAACCCAGAACATCGCCCGGAAACTCAGCCTCGCGGCCAGCATTTTCGCCCGCAAGACCGCGAAGACATTTCGTTCTTCCAGCGCGCCGATATAGGTCATCGCGGCGAGCAGGAACAGGAAGAGGCTCCCGTACTCATCCACGCCGTGATAAATCGCCGCCCGGATCACCTCGTGCGAAACACCGTAGGAAGGCGCGATCATCGCGATCACGGCCCAGATGATCCCCGCACCGAGCATGACCGGTTTCGACTTGCGCAAATGCGTCTGCTCCTCGGTCAGGACGAGGAGATACGAAAAAACAAACACGGCCACGCAGAACAGCGCGCCCGGATGCAGATACATCCCGAGACCCGCGCCGGATGGGTGCGCCGCCGCGCCGAGGTCGGGCTCTTGCCCCTGATGCTGCGCGGCCTGCGCAAATCCGGGTAAAAGGCAAAGGGACGTGATAAGGCATAGAAACGGCGTCGAGATCATTCGTGAAAACATGGCGGGAGTCTGATCTTCCATAGGTGAGTGATATCAAGGCATAAACTGTTCCTTGAGGATCCGCTCCTCAAGATTGTGGTCCGGGTCGAAAAGCAGCGTCCGCGCGACAGAACGCGACTCGCGCACATCAACCTCTATAACATCGCGCAATTCGGTGAAATCGGCAACTGCGCTGACGGGCCGCTTTACGGATTCCAGAATCGTAAAGCGGATTTCGGCATGCGCGGGCAAAAGCGCGCCGCGCCACCTGCGCGGGCGAAAGGCGCTGATCGGCGTCATCGCGAGAACATTCGCGCTGAGCGGCAGGATCGGTCCATGCGCCGAAAGGTTATATGCCGTGCTCCCGGCGGGAGAAGCGACCAGAACACCATCACAAACCAGCTCCGGCAGGCGGACGACGTTGTCGACGCTGATCGCGATTTTGGCGGCCTGGCGGGCCTGACGCAGAAGCGAGACTTCGTTGAAGGCCAGCGCATCGATTTTGCGTCCGTCCTTGTCGGTCGCAATCATCCGCAGCGGATGAATCTCGACACGCTGCGTTTGCGCGAGGCGTTCGGGCAAATCCGCGCCATCCTTATAGGGGTTCAGCAGAAAACCCAGCGAACCGCGGTTCAGGCCGTATACCGGCTTCTCCAGCGTGACCGTCTCGTGGAGCGTCTCCAGCATCGTCCCGTCTCCGCCGAGGACGACGATGACGTCCGCATCATCCACAGAGACCGCGCCGTAACGCCCGGCCAGCAGATCCCGCGCGGACCGCGCCTCGTCCGTCTGCGCACAGATATAGGCTATTTTCTTCAGCCTACTCGGCATGTTCCGCTTGCCAGGTTACGGGGTCGTTCAAAAAGGTTTCAACGGTTTCGATCGTCTCGCGGTCGAAATAATTCATCTTTTTCGCGAATTTCAGGACGGCCCACCAATCCGTCAGGGCGTGAAGGTGCAGTTTCATCTTCGCCATGTTTTCCGCGCTCAGGTCGAAAATACCGTAGTGGAAAATCACCAGCGAATGCGTCACGACCGCACCCGCATCGCGCAGGGCATCAACGAAGACTTTTTTGCTCCCGCCGTCTGTCTGGAGATCCTCGACGAGGACGACTTTCTTGCCTTCGTCGTCCATGCAGCCCTCAATCTGTGCCATCCGGCCGAAGCCTTTGGGCTTTTTGCGGACGTAGAGCATCGGCTTGTTCAGGCGTTCGGCAATAAAGGCGGCATAGGGAATGCCCGCCGTCTCGCCGCCCGCAACATAGTCGATTTCATCCGTGCTGACCGCCTCACTGAGCAGGTCGCTCGCGTAATCCATCAGTTTTGCCCGCTCATTCGGAAAAGAGATCAGGCGGCGGCAATCGACATAGACCGGGCTGCGTTTGCCGGATGTAAACGTAAACGGCTCGCGCGCGTTGAACAGGACGGATTTT
The DNA here is from genome assembly GCA_028277665.1 of Alphaproteobacteria bacterium. GTDB lineage: Bacteria > Pseudomonadota > Alphaproteobacteria > Micavibrionales > Micavibrionaceae > JANQFU01. Next base: position 85,291 of record JANQFU010000021.1, on the reverse strand, counting down.
GTCTCCAGAAGGATTCGCGCGGCGTCCTGACGAATCGCATCGGATGCGCGGTGTGTGAAGTCTGTCGATGTACTGTCGGCCATGTGGTGCACTCCGTTTTTCAGGGATGATCTCCCCTCATAAATGCCCGTTTTGGCGATGCTTTGCAAGCAGGTTCGTGAGCTTCCGGCATGCCGTCCCCAGACGTCCGAGCTCCCCCGCGTTCAGCACCGCGCGCCGCTCCCGCAGGAGGACAAGCCCGCGCGCCAGATGCCCCGCGTAGTCCGGCACGATAGAGATCCCGCCCCGCCGGACTCTCGGCGGCCGGCCGTCATAGATCAGATATCGTAAGTCCCGCGCCTCGTCATCCTGCTCCATGACAGGAATAATATCCTATTTTGGAACGGGATGCACGTCCTTTATGCGGGCGGCGGGACATTTCAGAGAGACGCGGACACGGCGGAATGGGATGCAGGATGTCTTTTGCGTTCTCCGTTCATCTCGTATACGCTGCATGTCACGCGATCAACCGAAAGGCCGTTAACAAATGAGAATGTTTAACCACGTCCAGATTAAAGTCAAAAATCTGGATCTGTCCCGAAATTTCTATGACGTCCTCATGCCTGTTCTGGGATATGAGGTCGTTTTAGATATCACGGATATCGTTGTGGGGTATGGGACGAGCGTTCATGACATGTTTGAAATCCGTCAAACCGATCAGGAGGCCCCTTTGTCCCGCAACGTTCATCTCGCCTTTAATGCGAAAGACACGCAAACTGTTGACAATTTTTATCGGACGGCCCTTGAAAACGGCGCCAAATGCAACGGAAAGCCGGGTTATCGACCGGAATATGAAGACGGATATTATGCCGCCTTCATCATCGACCCTGACGGACACAACATAGAGGCCGTCTGTGCGGAGCAAAACCGGGAAGATTAAACAGGTTTGGGATCTTACCATCCCTCAATTTCGTGAAAGGTCTTCTTTTCCGTCGTTGCGAGGAAGCCTGCCCCCGCGAAGGCGGGGGAAGCAATCCAGAAAAAGCGTTTAAATCTGTGAGATTCTGGATTGCTGCGCCCGCTCCGCGGGCTCGCAATGACAAAATTGAGGGGCGTTAAGGGCGGTATGATTGTTCGTTTGACCTGCCTCATGAAGGCGCGTAAATTTAGTGAGATTCTTTCAGGGAGGAATGAAAATAATGACGGAGGAAGCGGAACACACTCCCGAAGATACAGAGCCCAGACGACATTTCCCGGCTGTTTCGATCCTCGTCATTTCCGGAATCGCTCTCCTCCTGCTTGGCGCCCCTGCCCTGTACTTCATGGCAACAAAGCCAGGCCCTTCCCCTGCGGAGGACCGTGTTCCGGTCAGCGCTATGCCGCCTGCCCCGGATCTCTCCTCTCCCTCCGGAGAGGCCGCCCTTCCCCGGGACGCAGAAATTCTTCCGTCCCGTTTCGTGCCGGGAATGCCCGTGCATGATCCGGACGAGGCTATTCCGGTACGATTTGCGGATGCCGCCTATACAGTCCCGGCTGAATATTTTGACGATGCGCCGGACATGAGTGAAGAGCAATCTACGACCTTATCCATTGACGTAATGTATCCGGAAATGGCGCCGGCCGGCATTTATGCGGATCGCATTCTCAAGCAGGAAGGGTCCTTCCGCATCGGCCTGAACATGCGGGAAACAACCAAGCGTGAGAATGTCGCGGCCCTGATCCGTTTTAATCTGACCTATCTCGGCGCGCTTGAAGACCGGGACGCGGCGCCGGTCGACGGGTACCGCCTGTATGCCGCGCCGGATGACGCAGAGGTCAGCCGGGGAGTCCTCTTTTTGCCGGAAAATCCGGACATGAGCGGACATATAGACCGGAGCATTACGTTTTTTCTCTGTCCTCCGGCGCACAATTCCGACGAGCCATGCTCCATGTATTATGAGCGCAACAACAAGCTTTATCAGATTGAATTGCCGCAGACGGTTCTGAGCCGCTGGGTGGAAATTCAGGGGGCCTCCAATGCCTTTCTCGACAGCCTGCGGCAAGATCCGGCTTTTTCTTCTCCAAAAACAGAAAAACTTGTCGAATCAGAGGCAAAAGAGTGATGGTTTTTCTTTGCGTAAAACCGAAGACCTGCTAAAGTCCCCCCCAAGCATATGAATTTTAGTCGTCTGTTTTCGACAGGGCCGATGAGTCGGGATGTGATAGGCCCGCAGAAAATCAGACAAGAACCGGAGACGTGCATATGAGCAAATCTTTTTTTAAACCTATTTTGAACCGAAAATATTCGCGGTCCGGCGTGTCCGCCCTTGCCTTGACAGGCGTTGCCGCAGCGGCTCTCCTGTTCAGCCCCACCCTCGCGGCGGCGCAGGACCCGGATACCGAAGTCGTTACAATGCGCGATGCCGTGGCGGCCGGGGTCTGGACCCATCCCGAATACGGTGTGACGGCCTCCAGCCGCCGCGCGACGGACGAAGAGCTTGAGCAGGCAAAAGCCCTGTATCTCCCGTCTCTCGATCTGTCCGCCGACACGGGCTATGAATATACGGACGATCCGGGAACGCGCGCCGGAACGGACGGAGACGATGAAGAATCGCTGTGGCGCTATGAAACAAGCCTGACACTGACCCAGATGCTTTTCGACGGCTGGGAGACCCGCTACGAGGTCGAGCGGCAGAAATGGCGGATCGAATCCTCGACCCAGCGCGCCCGCGAAACCGCGGAGCTTGTCGGTTTCGATATCTGTGAATCCTATCTCGAAGTGATGCGCCAGCGGGAACTTCTGGCGATTGCCCGCGAGAACGTCGCCGAACACCTCTCTTTCCTTGAGCAGATTCAGGACGGCGTCATGATGGGCCGCTCCAGCCAGTCCGATCTGGAACAGGCCCGCGCCCGTCTGGCCGGGGCCCGGGCACAGGAAGCGAGCGTGCGTGAAAGTCTCCGGCGCTCCGAAACGCAATATCTTCAAAACATCGGCGATATGCCGGGCGATCTTGTGATGCCTGCCGTTCCGGTCGATCAGTTGAACGACACGATCGAAAACGAAGTCAGGCAGGCCCTGACGGAAAGCCCGACCCTGTCGATCTTCGAGGCGGATATTGAAGTTGCCCATGCGGAGTTAAACGGCACGCAATCGACCTATTATCCGCAAGTTGACTTCCAGTTGAACGGCCGTACCGGGGAAGATCTCGGCGGCGTTGAGGGCAAGAACACAAGCGCGTCCGCCCTCGTCGTTATGAACTGGAACCTGTACCGCGGGGGCGCGGATGTCGCCCGGGCACGGGAGTTTATTCACCACGAAACACAGGCCAAGGAACGCCGGGATCAGGCCGCGCGCGCACTTGAAGGCGACGTCCGCCGGACATGGGCCGGGATGCAGTCCGCAGGCGAGCGCGCTCGCGAATTTGCAACACAGGCCGCGGCCAATGTCGAGGTTGTGAAAGCCTATAAAGACCAGTTCAATCTGGACCGCCGGACGCTGCTTGACGTTCTGGACGCCCAGAACGAGTTGTTCGTCTCGCGCAGCAACATGGTCAACGCCGAATTCGTCGAAATGCTCGCAGTCTACCGCCTGCTGGCACTGCGCGGCTCCCTGTTCCCGACTCTCGGCGTCGGATATCCGCCGGAAAGCCTTTCCACGCAAATGTAACGGAGCTATAGTTAACCTGAGCTATGGATAAAAAAGAAATAACCTATTGTATATATTGCATATCAGGGAGAAGGTGGGGTCTGAACGAGATGAAGCGAGCATGCCGTAATAGAAAAGATATGAATCGCGAAGTCCCGAAGACGCGAAGGGATCTGTGCAAACTTCGCGTCTTCGCGCCTTCGCGATTCATAAAATTGCTGTGATTCCGGGCTCCCACTTTCGTGGGAGTGACGGGGATTTATACGTTTTTTTCAGTGTCTCTTATCCATAGCTGAGGTTAGTTACATAGAAAACAGTTTTTTACGGCTAGCCGCCGCTTCAGCCCCCCCTGAAGCGGCGGCCCCTTTTTGACGAAAGATAAGCTCTCTTTTACGTCGGCGCTGTCCGCAGATCGCGCGGGGTGATCTTCTTGGCCAGATAGACGAACGGCGTATCCGCTGCTGCGACAAAAACTTTTAAAAAATATGAAACCAGGGCGAGGCTCGCCCAGTTCGGCAGGATGCCGTAAAAAGCGATGGACCAGAACAGAAAAGTATCCATGAAAGACGAGATGCCTGTGCTCAGGCAATTGCGCAGCCAGAGCATCTTGCCGCCCGTTTTGCGATGAATAAAATCATAGAACCACACATCGAAATTTTGCGCAAAGAAGTTCGTGATAACCGCTGCGATGCTCATTCGCCATGAGGTCGCAAAAACGGCGGACAGATGTTCATGCAGACCGCGTGTCTGTTCGTCCGGTTCGGCGGCCAGCACAATGAAAAATAAAAGCGGCACAACTATATAGCACGCCAGAAGGAGACGAACGGCTTCAAAAGCCTGTGCGCGGCCGTATTTTTCCGCCATGAGATCCGTGGCCAGATAGGAAGGCATATAAATGGCAACGCCCGCACTCAAAGACAGGGCAAAGACCGGAAAGGACAGGGCCGAAACCGTATAGGCCATCAGGTGAACGACAATCACGGCGCCGACAAGCCAGACCCTGCCTTGTGTATAGGCCAAGAAAATGACGATCAGGCTGATGAGCGGAATCAAAACCGCCAGAAATTCGTTGCTCATTTTTTTGCTCTTTTCACGAAAAGAATTTTCAAAATATTCCGGAAAATCCTGAGGCGAGCAAGAAAAATTTGCTTTTTGACTATATAAGTGGATATATTATCCAGAATGATGGAAGAAACTGGATATAATGATCAAGCGAACGTGACGATTTTAACGCCGGACCAGCTCCGGGCGGCGCGGGCTCTGGCGAATGTTTCCCAGCACGAACTGGCCCGGCGGTCCGGAATTTCACGTAATGCACTGAACAATTTCGAACGGCACAAGGCCTGTCCGCGTGTGGAAACGCTCAAAATTCTGAAACAGACACTTGCACTATACGGCGTTGAGTGTCTCGAAAACGAGGGGGTGCGCAAGACGGCGGAGCGTTTTGACGTTGAACGGTTTGAAGGTACGGGATATCTGCGGCGGCTCAATGATGATATTCGGAGCCGGATCGAAAGCGGAGACTGTACGTCCAGTTACATGAGCGGGATCGATAACCGTCGTTTCGGAGCAGAGGAACTGCAGCATATCGAAGATATGCGCTGGTTTGAATTCACGAAAGCCCATAACATCGACGAGCGTGTGCTGGTCAGGGAAGGGATGTCTTTTTTTATTACAGAGAAAAATATATACCGATGCCTGCCTCCTGAAGTTGCGAGCGAAGTCCCGTACGCCGTGTATGGAGACACGCTGGCGATCATTGTCTGGGGGCCTCCCGTACGGCTGATGTTCATCCGCAATCCCTCAATTGCAGAGACGTTCCGTCGTCAGTTTTTGATCCAGTGGGACATGGCTCGCCCTCTCACACCCGAAGAATATGCCAAAGGTGTGGACACTGCCCGGCGGGCGCTTATGACGGAATCTTGAAAGATGTGTTCTGCTCTGTCATAAATCATCCGCCCGCCGCCGATATCACGTTCAGCAAAGGGTTCATTCTTTGAGATGAAGCTGTTATGATCGCGCGGATGCGTGAGTCATCGTAATGACAATAAATTCGAGGCCGTGTTTTGAGCGAGTCAGACCCTTCCCGATCTCCGGATCAACCTCCCGAACAGGATGAGGATGCCCCGCGCCCGTTGCCGGACTGGACCCTTGAGGCCGACCGGATGGCGGTCCGCTATCCTTTGGCCGAATGCCTGCGGATTGTCGCGGGAATCTACGGCCGCCGAACGAGCGTCGGCGCACTGACCGCCGGACTGCCGGTCGGAAAAGCCGGGATCACGCCGGAGCTTTTCGTGCGCGCGGCGGCGCGCGCCGATCTCCACGCCCGCCTCGTTGAAAAATCTCTTGAGGCGCTCGTCTTCACACAGAATTTTCCGTGCATTCTTCTCCTTCATGACGGGCAGGCCTGCCTGCTGAAATCCGTCAAAAAAAGCGGCGGCAAGATCCGCCTTGGCGTCTGCTTCCCGGAGACGGAGGAAGAAACCCGCGAGGTCTCGCCAAAATCGCTGGAGCACCTGTATACGGGCTACGCCTTTTTCGTCCGGCCGGTCGCCCGGACCGACGACCGCGCCGGCCCGTCCGAGATCGATACGGCCCGGGACTGGTTCTGGCGCACATTGCGGGATCACCGCTCCATCTACGGCGAAGTCGTTCTCGCGGCGATCATGATCAACCTGCTCGCGCTCTCGCAATCGATTTTCATCATGAATGTTTATGACCGGGTCGTGCCGAACCAGGCCTTTGAGACCCTGTGGGTCCTCGCGGCAGGCGTGAGTATCGCGTTTATCTTCGATTTCATCCTTAAAAATCTGCGTGCGCATTTTCTCGATTTCGCGGGACGGCGGGCGGATGTCAAAATCTCCGCGATGCTTTACGAACAAATCATGGGCATGACGCTCGCCGCCCGGCCGTCAAGCGCGGGGGTTCTGGCAAGCCATATGAAGGAATTTGAGACCCTGCGCGATTTCTTCACGTCGGCGACGATGGCGGCGCTGATCGACCTGCCGTTTACGTTCCTCTTTATCGCGCTGATCGCCGTGATCGGCGGGCCGCTGGCCTTCATTCCGCTCGCCGCCGTGCCGCTCGTGGTCGGTGTCGGCTGGATATTGCAGGGGCCGCTTCAGAAAATCATCCGCGAGTCGATGCATGAAAGCGCGCTCAAAAACGCTCTGTTGTTCGAGACGATCTCGGGACTTGAGACCGTCAAGGTTCAGGCCGCCGAAGGCCATGCCCAACGCAAATGGGAAGAGCTGAGCGACAAATCCTCCCGGACGTCCGTCCGGTCGCGCCGGATCGCGGCGCTCGCGTTAAACTGGGCCATGTTCGTCCAGCAGATGACGGCCGTGCTGATCGTGATCGGCGGGGTATATCTGATCACGGCGGGCGAGTTGTCGATGGGAGGACTGATCGCCTGCGTTATCCTCTCGGGACGGGCGATGGCGCCGCTCTCGCAGGTCGCCGCGCTTTTGACACGCCTGAGCCAGTCGCGTCAGGCTCTGACCCAGTTGAACGAATTGATGGGCAAGCCCGTCGAGCGCCCGGCCGGCAAGCATTTCGTATCTCTCGGGCAGAACGTCAAAGGGCAGATCGCCTTCCGGGACGTCCTGTTCCGCTATCCGGGGCAACAGGTCCCGGCGCTCGACCATATTTCTTTCACGATCGAGCCGGGCGAGCATGTCGGGATTATCGGCGCGGTCGGCTCCGGCAAGACGACAATCGAGCGGCTTCTGCTCAACCTCTTCCAGCCCGAGAGCGGGTCCGTCCAGATTGACGGCGCGGACGTCCGGCAGATTGATCCGGGCGATTTGCGCCGCAATGTCGGCTCGGTCCAGCAATCTCCACAGCTTTTTTACGGCAGCGTCCGCGAGAACATCACAATGGGGCACGAGACCGCGCCGGAGCGCGCATTGCTCAAAGCGGCGGAACTGGCCGGCGTTCTCGAATTCCTGCGCGAATCCGAAGCCGGGCTTGACACGCAGGTCGGGGAGCGCGGCGAGGCGCTGTCGGGCGGCCAGCGTCAGGCCGTCGCCGTCGCGCGGTCTCTCCTGTACGATCCCCCGATCCTCATTCTCGACGAGCCGACATCCTCGATGGATCCGGCCTCCGAGAACCGCCTGCGCAAGCGTCTTGAAACCGTGATCGAGGGGCGGACGACAATTCTCATCACGCATAAAGGACCGATGCTTTCCCTTGTCGACAAAATCATCCTGATCGACCGCGGGCGTCTGGTCGCGTACGGCCCGAAAGACGAGATCATCAAGCGGCTTCAGGCCCGTCAATACGGCACACAAGCGGAGCAAACCGATGTCTGACGAAAAGAAAACTCCCCCGGGAGGCAAGACGGACACCTTTTCGTTCTCGAAAATCCGCGGTCATGCGGAACAGCTTCTGATCACGGACGAGGAACTGCCGCTCGGGCGGCATATTGTGCTGTTCATTATTGCGCTCTTCTTTGTTGTGTTTGTCCTGTGGGCGAACTGGGCGACGCTGGACGAAGTCACGCGCGGCGACGGCCGGGTCATCCCCTCCAGCGAGACCAAGACCCTGCAATCTCTGGAAGGCGGGATTGTCGAGGAATTTCTGGTGGCCGAGGGGCAGCAGGTCGAGACCGGCCAGGTTCTGATGCGCCTGCGGGATGTTCAGGCGTCGTCCGATCTCGGATCGAACCGGGCCCGCTATCTCGGCCTTCTGGCGATTGTGACCCGGCTTCAGGCCGAGGCGGAAGGTGCGAATGCGCCGGACTTCCCCGAAGCGGTCCGCGAAGGCGCGCCGGACAGCGTCCGGGAAGAAATGAACGCCTTTCGCGCGAACAGGAACAGTCTGGACAGCCAGCTTTCGGTCCTGCGCCAGCAACTGCGCCAGAGGGAGCAGGAAGTCCGGGAACTGAACCAGCGCGCGGCGGATCTGCGTGGCGTTCTGCAAATCGCGCAGGATGAAAAAGACATTGTGGAGCCCCTTGTCGCACGCGGGTCTGCACCGGAAATCGAGCTTCTCCAGCTTGAGCGCGCCATCCGGGAACGCCGGAGCGAGTTGAATGGCGTCCAGAGCTCTCTGCCGCGTGCCCGCGCCGCGATCAAGGAGACCGAGGCCCAGATTGAGGAGGTTCAGACGGCGGCCCGCGCCAAAGCGCAATCGGAATTATCGGCCCAGCTTACGGAGTTGAGCGCGATCAAGGAGACGCTGACCGCGCTCGAAGACCGGAAAACCCGGACCGAGATCAAAGCCCCCGTCAACGGAATCGTGCAGGACATCAAAATCAATACCGTGACCGGCGTCGTCCGTCCGGGAGAGGACATCATCGATATCGTCCCTGTGGATGATCAACTGCTCGTTGAGGTTAAAATCCGTCCGAAAGACATCGCCTTCGTCTATCCGGGACAACCAGCCGTCGTGAAGATCACGGCCTATGATTTTTCAATCTACGGAGGCTTGCCGGGCGAAGTCGTCGATATCTCCGCCGACACCTTTACAAACGAAAAAGACGAAACTTTTTACAGGGTGCGGGTGCGCACGGAAGATAACAGTCTCAAACGCAAGGGCGAGGTCCTGCCGATCATCCCGGGCATGGTCGCCGGGGTCGATATCCTGACCGGCGAAAAAACCGTCATGGAATATCTTTTGAAACCATTCATTAAAACGCTGGACCTCGCTATGAATGAGAGATAGACGCGCTATATATACTTAAGGGCATAACCCATGATAGCGTTTAAAAAATTTTACAATTCGCACATAATCGTGTAAAGGTTTGTCGTATGGAAAAGGATCGAACAAAAATGATGACAACACTTGCCAAGAAAAAAAGCGCGGATGAGTATCCCGTCAACCAGCTCATCGGCCATAATCTGAAATGTTTCCGGAAAAGCCGGGGAGTCACGCTTGATACGCTGGCCCGGGCCGTAGGCCTGACCTATCAGCAGCTTCACAAATACGAGAAAGGCACGAATCGCCTGAAAGTCGATTTGATGGTCGATATCGCCGAGTTCTTCAACATCGATCCGGCGGAACTGATGTCCTATCTTCTGTTGCAGGACCCGGCTTCGTCCTTCGGCCGGAGAAGCTTTCTAAGCGATGAAGCGCTTGAGCTGCTTTCGGTTTTTGAACAGATCAAAAACAGGGACATTCGTAAAAACGTTATCAATGTGATCAAGGGGTTATCCTGACCGTGTCCTGCCTGGAACAAGCGATTTCGAACTTAAACCGGGCCCAGAGCGCCGAACAGGCTTTTATTGTTTTCAGCACCGCGATGCAGGATTTCGGATACGACCGTCTGTCCTATACGCTGTGTACGGATCATCCCTCTCTCGGTCTGCCCAAACAACACGGCCTGTCCACGAGCTATCCCGAAGACTGGATGCGGCATTATAAGGGGAACAATTACCTCCGGGTCGATCCGGTTGTTCGGGAGCTTCTGAAACTGAGACAGCCTTTTTTCTGGGACGACATTATCGAAGCAGAAGATAAAGACAGCCCGTCTTATACGCTGATGCGCGAAGCGGAAGATGCAGAAATTACGGACGGAATCGGCATTGCACTGTCTACGCCTTACGGCGAGACGACGGGAGTCGGAATTGCCCGCTCGACCCGCTTGAACGAAAAGCACGATTACGATCTTCTCGCGAAAATCTATTTTCTGACCGTTTGTTTTCATGAGACTTACCGCGACCTCCTCTCCCGGGCCGAGGTGTATAACCTGACCGAGAAGGAAAAAGAGGTGCTCTGTTGGGCGGCGGAAGGCAAAGTCGATGACGATATCTCTATTCTGATGAATGTCAGCTTTAATACGATCCGTTTCCACTGGAAAAATATTTTCAAAAAACTCAATACGTTCAACAAAGTTCACGCCGTTTCAAAGGCCTTACGGCTCAAATTGATCGTGCCGGGCGTTGTGACCTACTAATAATAGTAGTTTTCTTTTTTCCACAATTATCACTTCATAGACAGACAGGCGCATGCCTGAGAACAACAAAAATGTCTATGGGGGAATTATGGACACGCAAACAACGCTCGAAACAAGCAAAACCGGGACGGCGCACACACAACAAGACACCAATAATAACACCATCATCAAACGAAGACTGGCCGCCGCATTTCCGGGATTCGTCGAGGCGACCGATCTGTCTTCTATCGATCCGCTCGTGTACGAATATTACAAACGGCTGCTTCAAAAAGATTTTGTGCGCGCGGATGAGGCCAAAAATCCGAATGCGCTGCGGGACCAAATTGAGGTCGTCACCGTCGATAATACGAAACAATGGCTTGCCCGGCATGAAGCTCTTGCGGAAATGTCCGGTTTCCGAGGGCGGGAGGTTGAAGCCCTCGGATGGAGAAAGCACATCCATTTCCTGGATACGCCGATCGAAGGTTTCCCGGCCGAAAACGACAATTCCGACATTCAGGGCACGGTTTATTTCGTCCAGCGCTTTGTGACCGGCGAGATTGCCTGCGTTGTCAGGATCCACCCGGGCATGGACAAATACGGTCGGGATATTTCGATGATCGGTCTGAACCTGTCACATCTGCTCTATCCCGGCCGGAACGATCATCTGGCGGCGAATATCTACGAGACAAGCCGGGTCATTCTGGATGACGAAAGACTCCCCCGAAAACTCCCGGACGGCTCCAGGAACCCCGACCGGACACGGGCGTCTTTAAACTGTCTGGCCGCATCTATTCTGTACGCGAACGCAATCGGCGTACGCGGTCTTTTCTGCTTCATGCCGGTTTCGGTCTGGAAAGTCGCCTACAAGGCCATGGGTATGGAAGTCGAGCGGCTTGGGCCGAACCGGCAAATGCAGGACGGCCCCGGAAAACCCGTTTACACGGTCTACGCCGGATATATGAAATTTACACCGGAAAGACTCGCAACACTCAGAGCCAACGCACAGTTCGATGAAACGAAAATGCATTTTGGGATGGATCCAAGGCAGCATCTACAAAGGTTTATGGATTTTCTACAGGAAAAAGGCTGGCAGCCGCCGGCCCCAAACCGGGGATAAAAATTCTCAACAAGGAGGTCATTATATGAGCCAGCAACAACCTTATTTAAAAATCGTCGGATCGTCTTCCGGCATCGGCGGCGGCAGCGGGCCGTCACACGTCCTCGCGGACCTGACCCGCGCGCTTTCGGAAAGCCATAACCTTAATCTGACGCGTACAAGCGCCCAAATCTGCACAATCATTCAGAGTCTGCACGACGAGGTCAGAGAAAAGGGGCTTGGCGAGGCGGAATTTTACACGGCGATCGAGTTCATCATCAAGGTTCTCAAAAGCGACAAAGATACGCTGTGCGAATTTCTGAGCTATGCGGAATTCGATGACGAATAGAGAACCGCCCTCTCTTTCCGCACGCCTACAAATCCGGGTTAACGCCCCCTGATCGATCCAGTTTTTTTGTCATTGCTAACGACCAACGGGAGTGTGGCAATCCGGAAATTTGGCCAGAAAATGCCCCCATGGCTGGCTCATCAGCGAATTATTGAACCTGCACAGCAATGACGGATGGAGAAAATTACCCCGCATTCTTTGCCGTGCGCGATGATCTTTTGATGTGTTTTCTGTCATCTAACCCTCTATTCTAAATATGGACTTTTTGTTTACGCTTTTTAAAAAGGCGCGTTTTTAATAGAAAGAAAAGGCAAGATTCAAGAAAAAAAGGCAGGGTCGATCACATTTTTTTTATCGAGAGCGCATAAAGCGCAACAGCGGCGGCGTTCGAGACGTTCAGGGCGGCAATCGGCGGGACGGTCGGCAGGCGGACGAGCCGGTCGCAATGCGCACGGATATTCTCGCGCAGGCCTGCGCCTTCGGCGCCGAGGACAAGCACGCATTTCTCATAGCCGGGAAGCCGGTCCGGCGTCGCGTCGCCCCGCTCATCGAAACCGAGAACAAACCAGCCGTGTTCTTTCAAGGTTTCTATTGCGCGGGCGAGGTTAACCTCTCGGACAACCGGCAGATGTTCCGCCGCGCCACATGCCGTTTTCGCGGCGATGCCTTCGATCTCCGGAGCGTGGCGGGTCTGGACGATCATTCCCGCCGCGCCGAACGCGCAGGCCGAACGCATAATCGCGCCGACATTGTGCGGGTCCGTGACCTGATCCAGTATGACAAGGATTTGCCTCTGATCCCCGTTGTTCTCCGCCCGGATCATCACGTCCTGTAAGAAGGTCTCGGCAAGCGGCTGAACGAGAGCTGCAAGCCCCTGATGAACCTGTCCCTCCAGCGCGGCGTCAAGCCGCGATCTGTCGACCGGCGCCGGCACCGGTCGGGTCAGGCCGTTCTTGCGCGCGCGCTCGAGCGCCGCAAGGCACAGCTCTTTTGTTTTCTCCGTGCCGTAATAGAGAGCATGGATGTGCCGCGCGGGGTTTTCAATGGCCTCGCAAACGGCATGAAGGCCGAACAGATTGACGTTGATCTTTTTTTCGCCCGTCCGTTTTCTTTCCGGCGTCTTTCCGGCGCCTTTTTGAGGGAATGGGGGGCGTTTTGATTTATGGGGCGGATGCGGCATGCGCAAAGACGTACCGCCAATTTCTCGAAAAAGCAAGTATTCATCAGTGGCCTGCCGGAACCTCGAGATTCACGAATTCTTAATGTTGATAAGAATGCTCATGTTCATGGACGGAAAAGGTCTCGTCCATGCTGCGGTGAACGGTCATATAGATCGTCACATTCGCGACGAACAAAACCGTTGCAACAATCATGATCACTTTTGAACGGTCCTTGCGTGGTTCGCACGGACCGTGAACGCACCCGGTGTCATGACAATCCATTTTACGAGAAATTGCATAAACAACCCAGCCGAGGACCAGAAGAAGACCGGACGCTATGATAATCGGAATTTCCCAGTCGTGAAGCTGATGATGAAAATCAAGAATAAAATCCGGCAATGCGCTTGAAATCAGACCAAGCCCGGTCAGCATCGAGACAACCGAGACAACCGTCGGCAGGACGCAGCAAAAAATGTGCGAAGACTCCGAGAGCAAAATAATCCAACCCATGCCCCGTCTGATTCGATCAGAGTCCATATTTTGGCCCTCAAAATTTGATGTACAGCAAGAAATATTATTTATGATGTTATTTTGTAACACAAAACAAAAGGTAAACGCAAAGGAACAAAAGCACAATTATTTCAATATCATACATTTGTGTGAGGCTATTTTGCAAACAGAATTTGGGTGTTATCTTAGGCGAAGACTCGCTTCATAAAATCGTGTATTATCTGATGCGGTCGTATTTAACCGCTTCTTCAATTGTTGTTTTTTTTCAGGAGAATTTTTCCAATGAGTCAGGACGTTGATCTGCAAGATAAGCTGGAGTACTACCGACTGAAGGAGCCGGAATCTGCGGAGCTGGTGCAGCATAAAGCTTTTATTGAGGAAAATCTTCAGTCCGTTCTGGATGAGTTCTACGAGCACATCAATAAATGGGAATATCTCGACAAAAAATTTGCTTCGCAAGACCGCAAGGATTACGCAAAAGCGATGCAGATCAAACACTGGTCGGGGATCGCGGACGGGAAATTCGATCAGAAATATGTTGAATCTGTCTTAAAAATCGGTTGTACGCATGAGCGGATCGGCCTTGAGCCGGGCTGGTATATCGGCGGCTATGCGGATGTCACGGCTGGGTTGTTCCGCCGCATCATAGATCATTATCTGGGCAATCCCCTCCTTGCGCACAGAAACCGGGAACCCTTGTACCGGATCGTCAACGCGATGACACGGGCTGTTTTTCTGGATATGGATCTGGCGATTTCAACATATCTTTCGACAAAGGACAACGCCTACGCAGCGCTTCTCGAGCGCATGACGGATTCGTTCGATGCGAATATGGCCGGTTTTCTGGAAGAATTGACAATGGCTTCCAAAGAACTTCAGAACGTCGCGCACACGCTTTCCGGGATGGCGCACGGATCTCTGGGACAGGCGCAGAAACTCAGCCAGTCGTCGCAGGAGGCCTCTGAAAATGTGAATACGGTTGCCTCTGCCGCAGAGCAGCTTTCAAACTCGATCCGGGAAATCAACTCACAGATGACCCGCTCCAGCAAAGTGACATCGGAAGCCGCTGAACAATCGGAGTCGATGACCCACAACATCAGCGAGCTGCAGGATTCTGCGGCGCGAATTGACAGCATTCTGTCGCTGATCACAGATATCGCGGAACAGACGAACCTGCTCGCCCTGAACGCAACAATCGAAGCCGCGCGCGCAGGGGAGGCCGGAAAAGGCTTTGCCGTCGTCGCCGGGGAGGTCAAGAACCTCGCAACCCAGACAAGCAAGGCAACGTCGGAAATTTCCGAACAGGTTCAACGCGTTCAAAGCGCGGTTGAAAACACGGTCGTTTCGATCCGCGGCATCACGGAAACGATTCAATCCCTGGAGGAGATCGCAGGATCGATTGCAGCCGCGATGGAAGAGCAGGCGTCTGCCACACAGGAAATCGTCCGTAGTGCCCATAACGCGGCGGAAAGCTCCCGCGACGTGTCCGGAATTGCCGACGAAGTTGCGGAAAACGCGCAATCCGCCGAGGCGGCATCGGTTCAACTGGCAGGGTCTGCCGATAAAATGAGTGCCAAAACGGACAATCTGCGTGACGAGCTTGAAATCTTTTTGTCCAATATCAAAACGCAATAAATAAAGACGGAACCCTGTTAAAAATAGCAAAGAGGAAAAAAATGAAAAAATGTCTGATCATCGACGATGTGGAAGTCAGCCGTTATGCCTGCCGGATCTTTCTCGAACAAATGGATTTTGAGTTGGCCGGTGTGGCAACCGAGGACGAAGCTCTCCGGGCTCTTTCTGCAGGCGGTTTTGACGTCATTCTTCTCGATTGGCATCTCAGAAAAGCCAACGGTTTGGAGTTAATCGGAAAAATCCGGGAGCAAGGGACTTCAAAAAATACGCCGATTATTATTATCAGCGGTGTGGAGGGGCAGGATAAAGCTCCCGAAGCGCACAAAGCCGGGGCCGTTGCATTCGTTGCCAAGCCGGTTGACGAAGAAAAGCTCAAGACGGCCCTTAAAGCCGCCGGTATAGTTTAAGTCCTGACCCTGAGTCAGGGCGATCGCGTGAGCATATGTATATATCATAGCTTGATGATATCATTACGTTTTGTCATCCTCTACGCAGGCAGAAGACCTATTCCAAAGCCATCGCGAGCGGGCGAATGGGCCCCCGGACTCAAGCGATACCTGGCCGGAGGATGACGGTCTGTGTGGTTTTATAAAGCATTCCCTCTTTCTATGTATTTTTTATATTAGACTTCTTTCGTAACTTCAGGCGATTCCCCTGCATATTTAAGTCCGGATCAGTTTTCGCTCAGCGCGCTGTAAGATAGCGTCGGAGAGCGATTTCTATTTTGTCGTATTCGGAAAGAAGGGCGTTCAGAGTGGCGTTAAGGCTATCCTGTTCCATATTGCGACTCTCTCCCGCTTTTTCAAGTTGAAGACATAGATCGGCGAGCGTTTGTGCGCCGCATTGTCGCGCCACGGATTTCATGGCATGCGCATCTTCACGTATGCCGTCCCACTCGGACGCGGGGACCAGAATTTTCAGAGATTCGATAAACCCGTTCATATCGTTTATGACCATTTCGGCGAAGACCGCCGCTTTCCCGCTCTCGATAAATGCCGGACCGAAAACGCTCTCAAGCAAACCGGAGGGCGGTCCGGCAGATTCGGAGGCGTCGACGGGAGGAGAAAAACGAGGCTGGGAATCGGACATGACAATAATCCTGCTAATAAAAATTATCTGTAAATAAAACAACTCATGATTATAAAGGATACAGAAGATCAAGCAGGCGTAAAGTTTTATATTTGGCGTGTGCATCCGGAAGACGTGAAATTCTGTCCGCAAGTTGCACGGTCAGGGGGTCTTCACGACCCGCCAGAGCCGCTTCATAATGAATGTCGGCCAGAAAACAGTCAATTTCGGTACCGTATATCGCCAATAACGTAAAAACGCGGTCAAACGAGATCCGGTCTTGGCCGCGTTCGTATTTTTGCAACTGCTGATAGCTAACTCCGAGGATCCGGGCGACCTGGCTTAAACTTTGTTTTCTCTCAATGCGGTAACGGCGCAAGAGCCCGCCGATCTTCCGGTAATCCTTTAAAAAATATAGAATTTCCTTTGTCATTTCTTACAACCCACGCTATCAATAACAATATAAGGCTGGCGGAAATAAAACGCGCCATCCTCAGACAGGGTACAATCTATAATCTAATTCTATAGAAGTCAATACCAAATTCTATAGACAAAGAGCCCATAACAAAAGAACAGAAAACAGGGCAGGGGCCTCATGGACGATCAATTTGTAAACAGGATCCGGACGCTGGTTCAAAAAGCGGGAGGACAACAGGCTCTGGCGCGTGCCAGCGGTTTGTCTCTGGGGGGAATTCAGAGATATCTGCGCGGCGGAGAGCCGACGCGCACGGTTTTGATTCGGCTTTCGGAGGCCATGAGCGTACCGCTTTTATGGCTGGTTACCGGGGAAGAGCCGCGTCTGACGGAAGGCGGGCGCGATACGGAAGATCTGCCTTTGTACGGGTTCGGAGAATCCGCGCAGCAGGGCTGGTACGAATCCGTCGAGTTTGGGTTAAAGACGACGCTTGAATGCGCGGACCCGGACTCGTTCGCTCTGGCGGTCCGGGACAACAGCTTGATGCCGATGAATATCAAAAAAGGGCAGGTCTGCATCGTCTCGCCGAATACACACCCGCGCACGGACGATATCGTCTATGTCGAGCTCGAAAGCGGGATGGCGGCCTTGCGCCAGTATCTCGGCCAGGATGGCGAATGGGTCAATCTGCGCGGCTGGCTCGATTCCGGGGAAGAAGGGGAGGCGCCGGTCCCGGTCGATGATCGCATCCGGGTCTCGAAAATCACAAAACTTGCGCCCGTGATCTACGTCAAGCGCCGGAGTGTGTAGACATGCCCTCGCTTTCGTACCGGTGTTTCGCTGCCGGATAAACGCCGAGGATTTTCAGGCTTGTGGTAAAATATTCCATCTCTTCAAGCGCGTTACGCATGGGCTCGTCCTCGGGATATCCTTCGACGTCGCACAGAAACTGCGCGGAGAAAAAGCGGCCGTGCAGCATGTAGCTTTCCAGTTTCGTGATATTGACACCGTTTGTCGCGAATCCGCCAAGAGCCTTGTATAGCGCGGCCGGAATACTGCGCAGCCGGAAGACGAGCGTCGTCATCGTATCGTTCCGGCCGGCCGGCGGAAAATCCGGTTTCTTGGAGACGATATAAAAGCGGGTCGTATTGTGCGCCTCGTCCTCGACGTTGCGGCGCAGGACCTGAAGATCGTATATTTCAGCAGCGAGTTCGGATGCGATGGCCGCGTCTTCCGGATTGCCGCGTTCGGCGATTATCTGGGCGGACGCTGCCGTATCGGCTTCGGCGACCTCTTCGGCAGCAAGCTCGGCAATCAGGCCGCGCACCTGCCCGAGGGCCTCGGACTGGGAATGGATCCGGCGCACATCGGACACGCGCGCGCCTTTCGGCCCAAGAAGGCAGTGCTCGACCCGCTGGAAATGCTCGCCGATAATATGCAGCCCGCTCTCCGGCAGAACCCGGTGGATGTAATGAATACGCCCGTGCAGGCTGTTCTCGCAGGGCAACATCCCGAGATCGGCTTTTCCGGAACGGACCGCTTCAATCAGCCCGTCAAAGCCGTAGCATGGCACAGGATCCAGATCCGGCAGTGCCGTCCGGCAGGCAAGGTTGGAATAGGCGCCGGGCCGTCCCTGAAAAGCGATCGTTTTGTACGCGGTCATTGTCGGTGTTCCATTTCTTCTTATCTCGTTTCATCAAGGGATCAGAATAGGCGCGCCTGCGCCCGCAGGCAAGAAATCTTGATGTCAGAGAATGGTCGGATCACGACAACATACGAGGAATTTGTGAGGAATGGTGGTGCAAAATGGGACCCGTTCTGGAGAGATCAACGAGATAACTAAACCGGGCTTCAAAATTGAGCCCTTCTCCGTCGACATTAAAACGCCAGTTGTATATGCCTGCCAGAGCAAATATCTGTTTTTGTATTTCCTGTATGCTCACAGTCTTCTCATGAAGTCCGACACTCAGACATTCACGACTCCCAAGCTTCTCAAAATATTCCCGCAATTTATCCGGTGTGTTTAATATCCTGTTGGAAAAGGTCGGGATCAATATGGCTCCTTTATCATACAAGTCGAGCAGGCCCTCAATATCACCGTTATTTACGGATTGAATCCATCGGTCCAGGAGATTTCGCGGTTCTGTCATTATGGCTCCTTATTTGAAGTGATGCGTTGCCGCTATCTATTTATAGATAGGAACCTCTGCAAAAGCTCCTTTAATACAAATAATACAGAAATCGTCATTCCCGCGAAAGCGGGAATCTTTTAGAAACAAAGAATTGAAAGATCCCCGCCTTCGCGGGGATGACGAAAAGAGATTTTTGCAGAGCTTCCAGCAAACTCTCTCTCAGTCATCTTTTGGATTTGAAGGAAACGCTTGCTTTCCGGGCGCGGCGCTCTATCCTTCCCGAAAGGTCACCAAACAGCAAGAGACTTCATATATGCAGCCGCAAACAACCTCACGCGATGGAACAGAACGGACCCCTGCCGCCGATGTTTGCGGACCGCCCTGGCTGGAGGGCCTGAACGGACCGCAGGCCCAAGCGGTTCAATACGGAGACGGACCGCTTCTTGTTCTGGCCGGTGCGGGCACCGGAAAAACCCGGGTCCTGACGGCCCGGCTTGCCTGTATCCTTCATCAGGGACGGGCGCGGCCGTTCGAAATTCTGGCTGTGACATTCACAAACAAAGCCGCGCAGGAAATGCGGGAGCGGGTTGCCGCTCTTCTGGGCGGCGTACAGACCGAAGGCTGGTGGCTCGGGACGTTTCACGCGATCTGTGCAAAGATGTTGCGCCGCCATGCCGATCTTGTCGGCTTGTCACAGAATTTTACCATTCTGGATCCGGACGACCAGATCCGCCTCCTCAAACAAATCATGGAGGCGGCGAATATCGATACGAAGAAATGGCCGCCGCGCCAGATGATCGCGCATATCGACCGGTGGAAAGACAAGGCCAGACGCCCGCAGGATCTTTCCGCCGCCGATGGCGGTGAGCTTGCGGCGGGCCGTCTCGTCGAGATCTACAAGACCTATCAAAGACGCCTGAAAGAGATCAATGCCTGCGATTTCGGGGATCTCCTGTTGCACATGATCACGATTTTCCGCGCGCCGGAGAACGCGCATATTCTGGAGACTTATCAAAACCGGTTCCGTTACATTCTCGTCGACGAGTATCAGGATACGAATGTCGCGCAATATATGTGGCTGCGCCTGCTCGCGAAAAAGAGCGGTAATCTCTGCTGTGTGGGGGATGACGACCAGTCGATCTACGGGTGGCGCGGCGCGGAGGTCGGCAATATCCTGCGTTTTGAAGAGGATTTTCCCGGCGCGAAAATTGTCCGGCTGGAGCAGAATTACCGCTCGACCGGGCACATCCTCTCTGCCGCCGGGGCCGTGATCGCCTGTAACGAGGGGCGTCTTGGGAAGACGCTCTGGTCCGACGATGCGCCGGGAGAAAAAGTCCGCGTCTTCGGGTTGTGGGACGGCTATGCCGAAGCGCGGCGGATTTCCGAGGAAATCGAGACGTTGCGGGCGGGCGGCGCAAAATTCGCTTCGATGGCCGTGCTCGTGCGGGCCGGATTTCAGATGCGCGCCTTTGAAGAACGCTTTGTCCAGCTCGGCCTGCCGTACCGCGTGATCGGCGGCCCGCGTTTTTATGAACGGGCCGAGATCCGGGACGCGCTTGCGTATTTGCGCGTTCTGGCACAGCCTGCCGACGATCTGGCGTTCGAGCGGATTATCAACCTTCCCAAGCGCGGGATCGGCGACGCGACGGTCCAGATTCTCTATGCGCATGCCAGAGCGCAGGAGATCAGTCTTTACGCCAGTGCGGCGGATGCCGCCCAGTCCGAAGACCTGCGCCCGAAAGTCCGGGGGGCGTTATCAGCCCTGACCGGCGATTTCGAACGCTGGCGGTCCCTTCTCGGCCGGATGCCGCATACGGAGCTGGCCGCCCAGATTCTGGAGGAATCCGGCTATATCCAGATGTGGAAGGATGATAAATCCCCCGAGGCTCCGGGCCGTGTCGAAAACCTGCGCGAGCTCGTTTCCGGCGGGATGGCCGAATTCGACTCTCTTGAAGAGTTTCTGGAACATGTCGCCCTCGTTCTCGAGACGCAGGACACGCATGGCGGAGACTACATCTCGATTATGACTCTTCACGGTGCGAAGGGGCTGGAGTTCGATACGGTCTTTCTGCCCGGCTGGGAGGAAGGGCTTTTCCCTTCACAGCGCACAATGGACGAAAACGGCCTGCGCGGGCTCGAGGAAGAACGCCGCCTCGCTTATGTCGGCCTGACCCGGGCCCGCAAACGCGCTTATGTCTCCTACGCCTTAAGCCGTTTGACCTACGGGAACTGGGTCGACGCGATCCCTTCGCGTTTTGTTGACGAGCTTCCGGCCGAACATATCCTCACGGAAAAAGACGGCGGCATGCCGGGGCAATCCTCTGTGCCGGGACGCAGTGACGGCCGCTCCGTTCACTGGGATTCGAGCGGGTTCCGCCCGAAAGCCGCGACATCTGCCGCTGCCGCCCCCGCGCCCGGATATAAAGCGGGTGCGCAGGTCCGTCATGCGAAATTCGGCAACGGCCGGGTCATCCATGTCGACGGGCACAAGCTCGACATCCAGTTTGAAGACGGACAAAACCGCCGCGTCATGGACAGTTTCGTCAGCCCTGCGGAAGGATAAAATCAGAAATGAGGAAGGGACGGGATGATGGTGACAGGGGATGAACCGAACGGCCCGATTCTTCTCGGCGGGACGGCGATGATCGACATTGTTTCCGTTGCGGACGGCGATCCGGTGCGCCCGCAGCTCGATAATCTCGGCCGCACGTCCTTTCATTTCGGCGGGAACGCCTACAACGTCGCGCTGAACATGAAACTGCTCGGGCTCGACGTCCGGTTTTTGAGCGCGCTGAACACGCGGCCGCTCGCACGGCTATTCCGTGACGAGATTGCGGCGCAGGGGATCGACGCCTATATTCACGATGCCCCGGACTTGCCGGACCAGATTTTTAACGCCCTGTTTCACGGCGGCCTTTGTTACGCGAAAATCTGGTGCGACGATATGATGACCGAAGACCTGCCGGCCGATTTATGTGCGCGGGCCTGTAAAGATATCGCGGCACTGGTTTTCGCAACGCCGCTGTCCATGGCGACGACCGAAACCCTCCTTACCTGTGCGGCGCGGCTCGATTTTCCGGTTTTTGCCGGAAACATGCTCCTGAGCGGGCCGGAGATGATCCGCCTGTGTGCGGGCGGGCGGATCGACCTCTTTGTTGCGAGCGATCATGAGTTTGAAATCTGCCTCTCGGCACAGGACGATATTCGCGATGCGGCGCATCTGGCGGACATGCTCGGCTGCCCGCTTGTCTTAACGCGCGGGCGGAGGGGCGCGGACGTCTATTTCAGCGCAGACAGGGTCGTCACCGTTCCCGTTCGTGAAGAAGACATGTCCGGCACGGAGCTGGGTGCCGGAGATCTGTATCTCAGCGTTGCGCTTAAAACGCTGGCCGCGAAAACGCCGGGCCGGGGAAAACTGAAAGAAGACGATCTTCTTGCCGCGCTCGACCATGCCGGCACACAGGCTGCAAAGATCCTCTCCTGCGAGCACGCCAATCTCGGCGCACCCGACGCAGTTATGGCGCGTCTGGAAAAATATACGTCTTCAAAATAAATATTGACATAAGTTGTTCTGTTTCTTTATTTCATCCTTATGGTGATTCTTGTTCGAAACGACGATCCAAAGGGGACACAATCTGGCCAAGGGATATTGTGTCTCCCGTGCGATACTCCGCTCCTTGGGGCAGGAAGCATTCGTTGAGGGCTCATACAAAAGAAGAAAAAAGAAACACAAAATGTCTGCCCCGGAAATTCCTCCTTCAGGCCACGCTATGCATTCCTTTTCAAAGCAGGACGTCAGACGGCATGTTGAAAAGAACATTTCTGCTCTGGAGTCTGCCATTCACACCTCTGTCGAGCCGGCTGAAAGATGGATTACCGATAACGGACCAAATCATGCTGCGGGACAAGATCGTTTCGTTTCAGATTTTACATCCCGGTTCTTTCAGGCGTGCTATCGCGCGGAACTTACCCGGATACGGCTTGGTCCTGTTTTGAATTTTCTTTTAACGGGAGAATTTAAAAGCGGGACGTTTTCCCGTGCCGGGATCCAGACCGCGATACATAAGTCAGAAGCCCCTATTTTTCACAGGGTCTGTCTGCACTTCTTTTATGCTTACGCTCAAGTCAGCAATTTTAAAGATTGGGAAGATCTTTCTGAGCCGGACCTCGGAAAGCAGCCCCTCGAAAAAATCCTTCAAAGAGCCAACATCCTGAATGACGAGCTTAAGGCGCACCGGGATCTTCTCAATTTTCTTGATACAGATTGGCAAGAATCAGCTGTTTTTCTCCGAAAGGTGGAAGGGGACGCGCTCGTGTTATTTTACGAGAGGCTCGCGCGTGGCGTACTGATAAGTATTCGCGGCTGGGTAGATCCGGTATTCGATCAAGAAACGCGCAGGAGTGAATATAATGAGCAGTGCAAAAGGATAGAACAAGAGCGGAAGAAAGCTACTCAGGATGAAGCCTTCCGGAAGGTCCGTGAATATGAAGCGGCTGTCCGGTGCGCCAGAATTGACGACTATCTGGCCGGGCGCGTTCCGCGACCTCCCGAGAGTGTTTTCCGGATCGTCGATCGCCTCACGCCGTTTTTTCCGGGAGAAGACCGCTTTCCACTCTCCGATATCGCGGACTATCTGAGACAGATGAGGCGATTTGACGAAGAAGCCCGGATTCACGACGCACTTGAAACCATTCATCCCACCATACGGTATACTTTTGCAACAGTTTCCTCTGCACTTGAGTGGCATACTCAAAAAACAAAAGGTCTCGGTATCACGCCGGATCGCGATACACAGAGAGCCGTTTTCTGGGCTCTTGGGCGTCTTAAGTCCGATTCATCGCCGGATGCACGTCTTACGTCTTATTTGCAGAGTGAAGATCCTGTTGACCTTGTGCGCATGACCAATTTCCTGTCATCCTATATCAATACTATATACGCAAGACGAGGCGCACCCGATCCCGTCACGGGAACGCCCATACTCCCGGAATCGAGAGGGCATTCTGAAATGATCAGATGCCTGGGCGAGGCTGTGACACGTCTGGGCGAGGTTCAATGCTACTTTGGGCTCAATAACCACCCGCACCTTGAAGCCTTCGCTCTCTCGCTTGAGCAGCAAATCGTCAAAGCCCTCTCTGAAAGAATTCAGCAGGTCAGGAAAGAGATGGAGACCTCCGGCTTTCGTTCCACGCCGAATGTAGCGTAGCGTTACATGATTTCCGGAAGCTCGCGGCAGGCACGAGCCCCGTCACAAATCAACGTGACCGGCATCAGGATGTAATAGCGGTTTTCCGGATGCGCGCGGGATTTTGTCCGGGCGATCCTGACGGCGCGTTCCAAAGAGCCCGCGCGGCTCAAATCCTGCGTTTGCGGGCTCCAGATCATGAGAAAATCTTCGTTATCGGTCATCGTTTTGCTCCCCACTGAATGTGAAACGGCCCCTGAGATCATCTCAGGAGCCGGGGAGCTTCAACCGTCCAGAGAACGGCGCGACGTATTCACGCAAGCGCTGTTATATTCCGCCGCCTCCCCGACACAGGTCGAGAGGGCAGCACCAAGGGTTTCGGCCAGATGCTATTTGGCCGCTCTGGAATGAGGTTGAAGGCCCCGGGCGGCAACGCGCCGCCTGCCGCCAGAATGCGGATGTCCCGCGCGCAAGTCAAGAAATCTGAACGGGTAATGCAAAAAGAAGCCAATGTCCCCGTGTGCAGTCCCAAAAAACCGTAACCCCGGGCCAGGGGCAGATATACTTTGTGAGGAACAGATAGAATTGCGATGGATGGATAGGTTGTTTTTGAATCGCGAAGGCACGAAGGCGCGAAGTTTTCGCAAATCTCTTCGCGTCTTTGCGTCTTCGCGATTCATCTATTCTTTTATGCCCGTCTCCCCACAGGGGCGAGGTTATTTTCTTCTTATGTGATTGCCTTCGAATCCCGCCTGAGTCATGCTGCGTCCATGTCCGAGAATCAAAAAGAGCTTTTTCTTGTCGATGCGTCAGGACCTCTGCGCGATGTTCACATGGCCAGAGACGGCAATCCTCGCGGTCGAAAGTGCGTGTCACGTCCTGTCACATTATTATTGTTCTGCATTTCAAGGAATGCCTGCTATAATAAGGGGGTAAAAGTCAGGGAAAAATGTATGGTGCCATGAAAGATAAAATTCCTTTTCATCCGCAAAGCGTCGAGTGCCTTGCTCTCCGCAATGCCGTTGCCCAGCAACGGCTTGAAGGTTTGCACGTTTCAGACGCGACAATCACCGATATGGAACGTGCTATCCAGGGGGAAATCTCACCCGAAGACGTTATCGCAAAAACCGTTGGCCGTTATAGCCGTGTCTCTCAAATACAGTCATAACGATCATTACATTGATCCCGAAACCGGCGTTCTGAAGAACAAGCTGGGAATTGACAACGAAGCGGATCTTGAAAAAGCGGAAGCCGATATTGTCTCTGCCCGCCTTTTTGCTCTGGCGCATCAGAAAATCTCTGGTGAAATGGATTTTACAGTGCTCAAATTCCTGCACAAGTACATGTTTGGTGACATATACGCATGGGCCGGAGAAGTCCGAACGATAGATCTTCGAAAAGGCAAAAGCTTATTTGCATCACACCTTTATATTGAATCCGAAGCTGAAAAATTATTCCAGGCATTAGCCAAAGAGCACTATTTATTGGGTCTAAACAAAGACGCTTTCTCAGAAAGAGCCGCATACTATTTGGGAGAAATCAATGCCTTGCATCCATTTCGTGAAGGAAATGGACGTGTGCAGAGAGAGTATATCCATCAGGTCGCCCGCCGAAACGGTTTGGAAATCGACTGGAGCCCGGTAACACCGGAACAGATGCTTCATGCATCAACAAAATCCTTCAATGGAGATTACGATCCTCTGATCGATCTCATTCAGACGAGTATTCATGGTAAGTCATAGTGAAAACGAACCTTCTTCTCCCCTTATATCTTCTCGGAAATTGTACCGAGCGACTGCGAGGCGTCCGTAAGGACGGAAGCATGCCCAAGGGCGCATGGGCACTTGAGGGCTCGCATTTAAAATGTCCTGTTTTAAATGCGAATAACTATAGTGATTGCCTTCGAATCCCGCCTGAGTCATGCTGCGTCCATGTCAGAGAATCAAAAAGAGCTCTTCCTTGTCGATGCGTCGGGGTTTATCTTTCGGGCGTATCATGCGTTGCCGCCGCTCACGCGCGGGGACGGAACGCCCGTCGGGGCCGTTCTCGGGTTCACGAATATGCTCGTGAAATTACTGGCCGATCTCGGCGCCCCCCATGTCGCCGTGATTTTCGACGCCGCGCGCAAAAATTTTCGCAACGATATTTACGAGGCCTACAAATCCAATCGCGCCGAGACGCCCGAAGATTTGATTCCGCAATTTCCCCTCATCCGTCAGGCCGCCGAGGCGTTCGGCCTGCCCGTGATCGAGCAGGACGGATTTGAGGCCGACGACCTGATCGCCGCTTATGCGCAGGCGGCGACCAACGCCGGGTGGCGCGCGACGATCGTCGGAAGCGATAAAGACCTTATGCAGCTCGTCCGCGATCCGGATGTGCGCATGTTCGATCCGATGAAAAACAGGTTTATCGCCGCAGCCGACGTCATCGAGAAATTCGGCGTGCCGCCGGAAAAAGTGATCGACGTGCAATCTCTTTCCGGCGATTCCATCGACAACATTCCCGGCGTGCCGGGGATCGGCCCGAAGACCGCCGCGCAGCTCATCACGGAATACGGCGACCTGGAGACGCTCCTCTCGCGCGCCGGAGAGATCAAACAGCCCAAACGCCGCGAAGCGCTCACGGAACATGCGGAGGACGCGCGGGTTTCAAAGCAGCTTGTCACACTGAATGCGGATGCGCCGTTGCCTGTGCCGTTCGACGGCATGTCCCCGCGCCCGCTGGATACGCCGGACCTGAAAGCCTTTCTCGAAGACATGGGGTTTCGCGCGCTTCTCGCCCGTCTTGGCGGCGGCGCGTCTCCTTCCTCTTCTTCTTCCGAAAAGGGCGATGCCGGACAGGCGCAGGAAAAAGAGATCAAAACGGAATACAGCCTGATCACGGAGGCGCAAACGCTTCAGGCATGGATCGACGGAGCGCGGGAGGCGGGCCTTCTCGCGGTTGATACGGAGACGACGCATCTGACACCCGCCAAGGCAGATCTCTGCGGCGTGTCGTTATGCTGCACACCGGGCAAGGCTGCCTACCTTCCGCTTGGGCATAAAAGCGCGCCGCAGGACCTTCTCTCCGATCCGGCGGAAAGCGAAATCCCGGCACAGATGGACCCGGCCGCGGCGATGGCGATGCTGAAGCCCTTGCTTGAGGATCCGGGTGTTTTGAAGACCGGGCATAATTTCAAATACGACCTTCAGATGTTCAACGCCTTCGGGATCGAGGTTTCTCCGGTCGACGATACGATGCTCATGTCCTATGTGCTCGACGGATCGACGCACGGGCATGGACTGGATGAACTCGCCGAGCTTTTGTGCGGGCACAAGACAATTCATTTCGCAGATGTCGCGGGCAAGGGGAAGTCCCGGATCACATTCGATTATGTGCCTTTGGACAAGGCCCGCGATTATGCTGCGGAGGATGCCGATATTTCCTTGCGCCTGAATCTCGCGCTTAAACCCCGGATCGCCTCCGAGAAGATGGCGCGGGTCTATGAGGATATCGAGCGGCCGCTCGTGCCCGTCATCGCGGCGATGGAGCGGCGCGGGGTGAAGGTCGATCCGCTCGTTTTGAGAAACATGAGCACCGATTTTGCGGCCAAGCTCGCAACGCTGGAGGCGGATATTCACCGTCTGGCCGGGCATGAATTTAATGTCGCCTCCCCCAAACAGCTTGGCGTCGTTTTGTTTGACGAGATGGGCTTGCAGGGCGGCAAGAAAACGAAGACCGGTGACTGGTCCACCTCCGCCGATATTCTGGA
Organism: Alphaproteobacteria bacterium; assembly: GCA_028277665.1. Taxonomy (GTDB): domain Bacteria; phylum Pseudomonadota; class Alphaproteobacteria; order Micavibrionales; family Micavibrionaceae; genus JANQFU01. Next base: position 57,508 of record JANQFU010000021.1, on the reverse strand, counting down.
GACGCTCGCGACACAGGGCCACGAGATCGTTGCGCAGGTGCTGGAGTATCGGCAACTCGCCAAGCTGAAATCCACCTATACGGATGCACTGCCGAACGAGATCTGCGCGGCGACCGGGCGCGTCCATACCTCGTTCTCGATGGCCCTTACGAATACGGGGCGGCTGTCGTCGTCCGATCCGAACCTGCAGAATATTCCGATCCGCACCGAGGAAGGGCGCAAGATCCGCACGGCCTTTATTGCCGAGCCGGGCTGGAAAATCCTGTCGGTCGATTACTCGCAGGTCGAGCTTCGCCTTGCCGCAGAAATGGCCGGGATTACGGCTCTGAAGGATGCCTTCCGGGACGGGATTGATATTCATGCGCTCACGGCCTCGCAAGTCCTGAATGTCCCGCTGGATGCGCTCACGTCCGAGCAGCGCCGGCAGGCCAAGGCCGTGAATTTCGGGATCATCTACGGGATCTCGGCCTATGGGCTTGCACGTCAATTGGGGACGGAGCCGTCCGTCGCCGCCGAATTCATCAAACGCTACCTGGAGCGGTTTCCGGAGCTGGATCGCTATATGGAGAAGACAAAAGCCCTCGCGCGCAAGCAGGGCTATGTCACAACGCTTTACGGGCGGAAATGTTTCGTGCCGGAAATCCGCTCCAAAAACTTCAATCAACGCAGCTTCGCCGAGCGTCAGGCTATTAACGCCCCGCTTCAGGGGACGGCCGCCGATATCATGAAGCTCGCGATGATCCGTCTGCACAGCGCATTACCCGCCGCGGGCTTGCGGGCCCGGATGCTCCTCCAGGTTCATGACGAGCTTGTCTTTGAAGTGCCCGAAGATGAGGCCGGGCGCACCGCCTCTTTCGTCAAGGAGGTCATGGAGGGGATCGCGGATCTCTCCGTTCCCCTCGTCGCCGAAGCCGGGATCGGCGGCACCTGGGCCGATGCGCATTGATACAAGAGTCAGATCACATCCAGCATCTCAGCCACGAGCGGGTGGCGGACGATATCGGCCTGGGTAAGGCGGATGACGGAGATGTTCTCGATGGCGTCAAGCCGCCGGGCGATATCCTCGAGCCCGGACATGCCCTCCAGCAGATCGCTTTGCTCCGGGTCTCCCGTCACGACCATTGTCGAATGCCAGCCGAGCCGCGAGAGCAGCATCTTGATCTGCGCATAGGTGCAGTTCTGCGCCTCGTCGATGACGACAAACGCATTGTTGAGCGTCCGCCCGCGCATGAACCCGACCGGCGCGATCTCGATCGTCCCGTCGTCAATAAGCTGGCGGACTTTCTTGCCGCCCATCCGGTCGCCGAGCGCATCATAAAGCGGGCGCAGATAAGGCGCCATTTTTTCATGCAGATCCCCCGGCAGATAGCCGAGAGACTCCCCGGCCTCCATGGCGGGGCGGGAAAGAATGATCCGGTCAACGTCCCCGCGCTCCAGCGCCTCAACGGCGAGCGTAATGGCAAGATAGGTCTTCCCGGTCCCTGCCGGGCCGATGGCGATCGTAAGCGGAGCCTCGTTAATCGCGGCCATCAATTCAGCTTGCCCTTCGGAGCGGGGCTTGACGTTCTTCACATAGCTTTTGTCCCGGTTCCGGTCGATTTTATCGTCAAGCGGATGCCAGTCGTTCCGCTTTTCGAATGCGGGGTGAACGACGTTCCCTTCTCTGTCTTCGGTCGACGCATTACGCAATTTGCGGGTCTTTTTGGACATGGCAGTCTCCTTTTCGGTTGGAAGGGAACGACGCAGAAACGCGCATCGGAAAAACTCCGAAGCGCGGAAAAAGCCAAAAGAGAAGGGGGACGAAAAAGCGAAAAAAGGGGAATCCCGAAAACCGGGCGACGGTGTGCTCTATAAAGGGAAGCGAGACAGGTGTGGGTCAAAGCGCATCCAGAAAGGGACAAGAATCATCTATGAATCACTATAAATGATTCGCCGCCCCATGCACAGGAAAACATCAAAAACAGGAAATAAACCCACAAAGATGTTTATAAATCACAGAATTTGGAGGAATATGGTTTTTTCAGGGACAAAACGTACAATATGAATATGCAAGGCTTTCTATTCAAAGCATGATTTCACAAATATTATAAATAATACCAAAAGTCTGGAAAAATGAAGAAGAATCTATTGACATAACTAATGTTTTTTGTCAATCTGTGTTATGGTTAAAAATCCTTTTGAAAAGAGCACTGTTCCAGAATGTCATTCGGTCAACTATATCTGGTTATGCCCAAAAGAAAGGGGAACAGAAAGAAGTGCAACTCGCTTACCCTTACATTATTTCGAAAGAACATATAAAAATGCAAAGAAATATCAGAATATCACATTTAATTTATGGTTTGATTTTGAACAATTGAGAGCTGCCGATCGTTTTTTTCTGGACAGTCATCGTTACTTATTTGATGCGCCTAAAATAAAAATATGTAATTTAAGAGAAATTTTTGAATATTCTGAATCTCCTGGATTTGATCCCGATAGTAATATTGCTCTTTACGCTAGGGCTGATTATGCAAGAATTTTAGTGTTGAAGCATCTATTATCTGGAGAGCACAACGACATCATCATTTACTCGGATCTTGATTGTGAAGATATTAAAATTAATGATTCCAGCGTACGAAAGACGATAGAGACTTTCGGTATAGTTTTTGGCCACTCTGGAGCCAGCAACGTCTGCAACGGTTACATAGCTCTCCAAGGAGAAGGAGGGAGGTGTTTCATGAAAGAATTTCTGTTGCCAGAAACACAAAAGGCATTCCAGAAAAATTTAGTTAACCATTTTGGCGCGTTTTCTAAAGCTATTAAAGGTTTCGTAAAAAAATATTATCCAGATTTATCTCGAAGCCATTTGGGAGAAGTCGAATTACCTTTGATGAGAAGACGAATGCCATACAATGAAGATATGTATGAAGGTGTGTGCGCCACAAAAGAAGCAAGGGTTCCGGGCTCAAAAGAGCTTGTCTGAATGGGGATAAGAGCACAATCAAATTATATTCGGCACAATTCGGTATCCTCTGACGCGATCTCCCGGCCGATGAAACGCGGTGCGATGGAAAAAAACCGGTCCGGATTGTCCGTCACGAAGAAGCGGATCTTGCCGGATCCGCGATCTTCGGCGAGCCGTCCGCAGACGTCATCGGCAAGGCTCTGCGCGGAATCAACGAGGACGGCGTCCGGCCCGCACACATTTTGAATGGCCGCGCGCAAAACCGGAAAATGCGTGCAGCCGAGAAGAACCGTCCCCGAAAAGGGCAGGGAGATACCTCCCTCAAGCAGTGTGCGGCGGATCACGGCTTCGGTCTCGGGCCCGTCGGTCCATCCTGCCTCGGCCAGCGCGACAAAAAGCGGACAGGGGATTTGCGTCACCGAAGCGCCCGGATGGATCGCGCGGATCGCCTCCGGATAGGCGCCCGAAGCAACGGTGCTCTCCGTGGCGAGGATAAGAATATGACCGTCTCCGGACGCGGCCGCCCGGGCGCCGGGGCCGATCACGCCGAAAACCGGCAGGGCGGAAAATTCCTCTTTGAGCAGGTCGAGCGCGGCGGCGCTGGCCGTATTGCAGGCGATGACAAGCGCGGACGGAGAAAACGGCATCAGGAACGCGGCCGCGCGCCGTGCATACTGGTGAACGGTGTCTGTTGATTTTGTTCCGTAGGGCAGGCGCGCCGTATCGCCGAGATAAACGTAATCGCGGGAGGGAAGGCGGTCCTGCAAGGCATGCAGGACGGTCAACCCTCCCATGCCGGAATCGAAGACGGCAATCGTCATTTATGAAGTCCTTGCCGGATGTTAAGACATTGTTAACCGTTCTGCGGCATTTTGAATCGGCCTGATCGGGACAGTTTTACGAAAGCCGGACAAATTGCCTCTTGAACGCGCGAAAATACAAATTAATCTGGAGAGAACAAAGGTTCAAGCATGCGAATCGCATCATACAGATTCTGTCCGCTGTTCTTCCCGCTGCCGGCTCTGTCCCGGAACCTTCTCTTTGGATGCTCACAACAGGAATTAAGTAAGGGAGATAAACGTGATCGAGGATTTTGACGCATGGCTGTTCGATCTTGACGGAGTCGTCACGGATACCGCCGCCGTTCACGCGAAAGCGTGGAAACAGGTTTTCGACGATTACCTGAAAGCGCGGGCGGAGAAAGAAGGGGACGCATTCGTCCCCTTTACGATTGAAACGGATTATCAGGTTTATGTGGACGGCAAGCCCCGCTATGAAGGCGTCGACAGCTTTCTGCGCTCCCGCGGGATCGAACTGCCGATGGGCACGCCCGAGGACGGGCCGGAAAGCGAGACGGTTTGCGGGATCGGGAACCGCAAAAACGCGGTCTTCAACGAGATCCTGGAAACGGACGGCGCGGTCGTGTTCGATAATTCCGTCACCTTCATCAAAAAACTGAAAGACAGCGGACGGAAAGTCGCCGTCGTGACGTCCAGCAAAAACTGCTCGACGGTCCTGAAGGTCACGGGGCTCGAGGGGCTTTTCGATGCGCAGATGGACGGGGCTGTCGCGGCGGAAAGGAAACTTCCCGGAAAGCCGAAACCGGATACGTTTATCGAAGCGGCCAAAATGCTGGGTTCAACGGTGGAAAAGGCGGTTGTGATCGAGGATGCGATCTCCGGCGTTCAGGCCGGAAAGGCCGGAGATTTCGGCCTCGTGATCGGGATCGACCGGCACAATGCGGAAGAAGAGCTTAAAAACAACGGCGCGCATATCGTCGTGAAAGATCTCGGGACCTTTCTCGAACAGGCAACGGCGTAGAATAAAGTTTAAACCTCACAATAAAGAAACGAAAGAAAGGACGTGTCTGCCATGACTGAAGCGGAATTCGACAAAACCCTCTGGACGCTCCGTTACGAAGGATACAACCCCGAAGAGGAACCGCTCCGCGAGGCGTTAAGCTCAACCGGGAACGGATATATCTGTACCCGCGGCGCGGCGGAATGGATGGATGCCGGAGGGCCGCACTATCCGGGAACCTATATGCATGGCGGGTTCAATCGCGCGACGACGATCATGGCGGGAAAACCGGTCGTTAACGAGGACCTTGTGAACATGCCGAACTGGCTGCCGCTCAAGATCCAGATCGAAGACGGCGAGCCGATGACGTTCAGCAATGTCGATATTCTGGATTACGTCCACGAATTCGATATTCACAGGGCGATGGTCTGCCGCAGCGTCACGTTCCGCGACCGCGAGGGCCGGGAAACGAAACTGGAAAGCCGCCGTTTTATCAGCATGCAGAGAATGCATCTCGGGGCCATCTGCTGGATCATCACGCCGCTGAACTGGTCGGGAGAAGTGACGGTCCACTCGGCGCTGGACGGGCGCGTCCTGAACTACGGCGTGCCGCGTTACCGCCAGCTTGAATCGCGGCATTTGCGCCCCGTCCAGACGGAAGTCGTCAACGATGAAACGATTTCGATTGTGACCCGGACCTCGCAGTCCCATACATATATGGCCAAAGCGGCCCGGACCCGGATTTTCGCAGGCCGTGACGACGGGCAGGCGATCGCGCCTTCCCGCAGCGAAATCTACAAACAGGATGACTACATCCAGCAGTCTCTCTCGTTCCATGTCGATCAGGATCAGCCGGCGCGGGTCGAGAAGATGGTCACGATCTACTCCTCGAAAGACAATGCGATCAGCGAACCGATGGTCAACGCACAGGTTTCGGTCGGCCGGGTCTGCAATTTCGAGACGGCGCTGCAACGCCACACGAACGCCTGGTCGCAAATCTGGGCGCTGTGCGACTTTAAAATGCCGGGACAGGAAGAGGCGCAGCGCCTTCTGCGTTTCCACATCTGCCATGTCGTCATGTGCTGTTCGCCGTTTTCGGCGGACCTTGACGCCGGGGTTCCGGCGCGCGGCCTGACCGGGGAGGCCTATCGCGGGCATATTTTCTGGGATGAGCTGTATATCTACCCGTTCCTGAATTTCCGCCTGCCGGAGATCACGCGGGAGTTGCTGATGTACCGCTGCCGCCGTCTCGATGAAGCGCGGGAAGCCGCGCGCGAGCACGGCTATCTCGGTGCGATGTACCCCTGGCAGAGCGGCAGCGACGGGCGCGAGGAAACGCAGGTCGTCCACCTGAACCCGGCCGACGGGAAATGGCACCCGGACCTTTCGCACAATCAGCGACACGTCAACGCAGCCATTTTCTACAATGTCTGGCAATACTACAAAACGACGGGAGACATCGACTTTCTGTGGGAGCACGGCGCGCGCATGATGCTCGAGATCGCCCGTTTCTGGGCGTCGATCGCGCATTACAACGCCGATCGGGACCGCTACGAGATCCATGGCGTCATGGGCCCGGACGAATATCACGAGCAGGAATACGGGCGCGAAGAACACGGCCTGCGCAACAACGCCTACACGAACGCGATGGTCGCATGGATCTTCAAGACGTCGTTCGACACGCTCGACCTGTTCACGGAGAAACGGAAAAACAAGCTCTGCGATACGATCGGCATCACCGACGAAGAGCTCGAAAAATGGCGGGACATGAGCTACAAAATGTTCATTCCGTTCCACGACGACGGGATCATCAGCCAGTTCGAAGGCTACGAAAACCTTGAAGAGCTGGACTGGGACGGCTACCGCAAGAAATACGGCAACATCCAGCGTCTGGACCGAATCTTAAAAGCCGAAGGCAGCACGCCGGATAAATACAAACTCGCCAAACAGGCCGATACGCTGATGCTGTTCTTCCTGTTCTCGGACGAGGAATTGCGCGAGTTGTTCAACCGCCTGGGCTATGAATACACGGACGACACAAAGCGGAAAAACATCGATTATTACTACCCGCGGACGTCTCACGGCTCGACGCTGAGCTTCATCGTCCACGCGAACATCACGGCCGATATTGACCGCGAGCGCGCATGGAACATGTTCATGGAAGCCTTGAACAGCGATGTCGGCGACATTCAGGGCGGCACGACCCGCGAAGGGATCCACATGGGCGTGATGGCCGGAACGCTGGACCTGATGCAGCGCGGTTTCATGGGCACCCAGATTGTCGGGGACACGCTTCGCCTGACGCCGAAACTCCCGCATCATCTGGACGGCCTGTCCTTCCGGATGTCGTTCCGCTCGACGCCGCTTAAAATCTCGCTTCAGGACGGACAGCTTACGGTCGAAGTCGAATCCGACGACCGCGCGCACTCGATCCGGGTCGAAGTCGGCGGCACGGCGCGCGACATGCGCGTGGGCGAAACCTGCAAATTCGACCTCGCCGCCCTCGGCCTGATGCAGGGCGGAGAATCCCGGGCCGCGGAATAAACGCGCGTAAAAACCCTCTCCCTTGTGGGGAGAGGGTTGGGTGAGGGGTGGATATATTTTGTGAGGGGCAGATAGAATTGCGATGAATGGATAAACTGTTTTTGAATCGCGAAGACGCAAAGACGCGAAGAGATTTGCGAAAACTTCGCGCCTTCGCGATTCATCTATTTTTCATGCAACTCACTCGTTCGCCTCCTGTTTCACAAAAAGCTTACGACCTCTTCCCATATGATACCGTTTCTCATTCATTGAATGAGAATTGGTATGAGAAAAGTGAAATTCGCATTGCGTAGATCTTGTGTAAAAACAGACCCGACGAAAAAAGAAATACAAACATGAAAACAATCGGAATTATCGGCGGGCTTTCGCCGGAATCGACATCGAAATACTACACTTGGCTCAATGCCGGCATTCAGGCGAAACTGGGCGGTCATCACAGCGCAAAAATTTGCTGTCTTCTGTCGATTTCGATGACTATGTCCGTCTCTGCGCGGAAGGCGATTGGGATACGCAGGGGGAAATGCTGGCTGCCGAGGCTGTGGCACTCGAAAAGGCCGGAGCCGATTTTATCATTTTGGCATCAAACACCGTGCACATGGCCGCAGATCGGATCATAAAGGCGATCCGCATTCCGTTTTTGCATCTGGCGGATGCCACGGCCGACGAAATCACGAAACGGGAGATGACCTCCGTCGGATTACTCGGGACCGTATATACAATGGAACTGGATTTTTACAAAGACAGGCTAAAAGCACATGGAATTCAGGCCATCGTCCCGGATGAGGCGGACCGGAAGATTGTAAGCGACATCATCTACGACGAACTCTGCCACGGGATTATCAAACAGGATTCCAGAGAAGCCTACCGGAAAATCATGGCGGGCCTGATCGGGAAGGGTGCGCAGGGGATCATTCTCGGCTGCACGGAGATCACAACGCTGGTTGATCAGGCAGACTCCGCCGTGCCGTTATTCGATACGACGAAAATCCATATCGAATGTGCCTTGAAAAAGAGCATGGCATAATCAGCTATTTCCGCTTTTCTTTTTTCTTGAGAACAAGACACAGGCTGCCGACCAACAAAATTTCAAACGTGCAGAATGCAGCAAGGCCGTAGGCAAGTCCCGAGGTAAATCCGTAAGAATGGAGCCCGGCGCCAAGAAGATTCACGCCAAACCAGGAAAGGGCGACGATAACGGCGGTCAACGCGATCCCCGCCTGAAAGCCTGTATCGCCGATTTTTCCGGCAATCCGTCCGTGTAGAACCCAGGTCAGCCAGAGAATAATCAGGAGCGCTCCGTTCTCTTTCGGATCCCAGCCCCAGAAACGGCCCCATGACTGATCCGCCCAGAACCCGCCGAGAAGCGTTCCTGCGGCAGTCAGGGCAAGCCCGTTTAGCGCAATAAAATGTAACAGCCTGCTATTTTCTGTTGGCGTAGCATGACTGAAAACCCGGCGGAACATGTCTGTGTGTGCCAGAACACTTGCGAGCAGGCAGGCTGCATAGCCCAGTAAAATGCAGATGACGTGGAGAGCAAGCCAGAAATTTGTGTTCAGGACGGCGCTCAGGACGCCCAGAATGTCCGGCTGTTCGATGTTTTGCGCGATGAGAAGGCCCCCGGCGGCACAGAGCGGTACAAACGGGAATATAAAGGGCGTTTTTTTGAACGCCGCCAAAAGAAATCCGGCGAACGGCATGGCAAAGCAGATAAAAACAACGGTGTCATAAAGAGTGCCGACCGGAGGTCTCTCAAGGATGTATGTCCGAAGCCCGAGATCCGCTGCGTGGCAAAGCATCGCGCAGCCCGTCAGAATCAGGGCGCCCCGTTCGGCATAGATGCACGAATCCGTGCCGCTTTTTTGACTTCGGAACCTGACGGCAGCGGCTATCAGGATAAAGGCGAGCGCGCCGCTATAGCCGTAGAGCGCGTAGTCAAGCGGTGCAAGGCGGCGATGAAGGGTTTCGGCCTGGAGTTTGTATTGGCAGTCTGCCTGACAGAATTTATGTCCGATCGCGAGGGAGAACCCGGCACCGGCGGCATGGAAATGAAGATAATGACCATTTTCATAGGATAAATACATATCTTTTAACAGTTCAAGCAATGCCCTGCTGTCATCGTCATGGTTTTCGGAAAGAAGATATTGCCATGGCGTCTGCCATTTTTTTTCCTTTTGCGAACTTCCCGGGGGCGGGGGAAGGATTTTTAAAATTTTATTCGCCTGCCCGCCGTTCTGGATTTGCCCGAGTTGCCAGGCGAACGAGACGATTCCTTTTTCTGTAGGGGTATATTCCGAAAGATCTTCGCCTTTTCTGCCAAAAATATCGGCTGCGGCTTTTTTTACCGCGTCATGTGCCGGGAAAGTACTCAGAAAATTTAAAGTTTGGGGCGCACCGTCTGGAAACAGGCGGACCATGCTGTCGTGCGTGAGTTCAACCGGTAACGGCGCCATCATGGACAGGCTCCGGAGAAGCTGCAGATGGAGCTGCTGCGCCTCCAGAAGGGAAAAAATGTCCTTTTCTTTTACAAAATTTTTAAGCTCTTTTTTTCTGGCTGTCAGACTTCGTGCGACTTCCGTTTGTGTGTACAGGCGGTTTGCCCTTTGCGGCAGGTTGTATTTTTCCGGACGCTCGACCCTTATAACCGGCATATGCAGGGCCCGCGCCGGATCGAACAGGGTCTCGGCCAGCCATTCCACTGCGGGGCGCCCGTTCCATGTTTTTGATCCGGAAATCCGGTAGAGGACAAGCTCCGCAAAGCTGTCCATCGGCCTTATGCGGCCGTCGTAAAGAACGGGAATTTCTGAGAAATGTGTAAGATCCACCTTCCCAGTGGAAGCTTCATGTTCGAGATGAGCCCACAGGTCACGTCCTCCGCCGCATAAAGGGAGGAGCATCATCAAAAAAACAAGAAATGTTCTGCGGACCGGTTTCGGGAAAGGGATCATTGCGGCATTCCCTTCTCAGTTTTGCGGCCGTTTCTCCGGGAAAGGAGATGAAGGACCAATCCGCAGACAATAAGGATACCGGAAATGTAAGGAAGGGGGGAAGCGGGATTCCGGACAACGGTCAGAATGCTTGCCGTGCTGCTTTCTGCATCGGTGAAGCCGGACTGATAGATGCTGTATCCGTTATACCTTAGGGGGCGGTTCATGGAGATCTGTGCCGGGAATGTCTTTCCTTCGGCGTAGAGTTTAATGTCGCTGATATAGTTTCGGGCTTTTCGGCTTCCCGGATAGGTTTGTATCGTAAACGCTGTCAGTTCGACCTCGAATGGTAGTTGCCATGTTCTTGTTTCTTGTCCGTGCTCATTATCAACATATATGTGTGATTTTTGCCCGTTTTTGAGAGTAAGGATTCCGTCTACCGAAACGGAAGAGGATAGAATGCCTCCCAGAAGAAGGACGAGGATGCCAAGATGACAGAGATGGGCTCCGAGCGTTTTCATATTTAATGTTTGTGCAGAAGGCCCCGGTGACGGGAATGTCAGGAATGTTGAGACCGTGCGCGCGAGCAATCCGGCGAACAGGAGCGTCAGGACGGTCCGCACGCCCGGTATTGGAATCATGCCGGTATGCAAAAACCACGATTCGAAGAAAAGACTCTGCGCGGCATACGATCCGATGCTTTTATGCGCGATCGTTCCGGCGATCAGAAGGCCCATCAGATAGGGGAGAGTATAAAACGGAATGGCGGGACCCGTCAGGAGTCTCCAGAGAAAACGAGCGGATTTCATAGAGTTTTCCCGGATCATGAATCGGATTCATCCTGTTCGTTGAGGGTGTTTCTTCGATCTTAATCAATCATTGAACGGCTGAACAGAGCGGATGCGACAATCCGTATCATGGCTCGCTACAGTAAAGCCTGTGCATGGTTTCCATCAGGGTCCGGATTTGCGGGGAGGCGAGCCGGTAGTAGACAAAATGTCCGTCTTTACGCGCGCTCACGACACCATGCTCACGAAGAAGTTTCAAATACTGGGAGACCTGGGACTGACTGGCATGTTCGGCCTGCAACGCGGCGATTTGCCCGGCGCTCATTTCCCGAGCCTCCAAAAGGCGGCACACAATGTTCAGCCGGACCGGATGAGACAGAATTTTCAATGTTTTAACGGCGCTGTTCAATTCTTCGGGGGATTTCATTGTTTATCCGCACTCTTGACATCGGGGAGATTCGGTTCATATTATAATATTAATTTTTTTTAAATTAAAGAAAAATAAATTAGAATTCACATAAGCAAAGGGGCAATCACATGAGGAACAAAACAGTGAACATAGACCGTTTCATTTTCGCCTTCGCGGGAGGCATGATTTTAATCTCGCTCGGTCTTGGACTGCTTGTCAGCCCGTACTGGTTCTTCCTGACCGGCTTCGTCGGTCTGAACATGCTTCAGGCAGCGTTCACGGGGTTTTGCCCTCTTGCGATGATTCTGAAGAAGCTCGGACTGAAGCCGGGGGAGGCTTTTAAATAACCCCTCATCTGAGCAAGCATTGGGAGTCAAAGGATGGCACATATCGTAGTATTGGGCGGCGGAGTCGGCGGCGTGTCGATGGCATTGGACATGCGGGTGGTCTGCACGCGGAAAGATGCGCATAAAATTACGCTGATTTCCGATTCACCGACTTTCCATTTCGTGCCGTCCAATCCGTGGGTCGGTGTCGGCTGGCGCAAGCGCGAGCAGATAGAGCTTCCGCTCGAAAAATACATGAAGAAGCGGAGAATAGACTTTATTCCGGTCGGTGCGAAATGTGTTCACCCGGACAAGAACATGGTCGAACTGAACGACGGTCAGGAAATATCCTATGATTACCTTGTCATCTCGACCGGCCCGAAGCTGGCCTTTGACGCAATTCCGGGGCTCGGTCCGCATGGCGGGTACACGGAGTCCGTCTGCCACGTCGACCATGCCGAAAAATCGAAAGAAACGTGGGATGATTTTGTCAAAAACCCCGGCCCGATCATCGTCGGCGCCGTACAGGGCGCCTCCTGTTTCGGCCCGGCCTATGAACACGCTTTCATCATGGACCGCGATCTGGTTCTGCGCAAAATCCGGAACAAGGTCCCGATGACCTTTGTCACGTCAGAGCCTTATATCGGGCATCTCGGTCTTGGCGGTGTCGGAAATTCAAAACGCATGCTCGAAGACAAGCTCGCCGAGCGCGATATCAAATGGATCTGCAATGCCAGCGTCGAGAAAGTCGAGAAAGGCGTCATGCACGTCAAACGCCATGACGAGTTTGGCGAAGTCATCGAAACGCTTGAACTCCCGTTCGCGTATTCGATGATGCTGCCGCCCTTTGCCGGGGTGGATGCCGTACGAGGCAACAAAAATCTTGTGAACGAGAAAGGCTTCATTCTTGTAAACGAGTATCAGCAAAACCCGGTTTTCACGAATGTTTTCGCTGTTGGAGTTTGCGTTGCCCTTCCGCCGCTCGAAAAAACGCCGGTGCCGGTCGGCGTGCCGAAAACCGGCTACATGATCGAGTCCATGGTTGCCGCGACCGCGCATAACATTCTCGATGTTTGCCGCGGGCATGCGCCGACGCACCGCGCCGCGATGAACGCGATTTGTCTGGCAGATATGGGGAATACGGGTGTGGCTTTTGTGGCCCTGCCGCAATTGCCGCCGCGGAACGTCGCATGGATGAAAGGCGGAAAATGGGTCCACTGGCTCAAAGTTCTGTTCGAATGGTATTTCCTGCGCAAAATCAAAACAGGCTCGATTTCGCCGGTTCATGAGAAATACATGCTGCGGCTGATGGGGATCCGCAAACGTGAAATTCCGGACGAAACCATCGTCCGGGCGTTGAAGAGTGGGAAGTAAAATGATTTTGCCGTCATTGCGAGCGACCAGAGGGAGCGCGGCAATCCAGTAAAATTCTGGATTGCTTCCTCGCAATTGACGGTAATAAATTAAGAAAGGAGACGTGAAAAGATGCAGATTTTAAGTGAAGCCGCGGTGCGGCGTCCGAAAGCGGCGATGATCCTCGCGGCGCTTGTCAGTGTCTTTTTTGTGGTGGGCGTTGCCGCGCCGAGCCTGTGGCCGGACCGTGTGTCTTTTCTCCCTGCCCTGAAAGTCGATACGGACCCGGAGAACATGCTCTCCCCGCATGAACCGGTCCGGGTCTTCCACAACGACCGGAAAGCCGAATACGGCCTGAACGATATCATCGTGGTGGGCGTGATCGACAAAAACCACGAAAGCGGCGTCTTCAATCCGAAAACCCTCGCGCATGTCTATGAACTGACCGAATACGCCAAAGGAATAGAGGGCGTGATTGAGCGCGACATCATCGCGCCGTCGACGGTCGACAACATCGAACAGGCAGGCCTGGGAACCGTCAGTTTCGAATGGCTCATGAAAACGCCGCCGGATACCGAAGAGGCGGCGCAGGCCGTCTCGGACAAGGCCGGACACATCCCGTTCCTCAACAACACGCTCGTCTCCGATGACGGGAAATCTCTGGCTCTGTACGTGCCGATCGTCAGCAAGGATATCAGCTACCGTGTCTCGCAGTCCCTGCGGGAGAAAATCGCAACGTTTGACGGGGAAGAAACCTATCACATCACGGGCCTGCCTGTCGCGCAGGATACGTTCGGCGTTGAGATGTTTATACAGATGGCGGTCTCCGCGCCAATGGCGATGGTTCTTATTTTCCTTCTGATGTGGCTGTTCTTCCAGAAAGTTTCCCTCGTCGTCTCGCCGATGATTGTGGCGATGGTCTCTGTGATCATCACGATGGGCGCACTCGTCATGACCGGAAATACGGTCCATATCATGAGTTCCATGATTCCGGTCTTCATCATGCCGATTGCCGTTCTGGATGCGGTGCATATTCTCTCGGACTTCTTCGACCGCTACCCGGCATTCAAGGATCGCCGCAAGACGCTCGAACATGTCATGGGAGAGCTCAGCAAGCCGATGCTCTTTACGACGTTGACGACGGCTGCCGGGTTCGGCTCTCTCGCCTTTACGCCGATCCCGCCCGTGCAGGTCTTCGGGATCTTTATTGCGCTCGGGGTCGTGCTGGCCTGGTTCCTGACGATCACGCTGATCCCCGCCTATATCATGCTGATGCGTGAAGACAAATTCGGGGATTTCGGTCTCGAGCACAGCCCGGTCAATTGCGGGCGTTTTCTGGCCTGCCTCGGCCCCTTCACTTATGCGCATGCGAAACTGATCCTTGCCGGCGTGCTGGTTCTGATTGGTGTCGCGGCTTACGGGATCTCGAAAATCCAGATTAACGACAACCCGGTCAAATGGTTTACGGAGAGCCATGATATTCGCGTCGCGGACCGGGAGCTCAACGAACGCTTTGCCGGGACCTACATGGCCTATCTGGAACTGAGCCCGAAAGAGCCCGCCGCCGTCCACGTCGACAAGACTTTGCGCGAAGGGCTGGAGGAAATGAACACCCCCGCAGCGAAAGAGGCTCTGGCACAATGGAACGAATCCGGCGGAGATTTTGATGCGCTGCGCGAATACGTCTACGGCAGGAGCGATAACGCCGGAAGCGACTCCGAATGGGAGGCATGGGATAACATCTCGATCCTGATCGACGATGCCAATGCCGCCGGAGAGATCTTCAAAGATCCCGAGCTTCTGCGTGCGTTATCAGACGTGCAGGATTATCTGGTCGGGACCGGCCGCGTCGGGAAAATCAACGCACTGCCCGACATCGTGAAAACAGTTCACCGCGAATTGTTCCTCGGGGAGGAAGAAGCGTTCCGGATCCCGGACACGCGCGCGGCAGTGGCGCAGACCCTGATCACCTATCAGAACTCGCACCGGCCGGACGATCTGTGGCACTTCACAACGCCGGCCTATGACAAGACCGTCCTGTGGCTTCAGCTCAAAAGCGGAGACAACAAGGACATGAATGAAGTCGTCGCCGATGTCGAGGCGTATTTCGCAACCCACGACATGCCGATTGCGCTCGATCATAACTGGTTCGGCCTGACCTACATCAACACGGTCTGGCAGGCCAAAATGGTCAGCGGTATGGTCAGCGCATTCCTGGGGTCTTTTGCGATCGTCCTCGCGATGATGGCCGTCCTGTTCCGCTCGATTCTGTGGGGAGCCCTGTGCATGATTCCGCTCACGGTCACGATTGCCTTTATCTACGGGATCATCGGCCTTGTCGGGAAGGATTACGATATGCCCGTCGCGGTTCTCTCCTCGCTTTCGCTGGGGCTCGCCGTCGACTACGCGATCCACTTCCTTGCGCGATCCCGGGAAATGGCTGCGAATTATCCGTCATGGAAAGAGACAATCGGTCCCGTCTTTGGGGAGCCCGCCCGGGCGATCACGCGGAACGTTATCGTGATCGGTGTCGGCTTCCTGCCGCTTCTGGCCGCGCCGCTTGTGCCGTATAAAACGGTCGGCTTCTTCATTTCGGCTATTTTGCTGTTCGCCGGAATCGCGAGCCTGCTGATCCTGCCGGCCACAATCAAACTGTTGGAAAAATATCTGTTCAAGAAGAAGGGAGAGACGTCATGAAGTTTTTCTTAGGGGTTGCCGCTATTCTGCTGTTGGGGACGGGCACCGCTCAGGCCGCAAAGATGAGCGTCGACGAAATCGTCGACAAGGCCAATCATGTCTCTTACTTTCAGGGCGAGGACGGCCGCGCCTCCGTGCGGATGGTCATCACCGACGCTCAGGGCCGCAAACGCTCGCGCGAATTCACAATCCTCCGTAAGGATGTCGATCCGGACGGTGCGGACGAGGGAGAACAAAAATTCTACGTCTATTTCAGCCGCCCGGCGGATGTTGATAAAACGGCGTTTCTGGTCTGGAAACATGTCGGCGCGGATGACGATCGCTGGCTCTACCTCCCGGCTCTCGACCTTGTAAAACGGATCGCGGCGAGCGACGAGCGGACGAGTTTTGTCGGCTCCCATTACTTTTATGAAGACGTCTCCGGCCGGAACCCGGAAGAAGACCATCACGAGCTTTTGGAAGAAACGGATGATTACTACATCCTGAAAAGCGTGCCGGTCGATCCGGGAAGCGTCGAATTTTCCTGGTACAAAAACTATATCCACAAAGCGACATTCATCCCGGTCAAAACCGAATTTTTTGACGCCAAAGGCCGGAAATACCGCGAGAACAGTGTCGAAAAAGTCGAGACGATCGACGGCTTTCCGACCGTCATGCAATCGCGCATGAAAGACCTGCGCAGCGGCGGGGAAACGGTTCAGACATTTCTGGATGTCACCTATAATGTCGGTTTGCCGGATGTCTTCACAGAGCGTTACCTCCGCAATCCCCCGCGCCGGTATTTGAAATGATTGTTTTTGTAAAATATTTGCACGTCATGCCCGCGGAAGCGGGCATCTTCCGGCTTATGACATGAAGATTCCCGCCTTCGCGGGAATGACAATACATTTAAGGACACGCGCATGATTAAATCCGTTTCATCTCCCGTCATCAGGTTCGCAACCCCGGACAAGCAAAAACTCCGCGCAGGCGGAGATTTTGCGCAGAGCCGGGGCCTCCTGACAGAGATCCCGGACACCAAATCTCGCCAGATGAAAAGCACCTGTTTTTCAAGGCGCGATATAAATTTCGGGATTTCGATGTTTTTAAAATCCTGTTCTGTCGCCGTTCTCATGTTTGCGGCGACTCCCGCCTATGCGCAAATGCCGTCTCTGCCGGCGGGGCTGGGCGGAAGCACACAAAGCGCGGAGGACGTGCCGCCGCCGCTGCCGGATTTCGGCGGCGATGATGAGAACATATATGAAGAAGGGTCTTCCTCCCTGCCGTTTGATCTCACCGGATTTTTTGAAGTGCGCGGCGGGGTCCGGTGGAACGAGACGCCGCTCGAAAAAGAGGCGAGCCTCGGCGAGGCCCGGCTCCAGCTTCAGGCTGAAAAGCACTGGAACACCGTCAGTGCGCGCGTCACGACGGATCTTCTCTATGATCCCGTGGCCGGGCGGTACGGCGTGGATCTCCAGACCGGCGACGGCGTGATCGATCTCCGTGAGGCCTTCGTAAGCTGGCGCGCGACGGATTTCATGGATCTCAAACTCGGGCGGCAGGTCCTCACATGGGGGACGGGAGATTTGCTCTTCCTCAATGATATGTTCCCCAAAGATTATGATTCTTTCTTTATCGGCCGGGATCTGGAATATCTCAAAGCTCCGTCCGACGCGCTCAAAACGTCTTTCTTCACCGGCCTTGCAAATCTCGATGTCGTGTATACGCCGAATTTCGATGCGGACCGCTATGCCGACGGCCGGCGAGTCAGCGTCTATAACCCCTTTGCCGGAACTCTCACCGGGACGGCCGATCCCGTACGCGCCGACATGCGCAGCGCATGGTTCGGAGAGGATGAATGGGCCGCGCGCCTGTACCGGAATTTCAGCGGCACGGAAGCCGCGCTTTATTTCTATGACGGCTACTGGAAAAATCCGCAGGGGCAATTGCCGTTAGAGCAGCGCGTCTGGTTCCCGCGCCTTCGGGTCTATGGCGCGTCCTTGCGCGGGCCTGTTGCCGCGGGGATCGGGAATATCGAGCTCGCCTGGTATGATTCTCTGGATGACGACGGCGGGGACGATCTCACAATCACAAACGACCAGATCCGCATCTTGCTCGGCTATGAGCAGGAACTCGCGCATGAACTGACCGGCGGCTTTCAGGCTTATCTGGAGAAAACCCGGCATTACGACCGGCACCAGCGCATAAGCCCGCCCGGCGCACCGTTGCCCGACGAAAACCGGCAGGTCTACACGGTGAGCCTGACCAAAACGCTGATGAACCAGAACCTCACACTCTCGCTCTTCAACTTCTGGTCACCGACCGAGCGGGACGGCTACGTCCGCCCGAAAGTCCATTACAAGATCGACGACCGCTGGAACGTCGAAGCCGGCGGGAATGTCTTCTGGGGCCACAAACGCCATACCTTCTTCGGCCAGCTCGAAGACAACACGAACGTCTATGCGGGTGTGCGGTATAGTTTTTAGGGCACAATCAGACAAATGTCTGGAATTCCCTGATGTCGGAGAAATGCCTCAGACGTACGACGCCCACCAACTACTGGCGTAAGCCTCCCGAGACCTGTAAGGACGAAGGGTGGTGGACCCGATCGGGATCGAACCGACGACCTTCGCAATGCCATTGCGACGCTCTCCCAGCTGAGCTACGGGCCCTTCATTGAATGCGCATGAGTTTTACCATGTGCGGATCAGATTTCAAGCACAATTTTTACAAACAGGAAAGTTTTCCCTTTGGGAGAAGTTATCCGCCGCTATGTCCTTCCGACAATTCGGTTTCGCCGTCCTCCGTATCGTGTGATCCGTTCTCCCAGAGCGCGCGTTTGCGATAGATCGTTGACGGAGAAACTTCCAGAAGGGCGGCGGCGCGAGGGATGTTCCCGGCGCAACGTGCAATTGCGTCCTCGATCGCATTTTTCTCAATTTCCCAGAGAGGAAGAATGCGTCCGGAGAGAGGTCCGGGGGAGGCAACTCTCGCGGTGATCCCGGTCTGCGTTCCTGTGCCATGGCCATGATCTAAAGCCGGGACCGGCTGCTCCGGTGTATAATTCAGGATATGGGGCGGAAGCATGTCCGGCGTGATAAACTCGCTGTCATGCATCACCACGATATTTCGAATCATATTCTGAAGCTCACGGATATTGCCCGGCCATCTATAATTGAGCAAAGACGATTCGGCCGCAGGGGTGATTTCACGGAAGGGCTTTTTTTCTTCTTCTGCAAACCGGCGCAGAAGCATGAGAGCAAGATCGAGAATGTCATGTCCCCGGTCCCGTAACGGTGGCATATGGATCGGGATAACATACAGGCGGTAATAGAGATCTTCCCGGAAACGGCCTTTTGAAACTTCTTCCAGGGGGTCCCTGTTCGTTGCGCAGATAATTCGGACGTCCGTTTTTTCCAGCCGGTTGCCGCCGACTTTCTGAAAAGCAAAATTCTGGAGAAACCGCAGAAGTTTCGTTTGCATATTCGGATCCATTTCCCCGATTTCATCAAGGAACAGGGTGCCGCCATTGGCCAGAGCTGCGGCACCGTCGCGGTCGGCGATTGCACCGGTAAATGCCCCTTTGACATGTCCGAATAATTCGGATTCCATGAGGTCGCGCGGGATCGCGGCGCAGTTGATGGGAACAAACGGACGGTTCTTGCGGCTCGAATATTTATGAATGGCCTCGGCGCAGAGCTCTTTCCCCGTTCCGGATTCGCCGGTAATAAAGACGGTTGCCGTGCTGCGTGCGGCGTTTTCAATCAGGGCATAGACTTTCTGGATAACGGCGGAGGTTCCGATAAAACCGCCGAAATTTTTGTCGACGACTCTGACCTCACGCGTCAGGAGGGGGGAAGAAGACGCCTGCGCGGCGTCGGACTCGGACTCCGTTCCGGGAGATGGAGGCGCATCGGTTTTTGTTGGATTGTCATGATTGGATGCGGCGTGTTTCTCAAGCTGGATGCGGATAGAATTTCCCAGGCGCTCGATCGTAAACGGTTTAACGAGAAAATCCTGCGCTCCGGAGCGCATGGCTTCAACGGCGGTATTGACCGAGCCGTGGCCTGTAATCACAATGACGGGCGCCTTGAAATCGCGTTTGTTGAATTCCTGGAAAACATCAAGGCCGCTCATATCCGGAAGTTTCAGGTCAAGCAGGACAAGATGATATCCCGGATCATCTTCAACGGCTTGCAAGGCCGCTTCGCCGGTTGCGACGAAAGTCACATCGTATCCGTGTTTCTGGAGATATGTTTTGTACATTTCGCCGAGTGATAATGTATCCTCGACAAGGAGAATCCGGTGCTGTTTAGGATCGTTTGTCATGCTCTTCAGGTTAGCATAGAATTTTCATTCTGCAACTTTGAATGGTCCAAAGGCATAAAAAAACCCGCGCATTCGCGCGGGTCCATTCTCTTGTATGTGTTTTGTCCGGGTCAGTCTCTGTTACCCAGAAGTTGCAGAAGCATCACGAACAGATTAATGAAATTCAGATATAGGCTGAGAGCGCCCGCAACGGCAAGCCGGGCATTTCCGGATTCGCCGTTTTCGAGGGCGTAGGTTTCCTTGATGTTCTGTGTATCCCAGGCCGTCAGGCCCGTAAAGACGGCAACGCCGATCACGGAGATCACAAAGTGAAGCATGTCGGACTGCATGAACAGGTTTACGACTGACGCGATAATGATCCCGATCAGGCCCATAAACATCAGGGAGCCGAGACTTGAGAGGTCTTTGCGGGTTGTATAGCCGTAAATGGATGTTGCAGCGAACATCCCGGCTGTGATGAAGAAGACCCGCACGATATCCTGTCCGCTATACAACAGAAAAATGTAGTACAGAGACAGTCCCATCAGGGCACTGAACCCTGTAAAGAGCCCGACCAGTCCCTGAAACGACATCGTGCGCATCCGGGCTGGAGTGAAGCCGAAAAAGATAAAAGCCAGCGGAGCCAGCATGACAATCCATTTGAGTGGAGTCGTCGCGATCATCGTCACCATTTGTTCACTCTGGGAAACGCCCCATGCAACAAGTCCTGTGGCGACAAGCCCGAAAGACATGATGTTATAGACGCGCTGGAAATGGGCGCGCAATCCCGTATCATATGTCGCGATTCCCGGGTTTTGTGCGGATGCGGCGTAATGCGGATGCGATCTGTCAGGTTCCATGTTTCCCTCATACCTTGTTGTTAGGACCCATACTCACTTCAGTTGAATATAGCGCCTTTTTTCGCGAAGAAAAGGGGAAACGGAAAGAGACACGGCAAAGAATGCGGGTTAATTTTCTCCATCCGTCATTGCTGTGCAGGTTCAATAATTCGCTGATGAGCCAGCCATGGGGGCATTTTCTGGCCAAATTTCCGGATGGCCACACTCCCGTTGGTCGTTCGCAATGACAAAAAACTGAATCGATCGGGGAGGCATTAACCCGGATTCTTTGCCGTGTTGCATGTTGTTTTGCTAAATTATCCGAAATCACGCATACCATAACGTCAAAATCCGGACATAAACGGCTGTAAGGGTGTCGAGATCCGCGATCGCAACGTGCTCATCAATCTGATGAATGGTCTCGTTGACGAGGCCGAATTCGACGACGGGACGGTACCGGCTGATAAAGCGGGCATCGGACGTCCCGCCGCCGGTCGTCAGGGCGGAGGTCCGGCCCGTCTCGCGCGCGACGGCCGCCGCGACAATTTCGGTGAGCGGCCCCGGCGCGGTCAGGAAACTTTCGCCGCTGCACGTCATATCAAGTTCATAAGAGATCCCGGCCTCGTCAAGAGTCTTCCGGATATGCGGAGCCAGAGTTTCCGCGTCCCAGAGATCGTTGAAGCGGACGTTAAACGTGGCGCAGGCGTCACCCGGAATAACGTTCTCGGCGGCATTCCCGACGTCAACGGTCGTTATCTCCAGGTTAGAAGGCTCGAAATGTGCGTTCCCCTCATCGAGAACCAGCGCATCCAGCGCGGCAAGAAGACGGAGCATATCCGGAACGGGGTTCCGTGCCTTGTCCGGATAGGCGACATGGCCCTGCTTTCCCTGTACGCGCAAATGTCCTGTCATCGACCCCCGGCGGCCGATCTTGATCTGCTCTCCGAGACAAACCGGATTGGTCGGCTCCCCGACCAGAAACGCATCCGGCATGGCCTCCGGCCCGCGCGCGTCGAGCCATTCGAGAACGCGCCGCGTTCCGTCGATCGCCCGGCCTTCTTCGTCGCCTGTAATCAGGAACGAGAGCGGCGCGCAAGGCGGGCCGTATGTTTCGACATACTGTTCGACCGCCGCAATGAAACAGGCAATGTTGCCTTTCATATCCGCCGCCCCCCGGCCGTAGAGCCTGCCGCCGGTCACGACCGCGCCGAACGGCGGATGAGTCCACCGCCCTTCCGGCCCCGGCGGCACGACATCCGTATGACCCGCAAAACAAAAATGCCGGCCCTGTTTCGCTGTGTTTGTATTCGCTTTCGGCTCCAGAACCGCAAACAGGTTTTGCACCTCACCGTAATGCAGGTGCGTACAGGTAAACCCCAGACGCTCCAGCCGATGCGCGATCCAGTCCTGTACGCCGGCATCCACGGGCGTCACGCTCGGATAGCTGACAAGCGTCCGGGCAATCTCAAGGGCGGGGGAGGTGTGCGACATGAACTGAGGTCCTTCACAATCTATCACGCGAATTTATCTTGCAAATTGTACATGAAACGGACAATTTGCAAGGTATATTAAAAGAGCTCACGATCCGGCCCTATAAGGGAGAGAATCGAACGGGTTGTTTTAGCTCCGTCATCCTCCGCGAAGGCGGAGGATCCATTTCAAAGTCTTCGCAAACGGATGAATGGATCCTCCGGACTCAAGCGATGCCTGGCCAGAGGATGACGAAATTTAATTATATCAAAAAGTTAGTGTGATCGAATTTTTTCAAGCGATTACCCTGTATCTTTAGATCTCTTCCGCCGTCTTATTGGGTATGCGCCCGGAACCCTTCCGCCACGACATATTGCTCGGCGCTATCGGAGCGGGACGCAGGGGGTTTGATGTGGCGCACTTTCGTGAAGTCGCGTTTCATGCGGGCGAGCAAGTCGCGTTCCGCGCCGCCCTGAAAGACTTTGGCGAGAAAAATCCCGCCGGGATTAAGAATTTCACAGGCAAACTCATAGGCCGCCTCGACGAGCACCATGATCTTGAGGTGGTCGGTCTGCTTATGCCCGGTCGTGTTCGGCGACATGTCGGACAGGACGAGATCCGCCGGACCGCCGAGGGCCCCGCGCAGACGGTCCGGCGCATCGTCATCCATGAAATCCATCTGAAGGAAGGTCACATCCGGCAACTCGTCCATCTCGAGGAGATCGAGCGCGACGATTTTTGCCGCGCCGCGCTGCCCGGCAATCTGGCTCCAGCCCCCCGGTGCCGCGCCGAGATCGACAATCCGCTTTCCGGGTTTGAGAAGGTCGAGCTTCTCGTCAATCTCGATCAGTTTGAACGCCGCACGGGAGCGATAGCCAAGCCGTTGCGCCTCCGACACATAAGGGTCGTTGAGCTGACGCTGAAGCCAGCGGGTCGAGGCGTTTTTGCGGCCTCTGGCCGTCTTGACGCGGGTTTTGGGTTTGTTTCGGCTCACAGGACCATCACCATTGTTGTTATGCAGGCCGCAAGGATAAACAAAGACAGCCCGGCCGCCAGATAGAGCATCGCGTATACGCGCGGCGAAAAATAGCTGAGGATCAGGAAAAGCGCGATGACGCCGCTATAAGTCACCAGTCCCCGGATATAGGGGTCGGTCTCGAAAAAGCTGAAAATGCCTTGCGGGCGGCCGATCGAATCCAGCATCTCGACCTGAAGCCGGAGCGCGAACGCGCAGCACAGGATGAACCCGGTCGCCATCAGGCGCTGGCCTTTATGAACGACGAGAAGCGCAAGCGGGATCCATAAAAGATCGACATAAGCGTAAATATAGGAGGCAATCATGAGCGCGGGCTGGACCTTTCGGGATTCTGAATTACCTGATAGTTTATGTTTTCATGCGATTGTTACGATAATGCGCTTTCCCCTCTGTTTACAAGATGTTTCCAAAATGCGCTCTGAACGAAAGCTTTTTCTTCTCCTGTTTTTCGCGCTGTTTCTCATGGCGGGCGGCGGGGCGCAGGCCGGAGCGACGCCGCTTGTCATCCGCGATACGGAGATTGAGACGAAGCTCAAAACATGGATCACGCCGCTTGTCCGCGCGGCGGATCTCTCGCCGGAGCAGATCAATATCATTCTCGTTCAGGACCCGTCCGTGAATGCGTTTGTTGCCGGAGGCGCAAATATCTTCCTTTATACCGGATTGTTCATGAAAGCCGACTCGCCCGGAGAGATTGTCGGCGTCATCGCGCACGAACTCGGCCACATCCGGGGCGGGCATCTTGTGCGGTTGCGCGGAGCAATGGAGCGCGCGTCCTTTGAAAGCATACTCGGCATGCTGCTCGGTGTCGGCGCGGCGATTGCGACCGGAGACGGCGGGGCGGCGGCTGCCGTTTCGATCAGCACGCAAAGCATGGCGACACGGCGGTTTTTATCCTTCAGCCGAACCCAGGAAGCTTCGGCGGATCAGGCGGCCGTCTCGTTTCTCTCAAAGGCCGGGCTCCCGGCCGACGGGCTGATCAGCTTCATGAAAAAACTGGAAGACGAAGAGCTCTTGCCGCCTTCGCAGCAATCCGCCTATACGCGCACACACCCGATCACGCGCGAGCGGGTCGAGGCGCTTTCCGCGGCGGCAGCCGCCATGCCGGATCCTCGCCCCTGGCCGGAAACATGGGAAGAGGATTTCGCCCGGATCAAGGCGAAACTCACCGGATATCTGACACCCGAGCGGGTCGCCTGGGACTACGGGACGGGAGACCCTTCCGTTCCGGCGCTGTATGCCCGGGCCATCGCGGCCTATCGCATGAACAAGACGGAGGACGCCCTGCGACTCATCGACACGCTCCGGGCGCGTGAGCCCGCCAATCCTTTTTTTGAAGAGCTTCAGGCGCAGGTTCTGATGGATTTCGGACGTCTTGAGGAGGCGGTTCCGCGTTACAAATCGGCGTTGAATGCCTTGCCGGATTCAGGTCTGATCCGGATCGCCTACGGCCATGCGCTGATCGAAAGCGCGGCCGGGAACGCGCGTGAGAAAGAGGCCCTTCTGCGTGAAGCCGTCAAACAGCTCAAAACCGCGCGGCGGCAGGAGCCCCGGAACTCTTACGCCAACCGCCTTCTGGCCACGGCTTACGGGCGCCTCGGACAGGACGATCTCGCGCATCTGTATCTTGCCGAAGAGTCGTTCCTCAAGGGCCGTTACGCAGACGCCCGCCGCCGGGCGGAGGGATTGACGGATCGTTTTCCCGAGGGCAGCGCCGAGCGGCTCCAGCTTGAAGATCTGCTCAGACTTCTGGAAACCGTGAACGCTTCTTCAAAAGACTCGCGGCGGAACTTGAGTCCGTCTGCGGAATAGGTCATTGTGGGGCAAGGACGACCTAGCCAATCGAAAGACAATACGAAAAGGGGATCAGCATGACATTTTTTTCACGAACGGCATTCACAGCTCTCGCAGCCACGGTCATTGTTTTGTCCGGGCCGTCCGCCCGTGCGGAAGACGACGCGATTTTTTCGGCGGAACAGAAAGAGGCTATTGAGAAAGTCGTTCACGACTATCTCCTTGAAAACGGAGAGGTGATCACGAACTCAATTGAACGGCTCCAAAAGAAATATCTTCGCGTACAGGAAGAAAAAAACGCGGAGCGTCTGGAAGAGCTTGAAAGCGTTTTTGAAACCGCCGATCTTCCGATAGCCGGAAATCCGGACGGCGATGTCACGATCGTCGAGTTTTTCGATTATAACTGCGGCTATTGCAAGCGCGCGTTTTCGGATGTGAAAAAGCTGATCGAGAACGATAAAAACGTCCGGGTGGTCTTTATCGAAATGCCGATCTTAAGTGCGCTGTCCGAAGATGCGGCAAAATGGGCGCTGGCGGTCTATACCGCGGCTCCGGAAAAATATTTTGATTTTCACTCGGCTTTGATGAGTTCCCGCGCACCGAAATCCGAAGGGGATCTCAAGAAAATTGTCAAGGATCTCGGACTTGACCCGAAAGAAACCGAAAAGGCAGCTAACTCTGACGAGGTTGCAAACCGGCTACAGGACATGATCGGGTATGGCTCGGAACTTGGAATCAGCGGGACGCCGGCCTTTATCATTAACGGGCAGATCGTTCGCGGACATATGGGATATACAGGCATGAAAGCCGCGATTGACAACGCTCGAAAAGAAACGCAGAAATGAGTTTGATGATGCGGGGTATATATATCGGATTGGCCGCGACGTTGATTATCGTCGGCGGATGGATCGGGTTCCGAATTCTCGAACTGAACCACCTTTACGGGAAAGCCGCGAATCCGGGCATCGTTCTGGACTGGGCGCCATCCGGGACACAGGAAGAGCCGGATCTGACGGTTGTTCTATACTATAATTACAGCTGCCGGTGGTGCCGGGAATTCGAGCCCGTCTTTATGAAAGCTGCGGAACGGGACGGGAAGGTTCGCGTCGTTTTCCGCCCCGTCCCGTATTCGGAAGATCTCGGAGAGTATGAAACCCGGCTCGTCTATGCCGCGGCGCTCCAAGGACGCGAGACAGGCGCGTATAAAACCGTTTTTACGGCGTTTCATGACGCATTGATCCGCTCTGAAGATGGAACGCTGTCTCCCCGAACGGTTCGTCATTTGAGCGATGCGGCCGGTCTGGATTACGCCCGGCTGATAGAGGAAGCCTCCTCAAAGCAGGTGAAAGACGCTCTTGCAGAGTCAACACAACTTGTGACGAATTTGAAAATATACTATTTGCCGAGTTTTCAGGCGGACCGAATTATTATGAATACGATGGGTGGACGCCCGACTGTTGAAAGTTTTTTGACGTTTTTTGATGCGGCCAGAAAGGCTGCAGATCGCTGACAGGGTAAGCGGACGGAGCGCACGCCGTTTCCTCTCACCCCTATCCAGGAAGGAAAGAAAGATGAGGTACGCCTTTCTTGTCTGCGTGATGATATGCATATCCTTTAGCGCACAAACATTAAACGCACAGGATAAAGAGAACCGGCAGAACAAAGAGGCCGCACTCCCTCTCTCCGCTGAACAGGGATGGAGCCGGCCGTCCGATAAGGATCAAGCGAGCAGTGCCGCATATATGATCCTGAAAAATACGGGGAAAGACGACATTCATATCGTCAGTGTCGAAAGTCCTGCGTCCGAAACGGCCATATTGAGAACGAATATCTTTGATGCGGATATCATTCTGATGCCCCGCATCGAGAACATCACGGTTCCGGGAAACAACACGCATAAACTCGCGCCCGGTGGAGATCATGTCATGCTGATGGGCCTGCATGCGCCGCTGAAGGCCGGCGCCCGGTTTCCGCTCACGCTGGAGACGCAAACCGGCAAAACGCTCGATGTCAATATAACCGTCGGGGCCGCTCCCGCCCGGATTGCGCCGATGAAAGGCATTAAAAGCGAGCCGCTTCCTCCTGTTCAAGACGCTGAAAAAGAGATAGAAGACAAGAAAGCCCCGAAAACGGAAGCAACAAAAGATGACCCCGCACAAAAATCCGAGTAACAGTCCCGTTCAAACCGTCATTTTCGATCTCGGCGGCGTGATTGTCGACTGGGATCCGAATTATTTCTATCGCAAACATTTTGAGACGGATGCGGAAATTGCCGCGCATCTGGAAGAAATAGACTTCCACGGCTGGAACGCAAAACTTGATGCGGGCTGGGACTGGAAAGAAGGGCTCGAATCGCTGACCTCACAATTCCCGCAGCACGCAGAGCTTATCCGGGGCTATTCGCAAAACTATATGGACACGATCAGCGGAACGATCCCGGGCACCGTCCGGTTGTTTGAGCGGTTGGAGGAAAAGGGCGTCCCGCTTTATGCGCTTACGAATTACGCGCGCCGAAATCTGGATCTCACGCGCGAAGCCCACCCGATTCTGAACCGGTTTCGGGGGATGGTTGTCTCGGGCGATGAGGGCGTGAACAAACCCGATCCCCGGATTTACCGGATTTTGATTGAGCGGTTCTCCCTCGATCCTGCGGCATGTCTGTATGTTGACGACCGCCCGGAAAACGTCGCGGCTGCCGAAGCGTTTGGTTTCCACGGGCATGTCTTTACAACGGCGCACCGCCTGAAACAGGATCTTCAGGAATACGGGTTGATATGATTAGAATATTCCATAGTACAATAACCGTCATTCCCGCGAAGGCGGGAATCTTTCGAAGGAAAAACACACATGTCCTCACAAAACATTCTTGTTCTTAACGGGCCGAACCTGAATCTGCTCGGCACGCGCGAGCCGGAGATTTACGGCGCGACGACCCTTGCCGACATCGAGACGATGTGCCGGGCCGAAGCCGCAAAATCCGGCGCAGAAATTGATTTCCGCCAGAGTAACAGCGAGGTTGAACTGATCGAATGGATTCAGGGCGCACGCACCGGTTTCGACGGGCTGGTGATCAACGCGGCGGCGTATACGCATACCTCCGTTGCGATCCATGACGCTCTGAAAATGCTGGATATCCCGGTTGTCGAGGTCCATATCACGAACCCGCACGCGCGCGAGCCGTTCCGTCATACGTCCTATATTTCCCCCATCGCGAAAGCTGTGATTGCGGGGTGCGGCGCGCGCGGATACGTGTTTGCCTTGCAATACCTCCTGAATTCGTCTATCCAATCCGGAAACGTCTAAAAAGACGTGAACTCGGGTACATGCACTAAAAACGGGGCCAGAATAAACATGAAAATAGATCAGGACGCGATCCGCCAGCTTGCGGAACTGCTGGACGAAACCAACCTGACGGAAATAGAGGTCAGCGAAGGCGAACAATCAATCCGCGTATCGCGGGGGGCCACAATGATCGCAGGCGGTGCGCCCGCCATTGCATCCGTTGCCGATCCGATGCGCGCCGACCCTGCCGCGCCGCAGGAAGCCAATACCGGCGCGCCGGACGCCAATGTCGCCGCGCATCCGGGTGCCGTGACCTCGCCGATGGTCGGCACGATTTACATGCAGGCAGAGCCGGGCGCCGCAAAATTCATTGCGCGCGGTGATACGGTCAAGCAGGGTGATACCCTCTTGATCATCGAAGCAATGAAAGTTATGAACCCGATCAAAGCCGAAAAAGGCGGGACCGTCACGCAGATCCTCGTCGACGACGGCCAGCCCGTCGAGTTCGGCGAAGTCCTTCTGGTGATTGAGTAAATAAAGAAAACGTCATGTTCAAAAAAGTTCTGATTGCCAATCGCGGGGAAATCGCGCTGCGGATCATCCGGGCCTGCCGGGAGATGGGTGTGGCGACCGTGGCCGTGCACTCGACGGCAGACGCCAACGCAATGGCCGTCCGCCTCGCCGATGAGAGCGTGTGTATCGGCCCGCCTTCCGCCCGCGACAGTTACCTGAACATTCCGCAGATCCTGAGCGCCGCGGCCCTGACCGGCGCGGATGCGATCCACCCCGGCTACGGGTTTTTGTCCGAAAACGCGCAATTCGCCCGAATGATCGAGGAGCACGGCTTTGTCTTCATCGGCCCGAAACCCGAACATATTGAGACGATGGGCGATAAAGTTGTCGCCAAACAGACCGTCAAGAAACTCGGTCTGCCCGTCGTTCCCGGCTCTGACGGCGCGGTGACGAGTGTCGAGGAAGGCCTGAAATTCGCGAAGGACGTCGGCTTCCCGGTATTGATCAAGGCGGCGTCAGGCGGCGGCGGGCGCGGCATGAAAGTCGTCCGCGCGCCGGAAGAATTCGCCGAAGCGTACTCGACCGCGCGCTCCGAGGCCAAAGTCAATTTCGGCGACGATACGGTCTATATGGAGAAATATCTCGCAAAGCCGCGTCACATAGAGATTCAGGTATTCGGGGACCGGCACGGCAACGCCGTCAGCCTCGGGGAGCGGGACTGCTCGATCCAGCGCCGCCACCAGAAACTCGTCGAAGAAGCCCCGTCCCCCGTCATCGACGAAAAGAAACGGGCCGAGATCGGAGAGCTTGCCGCCGAGACAATCCGCAAGATGGGATATGTTGGCGCGGGAACGATCGAATTTCTTTATGAGGACGGCCAGTTCTATTTCATGGAAATGAACACCCGGATTCAGGTCGAGCACCCGGTCACGGAGATGGTCACAGGATACGACCTGATCGCCGAACAGCTCCGCGTCGCCTCCGGCGAAAAAATGACGATCAAGCGGAACAACACGACGTTCCGCGGCCATGCGATCGAAGTCCGCATTAATGCGGAAGATCCGGATACGTTCACGCCCTGCCCGGGGACGATCACGCAGTTTCACACGCCCGGGGGGCTCGGCGTCCGGTTCGACAGCGCGATTTATCAGGGATACCGGATCCCGCCGCATTACGATTCGATGATCGGCAAGCTCATCATCCACGGGCGGGACCGGGAGGAATGCTTGCGCCGGATGCGCCGGGCGATCATGGAAACCGTCGTCGAAGGCGTAAAAACAACACTGCCGCTCCATTACTGGATCTTCGAACAGGACGAGTTCGTCCGTGGCGATTACACGATCCACTGGCTCGAGAAAAAACTCGCGGAGCGATAAGGCAATCCGTTCATTATGAGCAGCAATAGCCTCTTCGTTCTCTTCAAGCCAGAGGCGCGGCCCCGCAGGGTCATGAGGAAAACTCCTTATACCGATGCCGGCCAACCCAGCGGGCGGTTTTGTCGGGCGAAGCCTGAAGACGTTCGGCAAGAGCCTGCGCATGGGGACGCAAAGTGTCGTTGCGTTTAACGAACGGCATGACCGATGAGCTGTGAAATTCACCGTCTTCCCGCGCCGGAATCGTCGCGATCCATGAAAGTGCGTCGTCACAAGAAACCGTCATGATTTTTCCGTGATAGAGGATGCCACAAACTTTCGAGATATCCTCAGAGAGCCGACGATACGAATCAATACCGGTACTGGTCATCCTTGAACGGTCCTTCGGGCGTGACGCCGATATAGGCGGCCTGCTCCGGTGTCAGGCGGGTCAGATGCGCTCCGAGTTTGGCCAGATGCAAGGCCGCGACCTTTTCGTCCAGATGCTTGGGCAGGACGTAAACCTTTCCGGTTTCGTACTTGCCGGGGTTGGTCCAGAGTTCGATCTGGGCCAGCGTCTGGTTCGCGAAAGAGGCCGACATGACAAAGCTCGGGTGCCCGGTCGCACAGCCGAGATTCACAAGCCGTCCTTCGGCCAGAAGGATAATCCGTTTGCCGCTCGGAAACTCGATTTCATCGACTTGCGGTTTAATGTTGTTCCATTTCATATTGCGCAACGGCTCGACCTGGATCTCGTTGTCGAAGTGGCCGATGTTACAGACGATTGCGCGGTCTTTCATCTCCCGCATATGATCCGTCGTGATCACATCGAGATTCCCCGTCGCCGTCACGAAGATATCGCCGCGCGGCGCGGCCTCTTCCATCGTCACAACGTCATAGCCTTCCATCGCGGCCTGAAGGGCGCAAATCGGATCGGCTTCGGTCACCATGACCCGGCACCCTGCCCGGCGCAGAGATTCGGCGGAGCCTTTCCCGACATCGCCGAACCCGGCCACAACGGCGATCCGGCCGGAAAGCATGATATCGGTTGCCCGGCGAATCCCGTCCACGAGCGATTCCCGGCAGCCGTATTTGTTGTCGAATTTCGATTTCGTTACGCTGTCATTGACGTTGATTGCGGCCATTTTCAGCGTGCCCTCACGGGACATTTCATACAGGCGGTGAACGCCGGTCGTCGTCTCTTCAGACACGCCGCGGATATCGGCCAGAAGATGTCCGTATTTCTCGTGAACGCGCGCCGTCAAATCGCCGCCGTCATCCAAAAGCATGTTCGGCGTCCAGCCGTTCGGGCCTTCAATCGTCCGGTCGACACAGGACCAGTATTCTTCCTCGCTCATTCCTTTCCACGCGAAGACAGGGATTCCGGCCGCCGCGATCGCCGCCGCGGCCTGATCCTGCGTGGAAAAGATGTTGCATGAGCTCCAGCGCACTTCAGCGCCAAGAGCCACCAGCGTCTCAATCAGAACCGCCGTCTGGATCGTCATGTGCAGACAGCCGGTGATCCGCGCGCCTTTGAGCGGCTGCGCCGGACCGTATTCCTCCCGGATTGCCATCAAACCGGGCATTTCCGATTCGGCAATATCGATTTCCTTGCGGCCCCATTCGGCGAGAGAAAGATCTTTAACATCAAAGTCGTTGGTCATACCGGCTCCTGGTTTCTGTGGTTTTGTCATTGCTGTAATGATTGTCCTGATTGATAAAAATAGAAAAATTTGTCAGGCACATTCACGATTTGTTTAACTTTGCCTGCTACTAATAATAGGGAGAGTTCAAAAGAACAAGGACAAAACAGGACAAAACGGAAAAGCGAGCCTGTACCGCCCGGAATGGAGGGTTTACAAATGAACGCACAATACGAATGCGTGACTATCGAAGGTCCGAACGGCCCGATTAAGATTGAAGGCGATCCTGATATCGTCAGTGCCCGGGGCCTTGGGGAAACGATCGAAGCCATACTCGGCGGTCGGCCTCTGCCGGATCGCGCAAAAGTCATGGAAAGATCAGGAACCCTGTTTGCGCAAATAACACAAAGTGAGATTATCGTCCATCGCCGTGATCCAAAGCCGGACGGTATCGGACATCAGGGCCCGCAAAGCGTGGATGAGTTAGATCCGGCCGCACGACTTCTCGGAGACGTCCCGCAAGAAATTCTGGTGCAAGCTCTTGACACTTGCAGAGACCCGGCCGTCAAAAGTCAAGCGCCACGGCTTACGGCTCCGGCAAGTTCCGGCCCGGCCTGTAAGGTCTGACAGGCAAAATCCCGCTTCTGGCGACCGTAGAGTTTGAGAAATTACTGCCGGATACTGCCTTGAGAGCCGTTGACGACCCACAAGCCGTTCGCGTACTCAACCGACAAAATCCGGCCGATTCCGGGCAATGTGTCTCCGACCTCGACCGTTCGGATTTCATTCTCCCCGGCTTTGGAGACCATCGCCATGCCGGGTTGGGCCCCGCGCAATTCCCACTGAACGACAGGCCTTTCCGGGGCCGGAGCCGGTTTCGGCGCGGCAAGCGGCCTCGGTTTCTCGGCTTTTTTCATTTTTGCGGACGCTTTTTCCGCTTTGGCCGCTTTGGCCGCTTTTTCGAGCGCCTGTTCCGCCTCCGATTTCAGACGCGCAATTTCCGCGTCTTTTTCCCGGATATCCCTGCGGGCCTGCGCCGCCTCTTTTTGCGCTGTCTGAAGCGCCCTTTGCGTGTCTTTCAGCGCATTTTTTGCGTCTGACAATTCGGTTTTCAAGTCTTCAATCGCCGCTTCTATGTTAAAACGCGCGTCTTCAACGTCCCCGGTCCCCTCCGTTTCTACACCGGACTCTTCCGGCGCCGTCATTGGCGCAGGCATCGGCGGTTTGCTCACGGTTTCCGGTTTGACCGGTTCCGGACGCAGACCGCGTAGCGCGGGGCTTTCGATACTTTCCTGTGCGGGCGCGAGTTCAGGTTCCGGTTCGACCTGCGATTCGGACGAGATTTTTCTTTCTCCGGGAACCGGCAACTCCGGCAATGCCGGAATATCATTGGAGCTGTGCTCCGCATTTTCTTGCGGCTCTTCTTGGGGCTCCGGCTTTTCCGGGAGCGCGTTCGGAAGCATCGGGATCGCCGGTTTCTGTTCCACTTCCGGCATCGCCGGGACCTTTGTTCCGGCGACGGGAAGCGCTGAAGGCGGCGCGCCGGCGCCCGGCTGTGAATTCGATCCGCCCGCAAACGTAAAAAACAAAACGACAATCGCAGCAACAACGCCACCGGCAATAATCAGCATGTTAAATAAAGACGGCTTTGAACCGCCGGACTCTTCCCGTCCTGCTGTGCCCCTGCGGCTGACGTTTTCCTGTCTTTCCTCTTCGCCGTCTTCCGGGAAATCGTCATCAAGCCCCTCAAGATCATCAAAAGATTCGTCCTCCCACGATTCTTCGTCATCCGTTCCGGGATCGAGATCCTCATCAAGGAGGTCGTCATCCAGTTCGAGATCGTCGTCCCAGTTTTCATCGGACAGATCGCTTTCAATATCCTGGGAGGTTTCGGTTTCGTATGGGTCGTTCTGCTTTTTATCGTCCTGATGATCCGTCATAGCTCAGGTCCTCATAAGTTGACGCGAAAGGAGTTGAATGTCCGCTATTTCGTCGTTCTCAAGCTGTTTTTTCGCAAAAGAAGGCTTCTTTTTTCTTCTTCAAGCTCTTCCTGCTTCTTTCGCATGGCCGTTACCGATCCCGGCTTGTAGATCGGTTCCATGATCAAAAGCCCCATCGGGGTTCCTGCACGAACCTTGATCAGGGTTTCGATATCACCGACTTCCTCGTCCATGATCTCGCGGAATTCCTGTGCGGCTTCCGTAATCCCCGAGGCCACTTCCTGATCATTGTCCTGCTCGTCGTTGCTTTGGCTGGTTGTCGTTGAATCGCCCGAGATCGTGATCGTCGTCCGTCCGGATTCGGAAATCGCATCAGCCAGACCTTCGACAAAAGCGCCGGCAGCCGGAAGCAGAATACGTTTCATATAGCGCCGGTTTACATCCGTTGCAAGCCCGGTCAGCGTCGTTTCCGGATCCAGCGCCACGGCATTGATCGGCTGCGAATATCCGTCGATTACAATCGTATTGAACGATATGATCAGGAAATTATCCGTAGACTTGAACGACCCGAGAACCCGGCTTCCGATTACTGCGCCGCTGGCGATCTCGGCAAGAACCGGTCCCGGCGCATCCGTATTTGCTTCGGTAATCGTCGTCGCATACAAAATCTCGCCGGCAGGCACCAAAATATCCCGGGCTTCCTGTGCCGGAGACGTTTCTTTCATATCCTGCTGATCGGCAGCCGCCTGCTGCGCTTTCTCGCGGGCGGCCTGCCGCCGTTCAAGCGTCTGTTTCTCCAGAGAGATCAACCAGTCCGGCCCTGTTGCAGGCATGTATTCGATTTTCGGCGAGCGGGTCTGCGCTTCCATCACATGCTGCATCTGTCCGGACATCAGTTCGGCCAGAGCATTAACCGCATTTGCGCGCGGATCAACTTTCGGCTGAGCGGACCGGCGGGCTTGTTGCTCGATGGCCTGCTGGCGCATCCGTTCTTCCTGAAGACGCTGCCACCTTGCCAGAGGGTCTTCCTCCGGTTCTTCTTCTTCCGGCGGCGCAACACGCGCTTTCGGCGGGTCGATCGGAACGGGGATCGAGCTGTCTTCTTCCCGGATTGCCCGCTCGACATCGGCCTCGTTCACATCCTCCAGCGCTTGGCGATAGCTTTCCGACAATTCCGATGTTCCGGGTGTTTCATTGACTTTGCTTCCCGGCGGCAATATTGACGGCTGCTCTTTTTTGCCGCTGCTGCCGAAAAGAACCAGAAGACCGACCACAAGGGCAAACCCGCCCAGAATGACGCCGATCTTGAACATCGGGTTCTCGTTGAACATGTCCATAAGCGTCCGGCTGCCGGAGCCGTCGCCGTAATCGTCAAATCCCTCGCCAAGCTCCTCATCGGAAAACTCGTCGTCGAAAATGTCGTCGTCGGTTTTGTTGTTATCGTCAGAGATCATCACGGCGAATCCTCTTGATTGACATTGGCGCGCAAAACCTGCCCCTTATCGGAGAGCAGCAGGACGGGTGTATTCGCAAGCGCATAAACAGTCATGCCGTCTCCGGACCGGACGGAGCTTTGCCATGCCGGAGAAAGCAACGTATACGGTGTCCGGACATAGGTTCTGCTGTTATAACGGTAGGCCGTTGTGCGCCCGTCCACCCCCGACACGGCGAGTCGCGCTGCGCCTGACGGGATAACGCCTTCGAGAAAGGCGGTCATGTCACCGTCCCCGGCGGATGCCGTAGCGGTCTGTCCGCGAATAATCGGCGCATTTGCAAACGGCCCGTATTCGGGAATCCGTGCATCAAAGCGGTAATGAACGCGTTCGCGCGAGGTTTCCAGCGAAAAAATGATCGGCGTTTTCAACGTGATCAAGCGCAATGAAAGATTGCCCTGCGCAAATTCTCCCATCGGTGTAATCCGAAGAATATGCCCGCCTTTCTCCGGCTCGATAACCTTGAAATTTCCAGCCCAGCTTACATCCTGAATCGGCCATGGCGCGCCGGTCACGTCATAAATGCTGATGGTCGTGATATGAGACATGGCCAACTCAACCACCGGAGGTTGAACGCCGGGGTCAAGGGAGACCGTCTCAACTTTGACCTGAGGCTCCGGTGTCGGATAAAGCGGCGTTTCGACGGCCTGCCGGGTCTGATCGTAATATTCGAGAAGGCGGCGGATTTCGTCCGGACGCATAGGCAAGAGGCCGCTTACGGCAGCCTTGAAAGCCTCGTCACGGATCTCTCTTTCAAGCTGCTCGGGCGTTCTCGG
The DNA here is from genome assembly GCA_028277665.1 of Alphaproteobacteria bacterium. Taxonomy (GTDB): domain Bacteria; phylum Pseudomonadota; class Alphaproteobacteria; order Micavibrionales; family Micavibrionaceae; genus JANQFU01. Next base: position 21,298 of record JANQFU010000021.1, on the reverse strand, counting down.
TTTGGTCAGGCCTTGCTGCCGTCCCGTCTGGCGCGCCGCCTCGCTTTCCGCTTCGGAAATAATCATTCCAGGATTCTGGCGGTTTTTGCTTGTTCCGATATTCATATGCTCGAACTGCTTGAGCCTGCTCTCGGGCTTCTCTTTTTCTTCTGCAGGGCTTCCAAGCCCGGGCGGCAAAAGATTATCGGCGGCGTCCTGTGCGCCGGCAGACGCAGGCAATACGGCCAGAAATGCTCCGAACAGGAACATTGCCGCCGCCATTCTCTTTGAGCCTGAGCAGACCCGGCCACTCGGTCGGGCCGTAATCCGTTTTTGCGGATAATTTTGTCTCATTGTCCTTGATTAGCTCCTCTTCACTCCCTGTTCCGTATCAGCCGCCGCCCGAAACCGCAATCCACTGTTCAATTCCTACCCCGTTCGGGCTTTCGAGTCGAGGCATTCTGACAACAAGAACCCTGACGATCTGATAATCCGTGCGTGTCCGTCCACCCGACTGATATGTCAGAACGAGCGGAATTTGCACCAGCCATTGATAGCGCCCGTTAACCATGCCTTCCGCCTCCAGAACGGGAGCGCCTTGCGGTGCGGCGGTGACGACCTGGTCGTGTTCGTCGATCATTTCCAGAATGCGGGAGCGGTCCAGCGCCGCCGTGAAACTCTCCCAGCCCTTGCGCGTAAAGTTCCGTGAGGCCTCCTGCAGCCGCCGCCGGTAATCGTGAAATCCGAACGTCATGACTTCCGTCGCGGCTTGCGCAACCCAGGACATCAGCGCCGGGTTGGACAGGTTCGGCTGGCTCAGCGGTACCATCGGCACAAGCCGGCCGTCAGAGGTCGTTGCAAAATATCTGTTCTCCGGCTGATGTGTATGTACGACAAAAAAGCTCAGCATCACAAGACCGAGAATGACAATCCCTTCAAATATCGCGATTTTCATCAGGTTATGATAGCCTTCCTGATAAAATTCGTTGCGCATGATAACTGCGCCGAGAGCCTTGTTGTCTTCCTTGCTGATCTGTTGCCCGGATCCTTTCTCCCGTACGGTGTCCTGTGCGGGATTTGCCCGGGGTTTCCTTTTTACAGGTCTTGACGTTCCGGTTTGCGCTTTTTTTCGGGTGGCCTGCTGTGAGGGCTGCTGCTGTTCCTTTGCCGGCTTTTCCGCGGGCGTTTCTGTCGGCGGCGGCCCTCCCGCGGGACGAAATTTCCGCGGGTTTGCCTTTCCGCTTCCTGATGGCGGAGGCGGGAGAGGATTGCTGTAAGGATTGTTTTCCTGATCGTCACTCATCTGAAATTGCTCGGTCTGAGCTGGAATTACTGATTCGCTTTTATATAGCCATACGCTTTGTAGTCTAACCGTATCGGAGCCGAGTTTGAAGAAAATTCTGGTTATCCATGTATATCACTAACAGATTCCCTTTCTCTTCGGCTTTTTGCTTTTCAAGAAACCGGTGTTATGAGAGTTTTGAAGTCATATAATCACACAGGGAGGCTCTTCATGAAAATCGGATGTGTCGGATGCGGTCAGGTCGGGGCGACGAGCGCCTATGCCTGTGCCATGCGGGGACTGGGGACGGAAATCGTTCTCGTCGATCTCAACCGGGCTTTTGCCGATGCGCAGGCCGAAGACATTCTTCACGGCACACCGTTTGCCGAGGCCGTGCCGGTTCGCGGTGGCGCATACGGGGATCTCGAAGGTGCCGGGATTGTCATGATCTCGGCGGGCGTTGCCCAGAAACCCGGAGAGTCGCGGCTGGATCTCCTGAAACGCAATGCCGCCGTATTCGAGGCCGTAATCCCGAATATCCTGCGTTATGCGCCGGATGCCGTCCTCCTGATTGCAAGCAATCCGGTCGATGTGATGACGCATGTCGCTGCTGCAATCGCCCGTCAGGAGGGGCACGATCCGGCAAAAATCATCGGCTCCGGAACTATTCTCGACACGGCCCGTTTCCGGGCGTTGATCGGGGCGCATCTCGATGTGTCTTCCCATTCGGTTCACGCCTATGTCTTCGGCGAACACGGCGATTCCGAGGTCCTCCAGTGGTCCGGAGTGTCTATCGGGAACATGCCGCTCGGCACATTCGCGGCGCAGGTCGGCGCGCCGGTGACGCAGGATGTCCGCGCCCGGATCGACGATCAGGTCCGCCACGCCGCCGCCCGGATCATCGCCGGCAAGGGCGCGACATGGTTCGGGATCGGTGCCGGTATGGCGCGGATTTGCGAGGCGATCATGTACGATCAGCATGCCGTCCTGACCTGTTGCGCGCCCTTGGCTGAAGTTGAGGGCATTCGGGACGTTACCCTCTCCGTCCCGCATATTATTTCGTCCGCCGGGATCGAGACCGCCATTTATCCGGATCTGTCCGAGGATGAGGCCGCCGCCATGCACGAAAGCGCCCATATCCTCCGTTCGGCCATTGAGGAAACCGGATATGTCTGATGAACATGAAAAGAAAAGCAGAAATTTTGATGTCGTTCGCGTCGGTGTCGCCGCGTTGATTTATGACGCGCAAGACCGGCTTTTGATCGGTTTGCGCAAATCCCCGCACGGCCGGGGGAACTGGAGTTTTCCCGGCGGGCATCTTGAGAAAGGAGAGACGCCCGAAGAGTGCATGAAGCGGGAGCTCTTTGAAGAAACAGGAATTTCCGGGATCGAAGATCCGCGCTTTGTCGGAATCACCAATGATAGTTTTGCCTCGGGGAAGCATTACGTTACCATCATGTACGAGGCCGATCTTCCGCCCGGTGCCGTGCCCCGCGCCTGTGAACCGGACAAGCTCGAACGATGGGAATGGCATTCCGCGAGCGCATTTCCGGAGCCGCTGTTCCTGCCGATCGTTAATCTTCTGGGGTCTTCTTTTGCGGCGAATCTCCGGGGGGTCTCCGGGGAAAAACTTTTGTAATCTTTTTTCGGGTTTTCCGGCTTTATTTGCCTTTGGAAACGCGCTAGATTGCCGCGGAATTGTTGTTTAACTGATTGCAGGAATCTTTGTAAGAGCCCTCGGGACTATAAAATTTTCGTCATTTCCGCGAAAGCGGGAATCTTTTGAAAACAATAATTTGAAAGATCCCCGCCTTCGCGGGGATGACGAAAGAGAGGGACATTACGGTAGAGTCCTGTGCTTAATTTCGGAGGATTGAACTATGCGCATCGGAATGGTCGGAACGGGATATGTCGGGCTGGTTTCCGGAACCTGTTTCGCGGAATTCGGGACGGAAGTCGTTTGTGTCGATAAAGACGAGAGCAAAATCGCCCGCCTGAAAGCCGGAGAAATTCCGATCTATGAGCCGGGGCTCGACGATCTCGTCGCCCGTCAGGTCAGCGCCGGACGCCTGTCCTTTACGACCGATATCAAGGATGCCGTCAAGGGTGCGGACGCCGTCTTTATCGCCGTCGGCACGCCGCCGCGCCGCTCGGACGGGCATGCCGATCTTTCCTTTGTTTTTCAGGCCGCCAAAGAAATCGCGGAGACGATGGAAGGCTATACCGTCATTGTCACGAAATCGACGGTCCCCGTCGGCACGGCCCGCGAGATCGAACGCCTTGTTCGCGAAGTGCGCCCGGATGCCGATTTTGACGTGTGCTCGAACCCGGAATTCCTCCGCGAGGGTGCGGCGATCAACGACTTCATGCGCCCGGACCGTGTTGTGATCGGTGCCGAAGGCGAGCGGGCCAAAGAGGTTCTGCGCGCACTGTATCGTCCGCTCTACATTAACGAAACGCCGATTGTCTTTACAGCGCCGGAAACCTCCGAGATCATCAAATACGCTTCCAATGCCTTTCTCGCGACGAAGATTACCTTTATCAATGAAATTGCCGATCTCTGTGAGAAAACCGGCGGAAACGTTCAGGACGTCGCGAAAGCGATGGGGCTGGACGGCCGGATCGGGTCGAAATTCCTTCATGCCGGCCCCGGCTATGGCGGATCCTGCTTCCCGAAAGATACGCTCGCTCTTACCCAGACGGGCCAGAAATACGGCACGCCGCAAACGATCGTGGAGTCCGTCGTCACCGCAAACGCGAACCGTCAAAGAGCCATGGCCGACCGGATTATCAAAGCCTGCGGCGGAGACGTCAAAGGCAAAAAAATCGGAATCCTCGGCGTGTCTTTCAAGCCGAATACCGATGACGTGCGGGATGCGCCGTCACTTGTGATTATCCCGGCACTTCAGGACGCGGGCGCGCAGGTTTCCGCGTGCGATCCGGCGGCGGTCGAGCAAGCCTCGCGTTATCTCAAAGGCGTTGAATGGTGCGAGGATCCGTACAGCGTCGCACAAAACGCGGATTGTCTCGCTATCCTGACGGAGTGGAACGAGTTCCGCGGGCTGCATATGGATAAGCTCGCCGAAATCATGAAGGTAAAAACCCTTGCTGATCTCCGGAATGTCTACAAAGCCGACGACATGGCCAGGCGCGGGTTCCGCTATATCTCGATCGGCCGCCCGGCTGTCGGCATGGAGGACGCATAGCGCAGAATTATTTTTATCGTCATCCCCGCGAAGGCGGGGATCTTTCGGAGCTTTTTTCATGAAGATTCCCGCTTGCGCGGGAATGACGATATTCTTTAGAAAAAATAAGGGGGCTGGATGTCCACACATCTCGACGAGCTCGAAGCCAGGAGTATTTACATTATTCGTGAGGCGTATAACCGCCTCGATCCGATGTGTATGCTCTGGTCGATCGGCAAGGATTCAACCGCCATGCTCTGGCTCGTCCGGAAGGCCTTTTACGGGCGGGTGCCGTTCGATCTTGTTCTGCTCGATACCGGGATGGAGATGGACGAGGTTTATGCGTTCCGGGACTGGCTTATCAAGGAATGGGGCCTGAAGACCGTTATCAACTGGCCGTGTCCTCCGGAAGAGGAGATGGACCCGACCTTGCCGCCCGCCACGCGCGCAGCGATGCGTAAGACCGAAGGTCTGCGCGGGCTTTTGCTCGAAAAGCAGTATAAGGGCGTCATCTGCGGCATTCGCCGGGACGAGCAGTCCATGCGCGCCAAGGAGCGCGTTTTCAGCCCCCGCACCATCGACGGGGCATGGGATTTCAAGGAGCAGCCCGCCGAGTTCTGGGACCAGTATAAAACCGAGTTTCCGGAGGGCGCGCATCTGCGGATCCACCCGATCCTGCACTGGACCGAAACCGATATCTGGCGGTATACCCAACACGAGAACATTCCGTGCTGTGATCTCTATTTTGCCCGGGACGGAAAGCGTTACCGCTCTCTGGGGGAAAAGAACATCACAAACCCGATCATCAGTGATGCGGTAAATATTGACGAGATCATCGCCGAGCTGGAAACCACCAAAACGCCAGAGCGCGCCGGCCGCGCAATGGACAAGGAAACCGAGGACAGTTTCGAAAAACTCCGCGCGCGCGGGTATATGTAGAAACGCCGAAGATCGTCGTGACTGATGTACAAAGATTGACAATTTTTGTACAATTAGAAGCGTTGTATACGAAGGATTCAGGCATGCATGTTTTTCTCACCCCGTGCGCAACAGGATTGCGATTATACGGTTCAGAATTTGGAGCACCGCGCAAACCGCCAATCGGTGTCCCTCCTGTATTGAAAATGCGTTTTACAGACTCTTCGAAAAGCATGTGATCTTCTACAAAATTGCCGGAAACCGGATATACCGTGACAGAGAAAGAAGAACACAGATACTTGTCGCGCCTGATACGGTTTTTGGTGTAGTCTATCGGAAAGATGAAAAAATTTTTTCCGTGGGGTTTATATGAAAATTTTCAGAAAAATAATGTCCGTTGCTGTCGTGGTCTTTTTTTTGCCCGGCGCACAACCGGTCCGGGCACAGGACGACCCGATGATGGCGCATATGATGGCAAGTTCGCGAGTCGCGCCTGTCGATGAAGGACAATTCGCAGACGGTACGGCCTCTGCCGCGCTTATGAGCGGGAGCGTCAATTATGTAGGCAGCGATATCTACAATAAATTTGAGAAACACACGGCCTATACAACCGGATTCAAACAGGATTTTCTTGCGCTCGGTGCGCGGCGGGAGTCCTATATGGGCTACTATCTTGAAAACACGGAACGCCTGAACCGCCGCCGGGAAGCGTATTTCACGCATCTTAAAGGCGGGCAGTAATCCCTGTCATGGATCTCATGCGCCACAAGCCGCTCTTTAAGGCGTTGCTCCACCGGTCCGGGCGCCTGCTTGCGCTGGGGTGTGTCGTTTTTGTTGTGTGGTCCTTGTGGCAGAGCGGGCAGTGGACCCTGCTCCTGACGGCGCAGGCGTGGGCAGGCCTCGCGGTTGCAACAGCTTTCATCTTGCTTGCCAATGCCGCGCTTGCGGTCGCATGGCTGATTCAGCTCTATTTTCTGGATTCGCGCGAGGCTGTCCGGGAGAACGCCCGCGCTCTTTTTGCGGTTTATGCCATAACACAATTCGCCAAGTACCTTCCCGGAAACGTTTTTCATTTTGCCGGACGCTATGCAATGGGCCGCGATCGGGGCGTGTCTCATTCGGCGCTGGCTTTGACAACCGTGTGTGAACCGCTCATGCTCGTCCTTGTTGCAGGGGCGCTGTCGGCGCCCTTCTTGTGGGAATGGTTCTCTCCGGCAATCTCCGAAAGTCCGTTTATACTGCTTGCTGCCGGGTTGGGCGCGGGCGCTGTTGCCGGAAGCGCTCTGGCTGTACTGATTCATAAAAAGCCGGGCACCCTCGAAAGAATCGTTATTTTTATCCGCAGTGGTGCCGGATTCGCGCTGGCAGCCTATCTCGTTTTCGTTCTGGCAGGCGCAGCCGCCCTGAATGTTTTTTTGCCGGATAGCGCTTTCGCTGATGTGATGCCGGCAGCCGCCTTCGCGTGGGTGCTCGGATTCGTCACAATCGGAGCGCCGGCAGGGATCGGTGTTCGGGAGGCGGCGCTTCTGTTTGCTTTTGCTGCGATGGGGAGCGTGGTTTCCGGGGAAGAAAACATTATTGCGGCTGTCGCGCTCTACAGGCTCGCGGCTGTATTGGGGGATTTTGTTTTTATGGGGGCCGGCCTGATTATGCAGCGGCAGACCCGCGTTTGACGAACCGCGTCCCGCAATAACCGCAGACGGCCTCCCCGGTTGCTCTGAGATCGTAAAACACACGCGGATGGCCGAGAGCGCCGTGTCCGCCGTCACAGCAGATCTCATCCGTATCGCGGTCGACAATGACGGTTTCCTGCTCTATGTTTTTGTCGGCGCTCATGTTCTTGCCCGCCCGGTTAGAAATTGTTAACGGTCGTGTAGTAGAAACTATACAGGACGACCGCTCTTTTCGTCCAGAACCGGAACAAGGAATACATACCGATGAGACAGCAAAATGCACCGATCATGGAAGACTTGCCGCCTGAAAAGGCGGCGCGCTATGCCTGTCTGAACGTTGACGCCGCAAAGGTGATCGCAAGCTGGAAGTCGTCCCTGTTCAGCTTTGAGTGGCTTATGCCGGACGGAACGATCAAACCCGCCGCCGCGCTCAAGGAAGAGGACCGCGTCCGGCGCGCGGCTGTTGAGGTGTCTTTGCAATCCGGTACGCCATTGCCGCGTCCGATTCTCGGTTTCGGCCTGAACGGGAATGTTGAGATCGGCTCCGGGCGCCATGTTTTCCTGACGCTTTATGCCGCCGGATACGCGCAAATCCCGGTTCTGGTCGGGAAAGCCGATCAGGACGACTTTCAGAAGTTTGTCTGAACCCTCTTTCCGGAGCCTCTTTTTTCCGATTTCTCTCTTGCAATTTACGGTCGGCGCGTTATAGTCTCCTCACGCAGTTTCGTACGGCATGCGGGTGTAGCTCAGGGGTAGAGCGCAACCTTGCCAAGGTTGAAGTCGAGGGTTCGAATCCCTTCACCCGCTCCATTCTCACAAGGCCGGTCCGGTCAAATTACCCGTTTTCATCTCCGAACCGCGCGCGCTCCAGTCCGAAACGTTACTGCGGATATTTCTTTTTTATCCTGCCCTGCAAAATCCGGATGTTAACTTATTGATAACGATTTTGTGGTCTAATTGGGGCGGAAATGAAAAAATGAGGCCCGGGAACCGCCGAACGGAGACGAAACGATGAGCCTGTCAGCAGAATTTTTAATGTCGATCCCCTCGCCCTCCGGTTTATACACGGAGGTGGGCGACCCCGATTTCAAGATCGACCTTGTCGTGAATGACGGACCGCATGTTTACGTCTTCCATAACAAACATTTTCGCAAGGAATTGTCCTGGATCGAATACAATACCGCCGACAACCGCCTTGAATTTGTCATGAAAGACGGAGATACGCGGGATTTCGGCGCCCCGGTACCGAGGCGCCTGCAAGCGAATTTAACAAGGGCGCAAAGAGTGTTATGCGTTCTGGTCGATGAGGAAACGCTGGAGCCGCTGGAAGGCGATTATTTTCCGCTCCTGATCAACATGGACGGAAACCCGGCGTAAAAAAAAGAACGAAAAAGGAGGCAAAAATGGCCTATAGCATGAGCGGAGCGCGACTGACAGATGTCTTGCAGGACGTGGAGTTTACAGGGACTCCTCTACAAGGAAATCTGGGGGCCGCTCCATCCGGAACCGGAAATTCTCCCATTCTGACCGTACACGGATCAAACGGTCCGGGAATTGCATAGCCGTTTTTCGTTTGGTTGAACGTCCTCCGGCGGTGAAGGTGTCTCCCCCTCACCGCCGGTCTTGCTTATTGGTTACGAAGCGGCATCAGTAAAGGTTTCTGCCAGAAGACATCAAGAAGCTGGCCGTTCGGACCGGACGGACCGAACGACAGGCGGACTTTTCCCTGCCAGGGCTGCAAATATCCGGCAGGTAAAGAAACGGAAGGACGTGTTCTGTCTGCACGGAGGTTACAAAAGGTCAGATGCGGGTGATATGCCGGACCGAAGGCATTTTGAGGAGAAAGACCGAACGACGAAACAGCCTGAACAATATTCTCATGCAAAGTCTGAAGAGAAGATGTGCGCTCGAATACGAGTTCCGCCCATAATAATCCGTTATGCAGACCCGTGCCGATCCGGTAGGAAAAACCGGAGGGAATCAAGGAAATTTTCGGATTTCCACATGCCTCAAGCGCCGTCAGCAAATCCGGAACCGGAAATGCATCCGGCAAGGACAGCTGGCACAGGCTGATATGGGGAAGGGCTTTGCCCGACAGGAGGTAATTTTCAGCAACGGACGCGAAAAAATCCGAGGCAAAAGCCGTATACGCCCTTGCCGACGCGGTGGAGAATGAAATCACGATATTGTGCGTCAGAGACGTCATGCCCGACCCTTCAAAAACTCCGTGTAAGCGAGGGGGCTATAATTAAATTCCGCCATCCTCCGACTTGTTCGGAGGATCCATTCATTCGTTCGCGCGGGCTTCGGAATGGATCCTCTGCCTTCGCGGGAATGGCGAAAAAGAGAATTTACGGGGTTTTCAGGAAACTGCCGGACTATTCCGCTTTTTCTTCGATTTTCGGCAGGTCGATTTTGCCGCCGGCTTTTTCGACGGTTTCGATCGCGCCTTTGGACGCGGCCGTGAGTTTCAGCGAGAGCTTCGTTTTCAATTCACCGCCACCGACGAGCAGTTTCACGCCGTCTTTTTTCCGGCGGATCAGTCCGGCTTCAACGAGACCGTCTTCCGTCACGTCTTTTTTCGCGTCGAGTTTTTTTGCGTCCAGCGCGGCCTGAAGGCGGCCGGTCGTAATCGTGACAATGTCTTTTCCGAAGATATTGTTGAAGCCGCGTTTCGGCAGCCGGCGGTAGATCGGCATCTGTCCGCCTTCAAAGCCGTTAATGGCGACACCCGTCCGGGATTTCTGACCTTTTTGACCGGCGCCGCTCGTTTTGCCCTTGCCGGAGCCGATTCCGCGTCCGACGCGCGTTTTCTCCGTAACGGATCCGTCCTTCGGTTGCAGTTCATTCAGTTTCATAACTTTCTCCTTTAAGCCGCGTCTTCGACTTTGACGAGGTGCGCGACCTTCGCGATCATTCCGCGCACGGCGGGCGTGTCTTCCAGCTCGCGCGTCTTATGCATTTTGTTCAGCCCGAGACCGATCAGCGTCGCACGCTGATAATCCTTGCGGCCGAGCGGACTCCCGGTCTGCGTCACGCGCACGGTCTTCCCGGCCGGTTTTTTCGCAGCGGGCTTAGCCGGCGTTTTCGGCGCGGCTTCCGCTTTTGCTGCGGCAGCAGGCGTCTTCGCCGTGGTTTTTTTCGCCGCCGTCTTTTTCGCGGGTGTTTTCTTTTCCTCAGCCATTGGCGACCTCATCTTGCTTGTCCGAAGCGTGTTCTTCCTGTTTGTCTACGGCCTGTTCCGCCGCTGTCTTTGCTGATTCCCGGTTCGCAACAATATCGCTGACTTTTTTGTTGCGGCGCGCAGCAATCTGACGCGGGCTCTGCATGTTTTCCAGAGCGTCGAATGTTGCGTTCACCATGTTGTACGGGTTGTTCGTCCCGACGGCTTTCGCGACAACGTCCTGAACGCCGAGCGCTTCAAAAATCGCGCGCATCGGACCGCCGGCAATGATTCCCGTCCCGGGAGGCGCCGTGCGCAGGACGACGTTTCCCGCGCCGTAATTCCCCTTGACGTCATGGTGCAGGGTCCGGCCTTCCCGCAGCGGGACGCGAACCATGTTCCGCTTGGCCTGATCCGTCGCCTTGCGGATGGCTTCCGGCACTTCTCTCGCTTTTCCGTGACCGACGCCGACGCGGCCTTTCCCGTCGCCGATAACCATCAGCGCGGCGAACGCGAAACGCCGTCCGCCCTTGATCACTTTCGCCACGCGGTTGATCCCGACCAGGCGTTCGATCAGTTCCGGTTCTTCCCTTTGTGTCTCAGCAGCACGAGCCATTATGCGCAATCCTTTCCTGTTGATCAGAACTGAAGGCCGCCTTCGCGCGCGCCTTCGGCCAGAGCTTTCACACGGCCGTGATAAATATACGATCCCCGGTCAAACTGAACCTCCGCAACGCCCGCTTTTTTCGCGCGCGCCGCAACCAGCTTGCCCACTTCCGTTGCCGCTGCCGTATTAGCACCGGTTTTCAGTTTTTCTTTCAGGTCTTTGTCCAGCGTTGACGCGGCGGCGAGCGTGACGCCTTGCGCATCGTCAATGATCTGGGCATAGATCTGTTTGCCCGAGCGATGAACCGACAGACGCGGCAGGCCGCTCCGGTTAATCTGGCGCAGCTTGTTCCGTGTCCGGAAGGTGCGGCGCTCTGCGGTTGTCAATCTCTTGGTCATCTCAGCGTCCTCTTCTCAGATTACTTCTTCTTGCCTTCTTTACGCAGGACATATTGATCCGCGTAACGAACGCCTTTGCCTTTATACGGTTCCGGCGGACGGTAAGCGACGATCTCGGCAGCGGTCTGTCCGACGCGCTGTTTATCGATCCCCTTGACCGTCAACTGGGTTTGTTTTTCGACCTCGATCGAAATGCCTTCCGGCACCGGATAGCGGACTTCGTGGCTGAAGCCGAGCGACAGAACAAGGTCCTTGCCCTGAAGCTGCGCCCTGTAACCGACCCCCTGAATTTCCAGTTTCTTTTCGTAGCCTTTGCTGACCCCCACAACCAGGTTGTGGATCAGCATCCGCGTTGTCGGCCACAGCGTTTTCGACAGCTTGCTCCTGGTCAGGGCGCTCACGCGCACATGGCCGTCTTCCATCGCGATGCCGACTTCGTCGTGCACGCGCATGGAGAGCTCGCCGAGTTTGCCTTTGACCTTGACGTCTTTTCCGTTCAGTTCGACCGTTACGCCGTCCGGAACCGCTACGGGGTTTTTACCAATACGAGACATCTTACAGCTCCAATTTTCCTGTTCTCTTCGTGCCGGTTAAAAGACCTGACACAAAACTTCACCACCGACATTTTCCGCGCGCGCCTGATGATCGGCCAGAACGCCGTGGGGTGTCGAGACGATATAGATCCCGAGACCGTTATAGCTGCGCGGCAGGTCGCCGACTTTCGAGTAGACCCGGCGGCCCGGTTTCGAAACCCGGCGGATCTGACGAATCACGCCGCGCCCTTCATCGTATTTCAGATCGATGATCAGGTTCTTTTTGCCTGCACCGGCCTCTTCCGTTTTGAAGCTGCGGACATAGCCTTCATCTTTCAGAACCTTGCACACCGCTTCGCGGTTTTTCGACCACGGGCACAAAATGCTGCGCATCGCGGCCTGCTGGCCGTTCCGGATGCGGGTCAACATATCTCCCAGGGGATCACTCATGGACATTGGTCAAATCCTCCTAAATCGCTCTCTTACCAGCTGGATTTCGTTACGCCGGGCAATTCGCCGCTCGCGGCCAATTCACGCAGCATGATACGGGACAGGTTGAAACGGCGGTAATAGGCCCGCGGACGCCCCGTCAGCGCACACCGGTTCCGGATGCGCGTTTTCGACGAGTTCCGCGGCAGTTCCGCGAGTTTCAGCACCGCCTGAAACCGGTCTTCCGGCGGCAGGTCCTTGTTCCGGATGACGGCTTTCAGCTCGCCGCGTTTCCGGCCGTGCCGCTTGTTCAGTTTGCGCCGTTTCTCGTTTCGCTCGACTGCACTCACTTTTGCCATTTAACTCTGCCTCTCCGTTTAAACGCTTAGCTCTGGAAGGGAAGAAGGAAACCGCGCAGGAGTTCCTTCGCCTCTTCATCCGATTTCGCCGAGGTACAGATCGTAATATCCATCCCGCGGACCTGATCGACCTTGTCGTATTCGATCTCCGGGAAAATGATCTGTTCCTTGATTCCGAGGGAATAGTTGCCCCGGCCGTCAAAGCTGTTCCCTTTAATGCCGCGGAAGTCGCGCACCCGCGGCAAGGCGATCGTCACCAGACGATCCAGAAATTCGTACATCCGCACGCCGCGCAGCGTCACTTTGCATCCGATTGCCATCCCTTCGCGAATTTTGAAGGAGGCGTTCGATTTGCGGGCTTTCGTGACGACCGGCTTCTGACCTGTGATCAGCGTCAGATCGTTCGTTGCGCCGTCCATATGCGCGCGGTTCACCGTGGCTTCGCCGACGCCCATATTGATGACGATTTTTTCAAGGCGCGGCACTTCGTGCGGGTTTTTATACCCGTATTTTTTCACGAGCTCCGGCTTGATTTTTTGATCGTATGTTTCTTTGTATCGCGGTTGCATGACCTGTTTCCCTTATTCTACCGTCTCACCGGATTTTTTCGCGACGCGGACTTTCTTCCCGTCTTTCAGAGTCGTATATCCGACCCGCGTCGGCGCGCCCGTTTTCGGATCCGCCAGCGCGACATTCGAGATGTGCAGCGGCGCTTCCTTCGTTTCAATTCCGCCCGCCGAAACCTGACTCGGCTTGTTGTGGCGTTTCATCATGTTCACGCCCTGCACCAGAACGCGGCGATCGCGCGGCATGACTTCCAGGACTTCGCCTTTCGCGCCGCGGTCTTTCCCCGTCAGAACGACGACCTGATCGCCTTTCTTGATCCGGGTTTTAATCTTCTTTTGTGTTGCCTGTTGCGCAGCCATCAGAGCACCTCCGCCGCCAGCGAAATGATTTTCATGAATCCCCGGGTCCGCAACTCGCGGGTCACCGGCCCAAAAATCCGCGTGCCAATCGGCTCGTTGGATTTGTTGATCAATACCGCCGCGTTTGTGTCAAAGCGGATTTGTTCGCCGTAACGGCGGCGAACGCCTTTACTCGTCCGTACGATGACGGCCCGGTGAACGTCGCCTTTTTTCACACGGCCGCGCGGGATCGCTTCCTTGACGGTCACGACCACAACGTCGCCGATATTGGCCGAGCGCCGTTTGGATCCGCCCGGAACCTTGATGCACTGGACTTCGCGGGCTCCGCTGTTGTCCGCCACCAGCATTCTCGATTGCATCTGGATCATGGTTTATTTCCCTTATTAAAAATTCTCTACCAAAAACCTTTACGCCGCAGGACGGTTGACGACGCGCCAGCTTTTCCGTTTGGAAATCGGGCGGCATTCCTCAATCTGAACGACATCGCCTTCCTTGCATGCGCCGTTTTCGTCATGGGCGGCATACCGGTCCGTCATCTTGACGTATTTTTTATAAACCGGGTGCATGAAGCGACGCTCGACGAGGACCGTCACTGTCTTGTCCATCTTGTCGCTGACCACTTTACCTTCAAGTATACGGCGGGGCATGTCGCTCTCCTTTATCGTCTATTTTCTAAGCCGCCTTTTGGGCGCTTTGGGTCTGTTTTTCATTCAAAATCGTTTTGATCCGGGCAATGTTCCGGCGAACGCTGCGCATCTGCGCCGTGTTCGCGATCTGACCGCCCGCTTTCTGAAAGCGCATGTTGAATTGCTCCTTGCGGAGATCCAGCAGGGCTTTTTTCAGTTCATCCGTCGATTTCGTGCGTAACTCTTCTGCCTTCATCATTTCTTCCGCCTTTCTTATCAGGCGGCCTCCTCACCAACGCGGCTGATAAATTTCGTTTTGATCGGCAACTTCGCAGCGCCGAGCGTAAGCGCCTCGCGCGCGATATTCTGCGGCACGCCTTCCATTTCGAACATGATCCGGCCCGGTTTCACACGGCAGGCCCAAAATTCCGGCGAGCCTTTCCCTTTCCCCTGACGAACCTCAAGCGGTTTTTTGGAGACCGGCACATCCGGGAAAATCCGGATCCAGAGTTTCCCCTGACGCTTGACGTGGCGCGTGATCGCACGGCGGGCCGCTTCAATCTGGCGGGCTGTGATCCTCTCCGGTTCCATGGCCTTCAGGCCGTAGGCACCAAAGTTCAGCTCCGTTCCGCCTTTCGCCGTGCCGTGAATCCGGCCTTTGTGCTGCTTGCGGAATTTCGTTTTTTTCGGGCTCAGCATTGCTTTTCTCTGTCCGTTTCATTCGCACAAAAAATTTTTGTTCACATAGGCTTTGGATTGCTTTCAATCCCAGTTCCTATATGGCTTCGTCTTGTCAGTTAAAGACGGGTGTCCTTAATTCGCGCGGACCATATCCTATTTCTCAGATATTTTCCAGCACTTTTTGGAATCTTTTTTAAATTCCATCCTTCGCAATCCCGGAACCTATATCGGGCCTTGAAAAACAGTGTTTTTCATTGGGTGAGATTTGGTATCCGGGATCTCTATCTATAGTTACTTGTCTTCTTCGCGCGCCATTCCTGAATGCGGCGGCAGGCCTCGCGGATGTCTTCCGTCTTTCCGGCAAAGGAAATGCGCATTGTCTGATGCCCGCGCTCCAGATCGAAATCCAGACCCGGCGTAGCCGAAACTTTGGCCTCGTCAAGCATGTCCCGGCAAAACCGCTCGCTGTCATTCGTCAGATTGCCGATATCCGCATACAGATAAAACGCGCCCTTCGTATCCGAAAGTTTCGTAATCCCGGCTTTCGGAAGCTCTGCCTTCAGGATATCGAGATTCGCTTTATAGCGCGCGACATAGCCGTCCAGAACATCGAAATGATCGAAGGTCTTATAGGCGATATGCTGGGCCAGGGTCGGCGGCGCGACGAACAGGCTTTCGGCAAGAGCTTTCAGGCGCGGAGCAACATCTTCGGGCAGGACGAGCCAGCCGAGACGCCAGCCGGTCATGGCAAAATATTTGGAAAAGCTCTGCGCGATCACGGCATTCTCCGTATAGCGCAAAACGGTCTCCGCCGGTTCGTCAAAGGTTACGCCGTGGTAAATTTCGTCGGCGATCAGGCGGACGCCGTTTTTATCACACCACGCACAAAGTTTTTCCAACTCGTCCGGTGGAATGATGGTTCCGCAAGGGTTCGACGGACTCGCAATAATCAGACCGTCAATCGGCTCCTCAAGAGCCTCCAGATGCTCGACCGTCGGCTGGTAGTTTGTCTCCGGCCCCGCCGGGATCTCGACCGGCGTAATGTCGATGGTCCTCAAGATGTTCCGGTAGGCCGGATATCCCGGCGCGGCGAGAGCCACGCGATCCCCCGCATCGAAAACCGTCAAAAAAGACAGGATAAACCCGCCGGAGGCCCCCATCGTCACGGCAATCCGCTCATGAGGAAGATCGATCCCGTAATGCTGTTTATAATGAAGTGCAATCCGGTCGCGCAAAAGCGGCATGCCCATGGCCTCGGTATAGCCGAGCCCTGTCCCGCTTTTCAGGATTTTCGCGCCATACTCAAGTGCAGGCTGCGGCGCGCCGTCACTGGGCTGCCCGGCGTCAAGATGGATAATGTCTTCGCCCTGCGCGATCCGCTCGTTCACGATCCGCAGGATATCCAGAACGCGGAAAACAGGAATATCCGAACGATTGGAGAGTTTTAACGTCATGGCAGCCCCGCTACTCTAATTTTTTCTTTCAGAACGTGCCGCGCAGTATGGCCTTCCTGCACGGCAGAGGCAAGACTAACTTTCTCAAAACCATATGGAATATATAAAATTTTATGGAATATTTACCCGGATTTTACCAGCCTCGGGGTACACTGAAAGAAGGATGACAGGAGAAGGCGGATTAACCTTGTTTACAATTCTTTTTGCAGCGACCGGTTTCACGATGTTTCTTGTAACGGGGAGTTTGCTTGTCCGGGATCCGGCCAGTTTGCCTGTCCGTGTACCTGTTTATGATGGTGGTCATGACCACAGGGAGGTTCCGCCTTCGTATTGTGATGATTAACGCTCTTCTGCCGATCTGATTGTCTGTTTCCGGGTTCCTCTTGCCCCGCAGTCCTTCTCCTCCCGGAAACATTTGAAGGCGATCGGATTGTCCCTCAGCCGCCGGATCCCCTCCGGCGGCCTTTTTTTGTTTTCTTGTCAAATTTCCTTTTCATTGTGTAGGATAAGCCACCTTGAAAAAAGAACACAAAAAGGCGAACAGAAGATGAGTGCACTGGCGGACAAATTAACGGAGATTGTCGGGAATGTTTTTGAGGCCGCGGAATTGCCGCAAGACCTCGGTCTGGTCCGCGTATCCGATCGCCCGGACCTCGCACAGTTTCAATGTAACGGCGCGATGGCGGCGGCGAAGATTGCCAAAAAATCTCCGCGTGACGTTGCCGCCGACCTCATCGCCCGCCTTGAGGCCGACCCGCAGGCGCAATCCGCCTTTTCCCGGATCGAGATCGCCGGACCGGGTTTTCTGAACTTTCATGTGCACGATGCTTATCTTTGCGCGCATCTGAAAGAGATCGCCGGTGACGAAACCCTCGGCGTTGAACGCACAGGACAAGACAAGACGGTGATCCTGGATTACGGCGGTTCGAACATTGCCAAACCGATGCATGTCGGACATCTGCGCTCCGCCATTATCGGGGACACGATGCGCCGGGTGATGGCCGAGGCTGGATTTAAGACACTTGGTGATGTGCATATGGGGGATTGGGGCACCCATCTCGGAATTCTGTTCAGTGATTATCTGCGCCACGACGAGGCTGACTGGATTTTCAAACTCGATCTTTCCAACCCGGATGCCGTACAAGAGCTTTTTGACGACTTATCGGAGCGGTATCCACAGGCCTCCGCCACCGCCAAAGCCGACCCGGACCTGATGGCCGAGGCACAGGCCACAACGTTAAAAATGCAGCGGCGCGAAGATCCTTATTACGCGATGTGGAAGATAATCCGTGACGTCTCAATTATCGGAATGAAAGCCAATTACGGTTTATTGAACGTGCATTTCGATTTGTGGAAAGGCGAGGCGGACGTTCACGATCTCATCCCGCCGATGGTCGAAAAGATGAAAGATCAGGGCTATGCCATTCCGGACGAAGGGGCCTTGATCGTGCCGGTCAAGCGCAACGACGACACGAAAGAGGTTCCGCCGCTGATCATGTACAAACGGGACGGGGGCGTGATGTACGGCACGACCGACCTCGCAACGCTCGTCGAGCGGATGTCACTCTACGCGCCGGACCGGATTATTTATGTCGTCGATCAACGACAACACCTCCATTTCGAGCAGGTCTTTCGGGCGGCACGGCTTGCCGGAATCGTCCCGGATGATGTGGAGTTAATCCATGCCGGGTTCGGCACGATGAACGGGCCGGACGGCAAACCGTTCAAAACCCGCGCAGGCGGCGTCATGCGGCTTGGCGACCTGATCGAGATGGCGCGTGACAAAGCCCGCCAGCGTCTCGAAGACGCGCATCTGGCCCGGGACCTGTTTGAAAAAGAGCGGGAAGAAATCGCACACATGATCGCCGTCGCAGCAATCAAATTCGCCGACCTCCAAAATCAGCGGCAATCCGATTACATTTTCGATCTCGACCGCTTAACCCAGTTCGAGGGCAAAACCGGGCCGTATCATCTCTATCAGGCCGTCCGGATCAAGTCCTTGCTCCGGAAAGCCGCGCGGGAAGAGTTCGTCTCATCGGATATTGCACCTGACGCCCTGACGGACGTCGACCGCTCCCTTGCGCTTCTTCTTGCGGATTATCCGTCATATTTCGCCGCGAGCCTGAAACATTACGCACCGCACCATCTGTGCGAATATGCCTTTAAACTTGCACAGGAATTCAGCTCGTTCTACGGCGTCTGCCACATCCTTTCGGAGAAAGACGCTACGCTGCGCGGCTCCCGCCTGCGGCTGTGCGAGATGACCCTGCGCACGCTCGAACGCATCCTCGGTCTGTGCGGTCTGGATGTTCCGGAGCGCATGTAATCAATAGACCTCTTTCCTAACTGGCTATTTTGCACCAAATCGGCATGAAAACGCCTTCTAAATTTGCAAGAATGTTCCCGCTTGCCACCTCTCAATTTCGTGAAAGGTCTTCTTTTCCGTCATTGCGAGGAGCTGTAAACGACGAAGCAATCCAGAAAAAGCGTTTAAATCTGTGAGATTCTGGATTGCCGCGCCCGCTCCGCGGGCTCGCAATGACAAAATTGAGGGGTGTTAAGAATGTTCCCGTTTCCGCCCTGTCGAGAACCGTAATTTATACGAACAACCTACCGGATCCCGGTTATGTTTTTGTCCTGAGGCCAGGTGAGCGTCCAGCCGAGATTGAGTGCCGACGTCTCGCCTGCCGGGATGTCAAGATCCCAGACGAGCAGGTTTTTGATGTCTTCGGCGTCTTGTTCATAGCCGGGGGTCGTCGCGTCCTTCAGGATCGAGAGCTTGATGTCTTCGTCCCGCGGCGCGGGGACGGTCTCGAAGACACGCAGGGCAACCGGTTTGTTCCGGCGGCTCTCAAATTTTGTGATGAGACGGTGGGTCCGGCTCTGTTCGCGGTTGATCATGCCTTTTTCCCCGTGCTCGTTTTCGAGCGTTTCCCGTGTAATCGCGATGTAGTCGTCCGTGCCGAAGGCGAGGTCGACCTCTTCGCCGGGGCGCAGCATCGACAGATGCGTTTTGCCGAGATAAATCCCGTCGCGGAAGAGGCTCACTTGCCCGGCGGGAAGCGTCGCATTTCCGGCAAGTTTTGTTTTTGCGATCAGGAACACGTCCTCACGCCATTGCGGGTAGGCATGGCGGGCGAGTAGGGTCTCTGTGTCATACGATCCAACCAGGACCCGGCTTTCCGATCCGTCTGCGGTTATGGTGACCGGCCCCGGAATTTTGTATGTGCTTAAGAATTCTCCAGTGTCGATTTGCGCCGGCATGGGTGCGGCCATATAGGCTTGTTCGACGCTCCCTTCCATCTCCTCGACGGCGTCCATCATGGCCATTTCAGGGATAGCCGATTCGGAAAAATTTGATGAAAAATGCCTTTTGGCCCGGATCTCCGGCATAAAATCGACCCACATCGGGGACGGTCTGGGCGGCGCGATTCCCCGGCCGGGTTGCGCCGTCGAGAGGGTCAGGTCGATATCCGTCCAGTCTTCGCCGGTTTTCTGATAGACAAGGCCGAATTGTTCAAGCGTCAGAGCCGGCGTTGCCGTATCCGTTGTCAGGCGCGCTTCGTAGGCTGGTCCCCAGGACACGTTTCCGCTTGTGTATTCAAGGGTCAGGGCGAGCGTTGTCGCGGCTGCGGATTCTATCGGCAGGCAGACCTCGAGAATGTGGCGGCTGCCATTGCCGAGGCGGGCAAGCTCTTCCCGCAAGGATTTGATCTCTTTGTCGAGGACGCGGATCTCCTGTTTGATTTTCAGCGCGCTCTGCATTGCGTTCAGGACGCCTGCACTGACGGATTTTGCGGCCAGCGTCCATGTGTCCGGATCGAGATTGAATGTCGAGATGTCGTCATCAATTCGCTCTCCGGCGGTAGCGGCGAGTTTCTCGTAGAACGCTTTTTCTGTGTTGAAAGCTGAAAGCGCAACCTCTTTTTCGGATTTTCGGTCTTCGAGCTTCGTGATTTCGTCCTGTAGCTCTTTCTCGCGTGGGGCGGTGAGTTCCGGCCGCGTCGTCCATTTATGCGTGAGTGCGCCGAGGATGACCTTTGCGCCGGCCGAGCCGGCTACCGTCATGAAGGACGGGTCCGCATTCGGCGGGATATCCTCGAGAAGGACGGTATGCTGTCCCGCCGGGATGTCGATTGTGGCTGTGCGGGTCACCCGGGCCCCGTTCTGGAAGACGGTAACGGCCGAGACTTTGCTTGTGGCGGTGATCTCGTCCGCCTTCGCCGCTGCGGGGAGCAGCGCAAAAATCAGGAGCGTCAACGCAAATATTAACGGGGCAGCAGTACGGCGCATGTCATGTTCCTCCGGGTATCGGATATCTTTTTCTTATCCCATACACCTAACACATTTTCGGGCGAGTGCCATGCTTGATGATAATTTTAAAAATGGGCCTTTTATTATGGATTGAATGTTACCTGAACCCCTTGGTCGGTGTTTTGAAAGTTCAACTATCTTACCAAAAGATTATGATGATCTGGATGCACACATATGTACATCAAGAAAAACGGCGCTGTCTGCTCCATATTTTAACATAATTTTAAAGCTAAAATCTCATAATGAGGTATGTCTTGGGAAAGAGAAATTACTGAACAAGGTACTGTATTAACTGATAATAAGACTGGAGAAAGCTTTATATATCCAGGCTTTGATCAGGAATATTGGAATTTTCTTGATTTCTATATTCGTCTTGATACGCGACGAAATATTAGAGAGTCAGTGGATAAGTGGCCCGAGTCTATCGAATTTTCTGAGCGACATAATGAGCAAGGAGATTTGTTGATAGATATGAAAGTTTCCGGAGAGCCGCTTCAAGCGGGTTTAAAAGTTTTTTCAGAAGAAATGAGGAAACTGGCTCTCGATATTGAAATGAATCCTGATAATCCTGAAGACCCATTCCAATACATATATTTGTCTGGTGAACGATTGATGGAACCATTTGTAAGATATTATTTGGAGGGAGAATCCGCTGTTATTAATCGTGAGTTATTAAGTGTCCGTCCGAAAACAAGTTGATTCAAAGGAATCGGTTGTGATTCACTTGTAGGTAGCCATGAAGGAGGGGCTGCTGATGTGGACTGCCGAGAA
>JANQFU010000104.1 GCA_028277665.1 Alphaproteobacteria bacterium | reverse complement strand
CTGACGCGTTCCGCCCTTGCCTTCGTGCGCCTCGCCTCCATCCGGCTCATGTTACGCAAACTCTGTAATCATTCATAAAGTTTCCGGACGGACTCTAAGCGCCTATCAAAAGCTTCTCCGCTTACAACGGCAAGCACTATGTATTTTTTATTTTCTTCATCTGTGAAGTGCGGCTGTCCAAGAAGGTTTGTAAGGTCTCTTGGATTTCCTACAATTCTGTTTGCCGCAGAAAATAAAAGGCAGTGGTTCTTGTAAGATTTAGTCTTGGGGATTTTCGTCAGGGAGTAATTGAGGGTTTCATTAAATCCATCTATTGAAACTTCAATTGTGCCCTTATCAAATTCAATAAAAATACCTTGGAAATGTTCCCTAATGTCTTCAGGTTTCCCATCACCAAATTGAATAGTGATTTTAGGTAACCACTGATACAAAAAATAGGGCAAGAAATTATTTGCAATACTGTCCCTGACACCCTCAATGTTGATTTCTCTAAAGAACTCATGCCATGGTTTTAAAGGGCTATCATACTCAACTCTTACGCCTGTATGCTCAAAATCTGGCTCTCCATCAAAATATATAAATTCGTCATCCCCGTTTATATCAAAACGGAAACACCTTACATCCTTGCTAGACATAAATTCGTAACGGCTAGAATAGAGTATTCTTGAAAAGATTTTAAATGCAATAAATCGACCAAAGCCCCGGCCTTTTTTATCAAGTCTATAACCTGAAAAAGGGGTTTGAAAGGACTTATAGTTTTCTTCTGTGAGACCTACACCGTTGTCCGTTATAGATATTTCGGTTTTGGAAGGTTCGTTAGGGTTTTTAAAAACTATTGATATTTCACCCTCTGAAGCGGCTTTATCCCCGTACTTTTCTTCAATTCCGTACATGGCATTCGAAACGGCCTCCATTATAGGCATAAGAAGGCTGTTCAATTCATGGGGCAGGTGTGTTCTCGATAGAACGGCCCTCATATCTGGCTTTTGCAAAGTATCGGTTTTTTGCTCGGTCATTTCATATTATCCCATCACTGCACGGTATAGCTGTTGAATGTAGGACAGTTTAAAGTCAAAATCGATAACGAAATCGCCAACAGGCAATTGATTAGACAAAGATGATTTTTTGTAGCAGCCCTTTTTAACAAGTTAAAACATTCCCCTTGCACCCCCTTTCATCTTCCCTTAAATTCGCAAATGGAACCGTGCGGGTTTGTCCGTGCGGTCCGGGGCTTCAGAACCCCTATTTCGTGTGCGGTTGGCATCAACCGTTATTGGTGCGTTCCCTTAAATAGACGCGCCAAAGGTGCTGTATCTCGGTCTTTGTTTTGGCCGGGATCAGCGGTTATGTCCAAGGCTTCGGCTTAAAAGCCGCTGGCCGTTCTCACACGAAAGCGGTTCTGAAATCCCGGTCGCCAGAGATCTCTCTGGCGGCTTTTTCTTTGACCTTGAGAAAATGAGGAGTTGAACCGATGACGACAAAAAGACCCTACTCGAAAGCGTTTATGGCGGCGCTCGCCGCGCTGGCGTTTGTGAGCGAGGTGGAGGCCGCAGAGCTTGCGAACCTGAAACCCTATGTGGGCATCGACCTGATGCGCAGCGTTTACGACTATAACAAAAACTATGACATTGGTGGCGGGCTGGCGCTCGACGGCGATGCGATCCTTGACGATTCTCTGGACGGGCTGAGTATCCATGCCGGGATCAGGCCGCACCGGAATTTCGGGCTGGAGCTTGGCTATTTCCGTACCCGTGAAGAAGGCAAAAACATCGCGGGCGGCTCGCTCGTCGGCCCCGGCATGGTCGCCCCGGCGGACTTTTCCACGGACGTGAAAGTACAGGGCCTGACGCTCGACGGCCTCGGTTATTTGCCGCTGGGCGAACAGGAGCGGTTCGAGTTGATCGGTACCGCCGGGGTCTCCTGGAGCAAGGCGGAGATCACAGCCACGGTTCCGGGAGTCGGTTCTTCCGATGTTGACGAGAGCGAGTTTGGCTTTCGTGTGGGCGGCGGCGCGCAATTCAACATCGACGAAAACTTTAACGTGCGCGGGCTCGCCCGCTATCAAAGCGCGGATTTCGAGAATGTGGCCGACAATGCGTGGACGTATACGCTCGGACTGAATTACACGTTTTAGAATCCCCCGAATTGCCGCGCGAAAACAGGCCTCTGCAGGAGGGGGGGTTCTCCCCACACCAGCGTAAGCAGGGGCGCATAATACAAAAAGCGCGCGGCAGGCGAGGGGCAAAGACCCCACACGTTGCCCCTCGCCACCTTTTTTTGTTTTTGACGGCCTGTTTCAGGTGTGGGGCGGCGGCGTGGAGGTATCGCTGGGTGGTGTGGATGTCCTGATGGCCTGCGAGCTGGCGCACGGTGTTAATATCTCCGCCGCCGCCGAGCGTATCGGAGCAGAAGGCGGCGCGGGTATCGTGCCAGCGGTAATCTATGCCGACCGTCTTTTTAATCGTTTTCCACGCCGTCGTGGCAACGTGCTTGACGGGGCGCGGCACGCCGGTTCCGTTGCTGCGGAAGAGGATGAAATTTATGTCGCCGCGCGTCTCGATCCCGTATTTCTTCCGGTATTCCGCGGCAAGGTGCGGGTATTCCTGCAAGACGTCCCAAAGGTAATCGCCGGTCTTCCGGCACTCGACCAGAGCCTCGTGCGCCACGTCGTTGACATGGACGAAGCGCCCGGTGTTGGTCTTGGTCTGGTCGGGCGAAAGAGCGATGACGCGCTCCGTTTCGTAATATTGCCGCTCTCTGATCTGCGCGCATTCCCGCGCCCGCATGCCGGTCTGGACGCACAGAATATAAGCCAGCCGCGTATGGGCGTGGAGATGATCGTCAAAGGCTTCGAGATATTTCTGCGTGACGTTATAGGGAACCGGCGTCGGGGTGCGCCGGGTCCATCTGGAGATCGAACACCGTGGTTTTGACAATTTTTTGCTCTTGTGCAGGAAGCTTTGCAAGGGCTTTGGGAAAGGTATCGGCAATACAGAATTTCATGTCGTTCTCCTACACCGCAAAAACCTTCATCACTTCGTCGCCGAAATGGTTGATGACCTTGACCGCGAAGCGTCCGCTGTCCGGCCGGGCGAAGGGGCGGGAGGTATCACGGTACAATGTTTCCCATGCTTCACGATCGATTTCCGCTTTCAAGCTGGTTTTCAGGGCTTGATACGGGTCCTGCGCGCCGAGGAAATAGGCGTGGCGGACGAAGAAGCTTTCCTCGTTGTAATCCGTGTCGATGAACCATGCGGCGATGTCGTTTTTGCCGCTGGCGCGCACGTCGCCGGTTTTCGGGTCGAACACGTCGATGCCCAGAACTTCGACGGTGATATTGCCGTCCGCATCGAACGCCCACTCAATATCCGGCTCGCCGAACACGATGAACGAGTTCCCCTTGCCAGTATTTTTCAGTTCGCCTGCCATATGCAGGTCGGGGTTCATCTTGGCTTTGAGGATCGGCAGCGGGCCGAGTTTGTTCAGTTCGGACGTATGCGCCTCAAAGTTAAAGCCGCAGGCAATCAGCGCGTCAAACCGCGCGTCCAGAGCCTCCCGCGCGGCGGCTGTCAGGTCGGCGCGGCTGACGGTGCCGAATTCCGGGCCTATGAAAATGGCAGCGCGTTTCGATATGTTGCCCTCCTGAAAATGCCCCTCGGCGGCGATATAATCGCCGGGCCAGCCTTCCATGGCGGTAAAGGTGATTTTGTCCTCTTTCACAGCCTGCTGCACCCCGGCGGATTTCAGGTTTTCCAGCACCATCTGCGTAAAGTCGGCCAGCGGCGCGCCCACGTCTTTTTTCTTTTTAGGTTTACGCTTACCCTCGGCGGCCTCTAACTCTTCGATCATTTCGGCCTCGTCCGCCGGAATAACGCGGTGCGGGGACAGGCTTTCTACCGTAAACGGCCCGGCGACGCGAACGCGGTTTTTATCCTCATAGGGCCGGTCATAGAGAAATTCCACATCGGCCTTCTGCGCGATAGATTTGTCGATTTCCTGCTGGCGCTTGATCCGCAAATCCCACCATTCAAGATGGGCCACGGCAGCCTCGCGCGGCCACTTGCCGTCCGCCTCGCGCGGGATGTCCCATTCCTCCCATTTTTTGCCAAGTGCCTTGTTCAGCTTTTTACGCAGCGGCTCCAGCTTTGCCTGATAATTGTCCCAGATCACGTCGATCTCGGCATTGTTGGCGATGGTCTTGAGCATGATGTGCGGCGCGCGTTCATAGACAAACCCCTGCCGAATGTCGCCCTGCACAGGCGAATCGGGCTGGATTTTGCCGGAAATTTTCTGTTCCTGTTCCCGGCCTTCCCTGCTGTCGACCAGATAATAATAAGGATAGCGCCCCCCCATCAGCCGCGCCCGCGCCAAGGCCAGTGCCACGCGGGAGGTATCAATCGTAATCCAGCGGCGCCCCCATTGCTCTGCCACCGTCGCCGAAGTGCCGGAACCGCAGGTCGGGTCCAGTACCAGATCACCGGGGTCAGTTGCTAAAAGCAAACAACGCTGGATCAGTGGCGTACCCGTTTGAACGACATACACCTTTGGGTCACTTCGGCTTTGGACAGCACCGCTTATATCCGACCATAAGTTGGCAATAGGATGAAGACCAAAATCATCCGAAAAGCGTACATAATTTAATTTTCCTTGTGAGCTGACGTGAAACCTGTCGGCCTTTCCTAATCTCAAAAGCCCTGTTTCAGTAGTCTTAAAGGTACCATTTCCAGGGGTAAAATCTTTGTTAAACCACTTGAAACGCGTTACATCGCCATCTCCTGCAGGTCGAGAACTGGTAATATTGTCGGTTCTATATTTTCGGCCATCAGAATGATCTAAGCTATATCGTCCTTCTGCATCTTCACCACGGTTCACGTAGATGGTTCTAAATTTTGTTTTTGTGGTATCTCGACCAAACCATAGAACAAAATCGCACGTTGAGCCAATAAACGAACTTCCTTCGCTTGTGGTCTTTCTAACTGTTATCTGTCCAATAAAGTTTTCTTCCCCAAACACCTCATCCATCAGTGCCCGGACGCGGTGGACGTTTTCATCCCCGATCTGCACAAAAATAGAACCGCTTTCCGTCAGCAGGTCGCGCATGGCGGTCAGGCGGTCACGCAGGTAGGTCAGGTATGAATGTATCCCGTCTTTCCACGTATCGCGGAAGGCTTTGACCTGTTCCGGCTCGCGGGTGATTTCCTCCAGCTTGCCGTCCTTTACGTCGCGGGAGCGGGTGGACACCTGCCAGTTGGAATTGAATTTAATGCCGTAGGGCGGGTCGAAGTAAATGCACTGTACCTGCCCGCGCAGGGATTCCCGCTCGGCAAGGCTGGCCATGACTTGCAGGGAGTCGCCGAGGATCATCCGGTTCGACCAGTTCTGGTCATGCTCGTAAAACTCGGTTTTGGCCTCCGGGTCGATGCCGTTGAAATCGTGGAACAGGTCGAACATATCGGCGTCCTGTTTTGTGCGCACTGAAGTCTGGCGCATCAGGTCGTCGATAATGGCCTTGGGGTGGATTTTTTCCTGAATATAGAGCGGCGGGGCCTGCACCACGAGGTCGGACCAGTCTTGGCTGTCCTTGCCGCGCCAGACAAGCTGCGCCTCGTCAAGATCGACATAGCCTTTTTCCGTGACCTCTTTTATTTGCTCCTTGGTCAGACGCACCCGCGTTCCCTTCCACACCATCTGCGGATCAATGTCCGGGTCGCGGGGCCGGGTTATGCCGCGCGCCAGCGGGCTGCGCCGACCATATGTCACCGGCGGGCTGGGCTGCATTTCCTCCATCCGCTGCGCCGCCGACTGCAATTCGGCTGTGGGAATATTCTTCCGCTTCGCGTCCTCGTGCTTGAGCGCCTCAACCTGTTTCGGGGATTTTGTTTTTGGTGTTTTTGCCATGCCTTACTCCGATGAAATCTCTGTACCCAGATTGATGTCGCTGATGATAAATTCCTTAACAATGCCTTTATCCAGCTTTTTCTTTGCTGTGATCGTCACAGACCTTTTTGAATTTGTAGCCGTTCCATAATCGTTGTTCGCTTGTTCAATTTGAGGATCGGTAATCCGTGCTTTAAATCGCCTTTTAAGGTCATCCTGAAGCGAAACCATGCATGTGGCATTCTTCATATCAATTTCGCTGATGATAACTCTATGCTGCTCCAAATCTGTAAATTCAAAATCTCTATCTATAATTGCCTGCTTGTCGGATACATCCAGTTTTACAAAATAGTTTTTATGTGTGTCCCCGAATTGAAGTGTTTCACAGGATATATTGATAGGTTGCGTCGCGTTCTTTGCTGCGGGAAGTAGCCCATCGGCCATTTTATGGACGGTATCAATCAGCTTGGATATGGTTTCTTTGTCGTAGACTCCATCCAGCTTTTGTTCCAACTCCTGTTGTGTCTTCTCGGAATCTTTACTGGATGTAAATAAATTCCACAGCAATTTGAATACAAGCCGATATACATCTGTTATGATATTGGCTGCTAATAATCCTCCGCACGCGAGAAATGCAACAGCAACATCTTTATTTTCTATGGCTTCTATAACCGCTTCAAATGTGATGCAGTTATCTTCTGCTGGGCCTATAAGAACCTTAAAGTCCAGCTTTCTTTGCGTTTGCCGATAATTTCCTGTAGCAACAAACTGCGCCGTAGATGCCATGATTTTTGATATGCCAAGCGCCGCTTTGCCAAATTGGGCAAGATCAATTTTGTGGCTTTCCGCATCAATGCCATCGAAGCGTATATGAACGGGATCAAATCGAATTTCTTGTTCTCTTGTCATGCCGCCTCCTGCAAGCCGGTCACGTGCTCGATCAGGGCGTTAAATTCCTTACCCATTTTTTGTCCTCCCCTTTGTCGTTTTTACGATGTCCGCCTCTATTCTTTTTAAATCGGCGATTTCTTCGGTGAGGGCGAGGTCTTTTTCTTCCGCGCGGCGGTTTGTGTCGAACTCGGCGTAGCGGTCGTGGACGAGGCGGGTCATGTCTTCGTGCGCGAGTTTGCCCGGACCTTGCAACACATCGCGCTCGTTGAAATCGAGGAAGCGGTCGGTCTGCGCGATCCAGTCCTGCATGGTGATCG
Organism: Alphaproteobacteria bacterium; assembly: GCA_028277665.1. GTDB lineage: Bacteria > Pseudomonadota > Alphaproteobacteria > Micavibrionales > Micavibrionaceae > JANQFU01. Next base: position 55,686 of record JANQFU010000104.1, on the reverse strand, counting down.
TCCGGCGTTTTTCTGCGCGGTCTTCGGCAAAATCGAGAAACATCGTGACAAGGCGATTAAGCTCGCGGATTTCGTCTTCGTTCAGATAGTTTTTGGAGATCGTCACGTCCGTTTTCCGAACGCGTGCGCCTTTCCATGATGTCAGTCCCATATTGGGCAGAATCGGATCTGCGCGCTTTGCGATCAATTCCGCCGCTGTGTGGCCGGTGACTGCGAAAATCATCTTGTTCTGGATCGTGGCGAAGAATGTTTTGGCTGTCTCTGATGTCCCGTCATAATCCGTGCTGGTGGCCGCGAACAGATCGCGGACTCTTTGGTAAAAGCGTTTTTCCGAAGCCCGGATATCACGGATGCGCTCTATTAATTCACTGAAATAATCATCGGAATCCGGGTTTTTGAGACGCTCGTCATTCATGACGAACCCCTTGACCAGATATTCGCGCAGCGTTGTCGTCGCCCAGCGCCGGAACTGCGTGCCGCGCGGGGAACGAACGCGGTAACCGACGGCGAGGATCATATCGAGGCTATAATGGTCAACCTGATAGGTCTTGCCGTCTGTGGCAGTTGTTGCATAATTTGCAACAACTGAGTCTGCTGTCAATTCTCCGTCCTCGGAAATTGACGTGATATGGCGCGAGATAACGGATTTATCTCTTTCAAACAATTCGGCGATCTGATTGAGAGAAAGCCACACCGTCCCGTCTGCCGTGCGGAGATGAATACGCGCCAGCCCGTCTTCGGTTTGGTACAGGATCAGCTCGCCTTCGCTCATGCCGCCTCCTGCAAGCCGATCACGCGCTCTACAAGCGCGTTAAATTCCTTGTCCATTTCATACACCTCGCCAAACTCGGCAAAGTCCCAGCGGCCCCACCTTTGAAGGTTATTGACGCCGGGCACCCATTTTGTCCGCATGGTTTCCGATTTCAGCTTGACGTTTTCGCGGCGGTAACCTTTGACCTCGACAATCAGGTTAAGCGGATTGTCTGGACCGCGCCCGTCGTCAATCCGGACGATAAAGTCCGGCAGGTAACGGCGGGCGGTGGAGCCGTCCTTATAAGGAACCTCCAGCCCCAGCCCCTGATTTTTCACATAGGAGATCACGCGCGGATGCTGCTCCACGACACGGGAAAACTCGGCTTCCCAGTCGCTGTCGCAAACGACGTAATTGATATGCGATTTGTCCTTTGCTGTCGTCCATAAATCCCGGCTGGTCTGAAAACCGACATGGGCGGTGGAGCCTTTGGGATTGTAGGGATCGAGAACGGCCATGATCCGCTGCTCGTCGCCGATGGTTCCGGCAATGGCGTGGTAAATGCGCTCGGCTGCCTCGTTGGCAATATCCAGATATTGCAGCATCCATGTGCCGGTGCCGCCCTTGCATTCCAGATAGCCGCCGTCGATCCACCGGCGGACGATCCGTTTAAGCTGGCCGAACAGATGCAATTTCGGCTCGCCGTCATCATCCCGGAAATACGAATACAGGAGATGTTTTGCCAGTTCATACGAAATGGTGCCGGGGCGCTTGTCTTTCATTTCCGCGACGCTCAAGGTAACGCCTTCGCCGACGATCCCCTCCAGCAACGTCTGGCCGGGGCCGACCATTTCCGGCGTCAGAACCAGTTTGGAATCGGGGTTAAATGCTGCCTGCAAACGCTCTTCCGGCAGGTCGATCCGGTAACCGACCACGCGCGGGAAAACGATTTCCTTTGCTGCGCGTTCCTTGACCGCCTGAACCCGCACGGTTTTACGCGGCGGAACCGGCTTTGCCACCTGCGGCTTGGCCGTGAAGTCGAAGGGTATCCCCATAATATCGGCATATTCGACGTTAAACAGGCCCTCTTCATTCAGTTCATAGGAATAACGGCGCAGACCGCGCCCGACGACCTGTTCGCACAAAAGCTGTGTGCCGAAGGCGCGAACCCCGAGAATATGCGTGACGGTATTGGTGTCCCAGCCTTCCGTCAGCATGGAAACGGATACGACACAGCGGATTTGTTCGCCCAGCCGTCCCTTTTTGCCGACGGTGTTCATGACTTCCCGCAGCAGGTCGGAATCGGAAATCTCGCCCACGTCGCCCGCGCCGGTGCGCTGTTTCAGTTCCCGTTTAAATTGTTCTATTTCGAGTTCGGCAGCGGCGCGGAAATCTTTGTCCAGCGCCTCGCCGGATTCAAGCTGTTCGCTGTCGATCAGGAGCGTAGGGGGTCTTGAAAGCCGGTTGCCGTGTTCATCAAAATTCCGGAACAAAGGCAGGTGGCCGTTATGCTCGAAAGTCAGTTCGCCGTCTTCATTCGGACGCTGCCAGCCGGAAATCCACTCATAGACCAGTTTTGACGTGGAGGTATTGTTGCAAACAACGATAAAAACCGGTGGTGTCTCGATGCCTGCGTCCTGCCATTTTTGATGCGTTTCGTCATAGTGGTTGTAAAGGGCGTGCAAGGCTGTCTGAAGTTTTGACGGCAAATCCAGCGGGCTGACATCGGCACCACCTTTTGCGCGGCCTTTTTTCGGCATGTCTTTGCCGATATGTTCCCACAAATCTCTGTAAACCGGCATTTCGGTTTCCGAGATATAGTTATCAGCAACTGGGACGCGCGGCAGTTTCACAATCCCGCATTCGATAGCGTCCATGAGCGAAAAATCGCTGACCGTCCATGGAAAGAGGGTTCCCTCCGCATAGCCGGAGCCGCGCAGGAAAAACGGTGTTGCCGAAAGATCGTAAACGGCCCGGACGCCAAGCTTGCGTTTGAAAGCCTCAAGGCCGTTGATCCACAGGCGCGCGGCCTTGTTCTGGCTTTCTGCTTCTTTCTTCTCGTCGCCTTTCAGGTCGTCAATATCTTCATTGTCCGGCTTTTCACGGTAACAGTGGTGCGCCTCGTCATTGATAACGACAATATTTTTCAGGCCCATCAGTTCCTCGGCCACCCGGCGCACCATCTGTCCCTCGGTTTCCTTGGTCTGGATCGGTTCGCCGCGGCCCTGCAACAGGCAACGCCCGACCTTGTTCGTGTCGATCAGTTCCTTGAGCTGGAATGCGTGGTAATTGGTAATGACAATTTTGGCTTTGTTCATGTCCTCCAGCATGTCGGACGGAACCAATTCGCGGGATTTGTAATAGCTGTCCGGGTCGCTGGGCAGGAGGACGCGCAGGCGGTCCTTGATTGTAATGCCGGGCGCGACGATCAGAAAGCCGCGGGTGAACAGGTTGCTTGTCGGGGAACGGACGGCGTTGACTGTCTGCCAGGCCATAAGCATGGCCATGACGGTTGTTTTGCCCGCGCCGGTCGCCATTTTCATGGCCAGGCGGAGAAGGTTCGGGTTCGCCTGTTCGTTTGCGCCCTGAACATGATCCCAGAATTTCTTGTAAGTTTTCTGCTTCCGGGCCACTTCCGTAAGCCAGATAACGGTTTCTACTGCTTCGACCTGACAGAAAAAGGGTCGTATGCCTTGAAAGTCATAATTGCGCCAGTGCTGGAGCAGACGGGCTGTAGCAGGCGTCACCCCCCAGTCATTCGGGCTGGGAATTTTGCGCCATGAGCCAACATGGGAGCGGATTTCGTTGATGATAGGGGTCGGGTTATATTCTTGCTCATCGTCCGAAAATCCTTCGGCGGCGGTTAAATCGAGATTCGTTTGCTTTGCGTCGCTACTTTTTCCCTTGCGTTTGCGAGGCTTTGGTACAGGAGTAATCAGTTCAGAGCGCCGCCGTCCGGTTATGGGCTGTTGGTCCGTGGGCTGGCCGTCTTCATCCAGCGCATGGTGGCGCGAAGGCTCTTCATACGGTGAATTTAATATTGGCTTTTCGTAAAATGTTTCTGCCATGCCTATCAACCCTTGATGTTATTGGGTAAACTTGGCACAACACATTGAAAATTAAAAGTATTAGATTCTTAGCGCAAACTAACTTCTACATATACCTGTTTTTTTAGCCTCTTTTTAAAAGGTGTGCGAGGATATCATCAAACACGAAGACAAAGAAATTTTCAGATCAGGAGATTCCAGATAACCAAAAAAGCCGCCATGCGGCGGCTAACTTATTGATTTTTCTTGGTTGCGGGGACAGGATTTGAACCTGTGACCTTTAGGTTATGAGCCTAACGAGCTACCAGACTGCTCCACCCCGCGTTAAGAAACAGATGCACGTTATAAGCTTTCGGAATCCTGCGGTCAAGGGAATAACCAAACAAACTTGCCCAACAGAGTGTACATTTTTCAATTCCACAAATTGGCAGGCGCAACGCCGACACAAGCAAGCGTATTTCCTTACGCTGCGTGTCCGCCTTAATACGCGCGCTTATACTTATATATGTGTTTTTTGATCCCCCTTTTCCCAATATCTTTAAAATGTTAGAATTTTGAGGGTTTTGATGGGGCTCTGACAAGAAAGGGACATGCCATGTTCGGCTTATTCGGAAAAGATGCGAAAGAAAAAAAAGAAAAAGCCAAAGCGGCGGCACGCTCAAAAGCCATCCGGGAGGAAGCTCTGGCGAACGCGCGGGCTGCCCGTGAGAATATTGGAGAAGACACCCTCCAGAAAATCGCCGAACATCTTTCCCGCAAAGAAAATTCTCCGTTCTCTCAAGCCAAAAACCGTATCCAGGCGATGGACAAAGATCATGTCGCCGATAATTTACGCGTTATGCTGGATGAAGACCGCAAGAAAAAGTAACGGGAACCAGAATTTTTATACGCATTTGATTTACAATTTCTCCTGCTCTTTCCAGTCCTTAAGAGCCGCGAACGGGTTTTTGACGGAAGAGGTCCCTGCTCTGCTTCCCGTTTCCTCTCTTCGGTTTTCATCATCAGGCGTAGGCGGTAAATCCGAACGCCTGGGAAACGGATCAAGCGCAAGCGAAAAATATTGAACGGCGAGTTCTCCAAGATCTATCCGGCCATCCGCAACAAACTCCGGGTCCTCGTATTCCTCAAGCATCGGCGCCTCTTTTTCGTGTGAAAGAGCAGAGTCTCTGTCTCGGCGCGCGCGCGCCATCGGAATGACCTGTGGATCCGCCCCGAACCAGGCATCAAAATGATCCGTCACATCACTCTCGACCGGATCCAGCGTAACAACGCAGTCCTGAACGACATGAGCCTCCAGGTCCCCGCCGACATGGATAAGAGCCCGCCCCTTCTCTTCATTCAATGTGTATTTAACACATAACGAACCAATGGCGCGAACGCCCGTCCGCCGGGCAATTTTTTTCCGCGTTTCCTCATCAGCCTCAATGGATAGAGTCACAGGGCCGTTTTCCAAAGAAGAAATATCCAAAGGACTTGACCATTCCGGTTCACAGGTTTTTGTGCCTGACGAATTTTGATGATGCGTCATTCTTTTTCCCCCCTTCTTGCCTGCTCCCGATATATCACATATGTTGAGAGCAGAATACACAGAGTTTTGCCCTGGTTTCCAATTTAAAACGGTGATTATATATGCAGAATAGAAAAATTCTCCCCACCCTGATTCTGGCATTGACGGTTGCCCCGGGATTTCTGCTTTCCTCCTGCGCCCCCGTCACCGCGACTCGCGGGAATTACATTGAATTATGGCAGATTGAAGAGATCGCCCCCGGAAAAAACACAAAAGACGATGTTCTGCATATTCTTGGATCCCCAACGACCATAGCTCCGTTTGACGACCGGACATGGTATTACCTCGGTCAGAACACTGCCCGGCGCGGCGTCTTCTCTCCCGAGATCGTCGACGAAAAAATCGTCATGGTCAGATTTGCAAAGGACGGGCATACGGTGGAGGAAATTCGCAATATTGATCCCGCACGGGGAAATATTGAACCTACCGGCGAAGAAACACCAACCTATGGAAACGAAACGACCGTTTTCCAGCAATTTTTCGGGAATCTCGGACGGTTTAACGTGCCCCAGGAATAGGCCCGCACTACATTTTACGCACAAGGGCCTGCGCGACCTGCGGCGTGACAAAATCCTCGACATTCCCACCCATGGACGCGATCTCCCGCACAAAGGCGGAGGAGACAAATTGCCACCGGTCAGAGGCCATCAGGAATAATGTTTCAATATCCGGCTTCAAACGCGCATTCATGCCGGTGAGCTGAAACTCGAACTCGAAATCCGAGACCGCGCGCAACCCCCGGAAAATACAGCTTGCCCCGACCTCCTCCGCAAATTCGACCAGAAGATTGCCAAACCCCATGACCGTCACCGGACAATCGAGATTGTGCATGTTTTCAATATCTTTCTGGACCATCGCCACGCGCTCTTCCAGCGTAAAAAGCGGAGCCTTACGCTTGTTGGCCGCGACGCCGATAATCAAGGAATCCACGAGCTTGCTGGCCCGGTGGATCAGGTGCAAATGCCCCTTCGTCACCGGATCAAAAGTCCCGGGATACACCCCCGTCAGATATTTTCCGGAATTTGCGTCCATTTCTTCAACATTCTTCTGGCAATTAAAAATCAGACTTCCAGATATGCGCCGCCCTTTCAGCCATTTTCCTTTGGCGATCTTCAATAGCCGCCGGGCTCCATTCGGGAGCATTTACGGACTGACACAAGGCGTAGGCACTACGTCGATAAATATCTTTTTTATCATCATAACAGGATATACCCGCCTCTCTATTCAAACCCTCTTCCAGTAAAGTCAGGTTTCCCAGTCTGTATACGTAATATAGATGCTGCGTATCAGGAAATGCCTCATCCCATTCCGAGCCGGGATTTTCGGGCAGAATATGCTCAATGCTTGCAGGATCACTCTCAAAATCCATTCTTTTCCCGCTCAAATCAGTTTCAAGTGCGGAAAGAATATATCGTGTGAGTTTCTTCTTTTTTGCCGTCTCAATTGACATAGATAAAAAATCGCTTCTAAAATTTTCGTCACCGACATAAATCGATTTCATATTTATAAAGGCTTGTGCCACTGAAGAAATCTCTCCACTGATGATTTTCGCTGCAGTATTATTGTAAACCGGTTCCAAGGGATTTGTGTTTCTATTACAAACGATAGTGTATCGAAACGTAATAACAACAAACAGCTTAAGCAACCGTGTAAAATCAGAAGGGGTAAATCTGCTATAGGCGGAAAAGAGAACCGGCGTCATTTGCCGAACCCCAAAAAGATTCAGAATTCTTATATATTCTCTTCTATCTTTATCGCTCAGCCAAAATTCGTGCGTATAATCTCCCAAAGCCCTAAAGAGTTCGGCACACTCCTCAAGTGCTGTAAGTAATTCGAAGACGTCTTCCGGAGACCTTACCTTTGCACGAACAACTTTGAAAAGTCTTTGTTTTCTGATCTGCCGATGAGAACAACTCAAGTAATACCTCAAAAAATCAGGAAACTTGGTCTGCCCTACCGTATCAATAATACATTTCCAGCGCGCCTGAAGATGCTTAAGATCTTGCGCACCCTTCACACGAGAAAAAAGGTAGTTCTTAAGTAAATCCGTTGACGAAAGCTCCAACCCCCGTGCGTTCAATGTTTCAAAGACAGTGTATGCACTCACTTCGTCTTCTACGGCGATAGATATAAACAAAAGCTGCCGCGCAACGGACTCATTCAAGATTTTAGCAAGTTCCTGACCGGAATCTCTTAACCCCTCTTTTCCCTCTACCTTCCGAAGAAAATATGAAAACGCATCCCACAAGGCTTTGTTTGAAGAGGGAAGTCTTTTAGGAGCTGGCGGCGTCCTGAGCTGGAGCAAATAATCTTGATAAAAATCATTATCATTCTGATTCAAAAAAAGTTTACTCGAATACGTTAATGACGTTGGATCTTTGTCACCAAGAAAACGGGCACGTAAAAGCTCAATACGCTCCTGATTCTCTTCAACCTCAATCCCTCCCTCGGAGAGATATTGAATCCTTTTAATAATGGCAAGAGCCAGCAAGCTCAACGTTGCCAAACGCTGCTGGCCGTCAATAATCATATATTCACGATCGCTTATTCCCTGAATGACGATTGCACCCATATAATGACCTTCGTCATTTTTATCGTATACTTCGACAATATCATTCCACAAATCTTCCCAATGTTCTTCCTTCCACGAATAGTCCCTCTGAAAAGGGGGAACACGGTATATACGACCGTTCCCAACCAACTCCAGATAATTATTTGTCGTTGTTTTGAGTAGATTTGCTTTTGCCATATCGAATCTTACCCCTGTCAGGAATCAGCACCATCGGCCAAATCAGAATCAACCTCAACCTCTTCCTCATCATCCTCAACCAGCCAGGCGACAGAAACGACTTTTTCGTCGCCCGCAACGCGGAAGAGCGTGACACCCTGCGCCGCGCGTCCGGTAAACCGGACGTCGTGGATCGGCATGCGGATGAGCTGTCCCGCATCCGTGACCAGCATGACCTGATGGAAATCCGTGACCGGGAACGTCGCAACGACTTCGCCGCCGTTCTTCGAGGTCAGGGCCATATTCGCGACCCCCTGCCCGCCCCGGCCGGAGATCCGGTATTCGTATGCGGAGGTTCGTTTTCCAAAGCCTTTTACCGTGACGCCAAGCAGGAACTGTTCCTTGTCCTGAAGCTCCTTGAAACGGTCCTCCGAAAGCTCAACCGCATCGCCTTCAACTTCCATACCGTCCTCATCCGCCCCGCGCATCCGGGCCGCGAGCTTAAGATATGCGGTCCGCTCTTCCGGCGTGGCCTCAATGTGTTTGAGGATCGACATCGAGATGACTTTGTCCCCCTTCCCGAGTCTGATCCCGCGCACACCGGTCGAGGTCCGCCCCGAAAAGACCCGAATGTCCGAAACAGGGAAACGGATGGCCTTGCCAAGAGCCGTCGCCAACAAGACATCCTCGTCATCCCGGGCAATCCGGACGGAAACAAGGCTTTCATCCCCCTCGAGCTTCATCGCGATAAGACCGTTCGAGCGAATATTGCAGAAATCCGAAAGTTTGTTCCGCCGGACCGATCCGCCGGACGTCGCAAACATAAGATCCAACTCGTTCCAGAGGTCTTCGCTTTCAGGCATGCGCAGAATGACCGAAATATTCTCTCCCTGCTCAAGCGGAAGCATATTCACAAGGGCCTTCCCGCGGGATTGCGGCGTACCAAGCGGGAGCTGATACACTTTCATTTTGTGAACGATCCCGCGTGACGTAAAGAACAGAAGCGGCGTATGGGTCGACGCGACGAACAGATCCGAGATAAAATCCTCGTCCTTCATGCTCATCCCCGAGCGGCCCTTGCCGCCGCGCCGCTGCGCGCGGTATGTGGCAAGCGGCACACGCTTCACATACCCCGTATGCGTGATCATAACGACCATGTCCTCACGCTGGATCAGAGCCTCGATATCCTGCTCGAATTCCGCCTCGACAAGCTCCGTCCGGCGCGGCGTCGAGAACCTGTCCCTGATCTCCGAAAGCTCTCCGCACAACACCTCAAGCAGCTTTTCGCGGCTGGCCAGAATAGCCAGATATTCGGCGATTTTATCCGTAATGGCCTTAAGCTCGTCGCTGATCTTGTCGCGCTCCAGCCCGGTCAGGCGGTGCAAGCGCAAATCGAGAATCGCTCTGGCCTGCGCCTCGCTCATCCGGTAGGTATTCTCTTTGGATAGCGGATAATCCGGATCGTCGATCAGATCGATCAACGGCGCGATATCCTTCGCGGGCCAGTCGCGTTCGAGCAATTGCTCCCGCGCCGTCTGCGGATCGGGCGCATTCCGGATGATCCGGATCATCTCATCAATATTCGCAACAGCCACAGCCAGACCGACCAAAATATGACCGCGCTCACGCGCCTTGTTCAGTTCATAAACCGTCCGGCGGGTAATGACTTCTTCGCGGAATTTCACGAAAGCGGCGATCATCTCACGCAGGAGCATCGTCTGCGGACGCCCGTAATTCAAAGCCACCATGTTACAGCCGAACGACGTTTGCAGCGGCGTATGCTTGAAAAGCTGGTTCAGGACGACATCCCCGACCGCACCGCGCTTGAGCTCGACGACGATCCGGACGCCTTCCCGGTCGGATTCGTCACGGATATCCGAAATATCCTCAACGATTCCCTCACGCGCAACCTCGGCGATCCGCTCCAGCAGGCGCGATTTGTTGACCTGATAGGGAATCTCGCTCACGATAATCGCCTCACGCTTTTCACGGATTTCTTCAATCTCCGCCCGCGCGCGCAAAATAACCGAGCCGTTCCCCGTCGTATACGCCGAGTATATCCCCATCCGCCCCAGAATCTGGCCGCCGGTCGGAAAATCCGGGCCGGGAATAATCTCTATCAATTCCTCGGTCGTAATCTCCGGGTTATCGACATAGGCCAGACACCCGTCAATGACCTCGCCAAGATTATGCGGCGGAATATTCGTCGCCATCCCGACAGCGATCCCTCCCGCCCCGTTCACGAGCAGGTTCGGAATGCGGGACGGCAGAACCTCGGGCTCCAGCGTGCTTTCATCATAGTTCGGATGAAAATCGACCGTATCCTTGTCGATATCCTCCAGCATCGTCTCGGCCGATTTCTGGAGACGCGCCTCGGTATAACGCATGGCCGCCGGCGGGTCGCCGTCCATCGAGCCAAAGTTCCCCTGCCCGTCGACAAGCGGCAACCTCATCGAAAAATCCTGCGCCATCCGCACAAGGGCGTCATAAATCGCCTGATCGCCGTGGGGGTGGTATTTCCCCATGACATCCCCGACGATCCGCGCTGATTTCCGAAACGGCTTGTCGGACGTATACCCGCCCTCGCGCATGGCATAGAAAATGCGGCGATGCACAGGCTTCAACCCGTCACGCGCATCCGGAAGGGCCCGGCTCACGATCACGCTCATCGCATAATCGAGATAGGACTTCTTCATTTCCTCTTCGAGGGAAATATTCGGCAGGACCGGTTCGGATGTGCTCACGTCTGACATTTCAGTTTTTTCTTTCGGTTACGCGCTGTACGACCCTGTTTTCTAGCAGGATTTCCAGATAGTGACAAGCTTGCGAGAGACAGAAACGTTACCGGGAACCGGCCTTGTCCGGAAGCGGTCCTGTCCGGACGACCATCAGGGCCTCATCGAGAAGGCCTGTTATTTTCGGTGCCATGAGATCCCCATAAGCCGACATTTTCTGCATTGAAGAACGCCCTGCTTCCGATCCGTAATATGCGATCATGGCTTCCAGTTCGGCAACGGTGAACACAGACGCCATGGCACGAACGGATTCCTCGACAAACGCGTCATAATCCAGAGCAGAATCAACCGCTTTCCGGAACGGGATCTGATCTTTTAACGGCAGACGGGACACTGTCCGCTCAATCGCGTTTTCGATCATCGGTCTGACCGGGCGGACGTCATGAAATTTTCCGGCCAGAACCAGTCGTTCCTGAAAAATTTCCCGCGTTATCCGCCCCGAAGAGGCGGAAGAAACCGGGGACGACGCCGGATTGTTTCCCTCAGCATAAGCAGACAAAAGCGGAGAAAAAAATATCAGGAGGACGGCCAGAAACAGGGACGCCCACGTATTAAACGCTTTCATTTTTGTGCTCCTAAAACGGAATATCATCTTCCATTTCATCAACGGGCGGAGCCGAGGGCGCTGTTCCCTGCTGCGAGAATCCGCCTCCGCTGCTCTGCGGCGCGGCGTATCCCTGCTCTCCTCCGCCATATGAAGCACCGTAGCTCCGCGCGCCCCCCGCCGAATCACTTTTCGAATCGAGCATCGTCAATTCCCCGCGGAACGGGCGGAGGACAACCTCCGTCGAATATTTTTCTATGCCGCTTTGATCCGTCCATTTTCGGGTTTCCAGTTGCCCTTCGATATAAATTTTTGCCCCCTTGCGCAAATATTGCTCGGCCACATTAACAAGCGGCTGATTAAAGATCACAACGCGGTGCCATTCCGTGCGGTCCTTGCGTTCGCCGGTCCCTTTGTCCTTCCATGATTCGGACGTTGCAATTGACAGATTGCAAACACGGTCGCCCGACTGCATGTTCCGAACTTCCGGATCCCGCCCCAGATTCCCAACCAAAATTACTTTGTTTACACTACCTGCCACTGTCTGCGCTCCTGTTATGCTTCCGGTTTGTTTCGAGTCCTCGCTACAGGTAACAACGGATCAAACGCATAATCAAGCGTTAAGCCAAAATTCATGATTTCGGGTTAGGATAAACAGGCTCGAAATCCATCTGTCATGACAGAATGATATGCCATGGCCCAAATTAAATTCCTTTTGACCCTGTTCATTCTCGGGCAAATCGCATTTCCGGGATACAAACTCGTCCATCCCCACAAGCAATCTCCTCGAATCGCCCTTTTTTCCTCATCTGTGTAAGTCCTGAAAATTTCATCTTGCCTTTTGCAGAACAAGAACATATAAAGAACAAAAGTTTTTGTCTGCGTCAGGATAGTCATACATATGCTCAAAACACTCTCCGTGCGCGGCGCGCGCGAGCACAATCTGAAAAACGTCAACATCGACATGCCGCGGGACTCGCTTGTCGTGATGACGGGTCTGTCCGGCTCCGGCAAATCCTCCCTCGCATTCGACACGATCTATGCCGAAGGACAACGCCGCTATGTCGAAAGCCTCTCGGCCTACGCGCGCCAGTTTCTGGAATTGATGCAAAAGCCTGACGTCGACTCGATTGAGGGATTGTCGCCCGCCATCTCGATCGAGCAAAAAACGACGTCCAAAAATCCGCGCTCGACCGTCGGAACCGTCACGGAAATATACGACTACATGCGGCTTCTCTGGGCGCGGGTCGGAACGCCCTATTCCCCGGTAACGGGCCTGCCGATCGAAAGCCAGAGCGTCACACAGATCGTCGACCAGATCCTTGCGATGGAAGAGGGCGCACGCATCTATCTTCTCGCCCCCATCGTCCGGGGCCGCAAGGGAGAGTACCGCAAAGAACTGACCGAGCTCCGCGCCAAGGGCTTTCAGCGGGTCAAGATCGACGGGGAGATGTACGACATTGAAGACGCTCCGGAGCTTGATAAAAAATACAAGCACGACATCGACATCGTTGTGGACCGCCTGATCATTCGGGAGGATCTCGGCGTCCGGCTCGCCGATTCCGTCGAAACGGCGCTCGGCCTCGCGGACGGCCTGATGATGGTCGAAAACGCACGAACCGGCGGGCGGCAACTCTTTTCAGAAAAATTCGCCTGCCCGGTTTCCGGATTTACGATCCCGGAGATCGAGCCGCGCCTGTTCTCCTTTAACAATCCGCACGGGGCCTGCCCGACCTGTGACGGGCTTGGCGTTCATCTGCGCTTTGACGAAGCCAAAATCATCAAAGGATCAGCAACCCTGCGCAACGGCGCGATCATTCCATGGTCGAAGAGCTTCGCGAGTTTTTACCGGCGAATGCTCGAGTCGGTTGCCGCACATTACGGCAGCGGTATCGACACACCGTTTCAGGATCTCCCCGAAACCGTCCGTAACGCGATCCTGTACGGCTCCGGCCGCGAGAAGATCGCCGTCCAGTATGGAGACGGCGAAAGCAGCTCCTACAGAACAAACAAACCTTTCGAAGGCGTCATCCCCAATCTGGAACGCCGGATGCTCGAGACCGACAGCCAAAGCGTCCGGGATGAGCTTTCACGCTATCAGGCGAGCGTCCCCTGCCCCGATTGCGAAGGCGCGCGCCTGAAACCCGAAGCCCTCGCCGTGCGCGTCGACGGCCTGAACATCTCGGAAGCCGCGTCAATGGATATTCGCACGGCGGCCAAATGGTTCACAGCCCTTCAGGACGGCGAACGGCTCGACCCGCAGAAACAGGAAATCGGCGCACGGATCCTGAAAGAGATCAACGAGCGTCTGCGCTTTCTGGTCAATGTCGGACTGGATTACCTCCACCTGTCCCGGGCCTCCGGAACGCTTTCCGGCGGGGAAAGTCAACGCATTCGCCTTGCCTCGCAGATCGGCTCCGGCCTGACCGGCGTCCTGTACGTGCTGGACGAACCCTCGATCGGCCTGCATCAACGGGACAACAACCGGCTTTTGGAAACACTCGTCCGCCTGCGGGATCTCGGAAACACCGTTCTGGTCGTCGAACATGACGAAGACGCGATCCGCGCCGCAGACTACCTCGTCGATATGGGACCGGGGGCCGGAACGCGCGGCGGCAACGTCGTGGCCTCGGGCGCCCCGGACGAGGTCATGGCCTGCCCGGACAGCCTGACGGCCCAATACCTGACCGGCGCGCGGGAAATTCCCGTCCCCGAAAAACGCAGAAAAGGAGCCGGGAAGAACAAGGCACTCACGGTTCACGGCGCGATCGGAAACAATCTGCGCGGCGTCACCGGCACAATCCCTCTCGGCACCTTCACCTGTGTGACCGGCGTTTCCGGCTCCGGCAAATCGACCTTCACGCTGGATACGCTCTATCGCGGCGCGGCGCAGGCCCTGATGGGCAGCCGGGAGCCCCCTCTCCCGCACGACAGGATCGACGGGCTCCAGCATCTCGACAAGGTAATCGACATCGACCAATCGCCGATCGGCCGCACACCGCGCTCGAACCCCGCCACATATACCGGGGCGTTCACGCCGATCCGGGAATGGTATGCGGGCCTGCCCGAGTCAAAAGCCCGCGGCTACGGCCCTGGCCGCTTTTCCTTTAACGTCAAGGGCGGACGCTGCGAGACCTGTCAGGGCGACGGCGTTTTGAAAATCGAGATGCACTTCCTGCCCGATGTCTACGTCACATGCGAGGCCTGCCACGGGAAGCGGTACAACCGGGAGACGCTGGACATCCTCTACAAGGGAAAATCCATCGCCGACGTTCTGGATATGACGGTGGACGACGCCGCCGAATTTTTCAAGGCCGTACCAAGTATCCGCGACAAGCTGGAAACCCTGAAAAGCGTCGGACTCGGTTACATTCATGTCGGACAGCCCGCGACAACCCTTTCGGGCGGCGAGGCGCAGCGGGTCAAGCTCTCCAAAGAGCTCTCCAAACGGGCGACCGGCCGGACCCTGTACATCCTCGACGAACCGACAACCGGCCTGCATTTCGAAGACGTCCGCCGTCTTCTGGAGGTTTTGCACCGTCTGGTTGAGCAAGGGAACACCGTCGTCGTCATCGAGCATAACCTCGACGTCATCAAGACGGCGGACTGGATCATCGATATCGGCCCCGAGGGCGGGCACAAGGGCGGGCAGATCGTCGCAAGCGGCACGCCGGAGGACATCGCCGCCTGCAAGAGCAGCTATACGGGCCAGTATCTCGCCCCGATCCTCAAACGCCGTAACACACAGAAAATTGCCTGAGGCCCCGTTTATCCCGATTCCGGAGAACACCGCCTGGCGGCCGGAGACGTTTCCGTTACATTCCACGGCCGTCTGGTTGATCCCAGAGTTTCGGCGACGGTCAATCCTGAGGTCAGGCCGTCTTCATGAAACCCACGCCCGCACCATGCCCCGCAATACCATGTCCGCCGCCGTCCCTGGATTCTCGAGATATGCGACCATCCCTGATAAGCCTGCAGACCGAATCTCGGATGGTGAAAAACCAGTTTTTTCAGAGTCAGGGACGGATCCGGCGGGACGGGCGGGTTTAACGTTTCAAACAAGTTCGCCGCCCCCCCTTCCGGCGAAGACTGCATTTTGCTGAGCCAGTAAGTAATACACGAATGTCCCCCTTCGCGCTCCGCCATATAGTTCCATCCCGCCCACGCCGCTTTCCGGCGGGGCATCAATGCCGGATCCTTGTGAAGATATGCGACGTTCCATGTATACGGGAAAGCACTTAAGGCCGTCCGTTCGTCAGAGTCCGGCGCATTCAGGAGCGCAAGCGTGATATCGGCATGCGTTGCCATCACGACATGATCGAACGGAACAACCTGACCGTCTGCGATCTGCAACTCTACCCCGTCTTCCCGCCGATCGACCGCACGTACGGGAGACGCTCCGTAAAACCGCCCGGCCTCAATCAGAGGCGCCATCATTTTCCGGAGATAATTCCGGCTTCCTCCCCTGACCGTTCTCCAGGCCGGAAGGCCCGCCCCATCCAGAAACCCGTGCGTCGCAAAAAAATTCAGAAAATGGCGCAAGGGAAAATGTGCGGCGTCTCCGGCCCCCATCGACCAGATCGCCGAGGCCACGGGATAGAGATGACGTTCCCGGAACGCGCGGCTGAATTTTTCCCGTTCAAGAAAATCTCCTAAAGACAGGGTTTCACTCAGGTCTACATTTTTCAAAAGATCCGGAACGGAATTGTAAAAACGCAGAATTTCAAGGAGCATAAGATAAAATCGAGGAGAAAACAGATTTGATTTCTGGGCAAACAGCTTGTCGCTGGCATATTCGAGCCGACCGGAATCGATCGAAACGGAAAAAGACGGCTGTGTGGTGTCCGTTTCTATTTCCAGAAAACGAAAAAGCGATGCCAGATTCGGATATCCGTTTTCATTATAGACCAGAAACCCCGAATCGACAGGCCCCCAATCTTCTCCCTGAAGCGTATGGGCATGACCGCCCAGCTCCTTTTCCTTGTCATACAGATGCACATCAATTCCGGCCCTGTGCAAAAGCCATGCCGCCGCACATCCTGAAACACCGGCGCCAACAACGGCAACACGTAACGGCCGGGAAGAGGACTTGTTGGAAAAACCGGACATGGAATGAATATTCTGGGCTGCGTTTTCAGGGTTTGTGTTCATCTTTGACAAGCTCTAGACTTAAGACGTGTTCAGGAATGCACAGATTACCTCAACCATAGGGGTATATCCAAAAAATTCAGAGTTTTTACGTATGTATGCACATTTTCAATACGGTTTCTTTACACTGTTTGTTCTTCTGTCCCTGTTTTTTCCGGGAGGATGCGGAACGCGCGATCCGGACACGCTCCCCCGCAGAGCGCACGGCCTGATGCCGATGCCCGCCCTCGCCCCGCAAGAGCCAGGCGATGCCGATCTCGAACAGGCGCTGCGCCATCATGTCCGGAAAACGAGGGGACCGGGGCATTCAGGATATCAGTTCACGCGAATAGACCTGAACGGAGACGGAATGCGGGACGCGCTCGTTCATATGCGCACCCCGTTCGGGCATTGGTGCGGCTCTTACGGATGCGCCCTGCTTGTCTTCCGGGCCGATCCACCGCACGGATTCACATGGATCTCGACGACGACACCCGTTCAGACGCCCTTCATCGTTGCCGATCAAACCACGCACGGATGGCGGAATTTCGTCGTCCGGATGGACGGCCGCTGGGATTTATCCGGTAGCGCCGTCCTGAAATATGACGGCCGCGGCTATCCGGAAACCCCGCGAAACCCCGTGCCGGAAAACGGCATTCTGCGCGGCACAAAAGTTTTTCCGTAAAAATTTGTCATAAATATTGACACTTCTCCTTCAAATTGTATAGGGTAGAAAAAACGAAAAATCTCCATAAAACAGGAATGGTGTTATGTCTAAAAACAGCTATGGAATAACGAGAAGAGCTTTTGTCTTCGCGGGAATAGGAGCAGGAGTAGTAACAGCAATCTCAAACATCAAAGACTTCAGCCCAGGCTTACTCAAAAGACGGTTCCCCGAAAACAACTCTATCCCCAAAGCAACATATGACTGGCTGCCGCCGGAAGAAATCGCCGGCATGTTTAAACACATGGACGACATACAACATGATGCCCCTTCCGCGCGCTTTTCGCCCATCACAAATCTACCTACACACCACCTTATCCAATTGATCGGCGCCCCCGATCTGATGACAAACGCGACAACATTTCGTAAAATATCAAATCTGCTATTAGATCAGCCTGACGATTTTTCAAGTACAATTCGTACGCTTCTGAGTTCCCAAGACCCCAGGGGAAGAGATTACGCCCTGAACGCCATGCGGAATTTCATTGCTTACAACAGAGGAGACCATCTGGTCTCAACCTCCGTCCGCCTTGATCAGGATCAAGGAAACACCAAAAATCCTCTTGAAGCATTGCAATCTTTTTTGATTGAAGAACTTATAGGAGAAGAAAAGCCCAAAGACCAGAACGATCGAACAAGCGCTATGGTCCTAATACACCTTTCCGACCTGGTCGCACGACTGTATTCAAATAACGACCTGCGCCAGAAGTTCGAAAAGAACTTTTGGCATGTTCTAAAACGTTTCCAGTCTTCCCGAGAAGGCTTCTTTTTCGATATCTCAGACATCCGTGAGCATTATCGGACTGTTCGTTCCGGGTATAATACAAATCCATCCCCCCTCACGCCCTATATGCCGAAAGCATTCAGCCCTGAAGATGCCCGGAACGAGCACGGTCGAATCGTCGCCGTCTCCGTTCTCGGGGATTTTGAACGCGAAAGGAATATAAAAAATGACTTTTACGCCATTTATCGTGCTTTTAAGAAAGAGGGGTGGAAAATTACAAAATCGGACGGATTTCTAATTATGGAGAGAGGATCGATTACCCACTGCATAAATAGACCAGAAAACGGGGAAACCGGTCTCGCAAACATGAAGGCCTATACGGATTCCATAGGCGGCGCATCCATCGTCATACAGCGGGGACGCAGCGACGCCAAAAATCTCGAAGAATTCGAAAAGCACGTCACTGCCGCTACAAAGGCCGTCATTTTTGGCGGCAGCTTTTCCAGAGCGCACGATGATTTCCGGAGACGATTCCCTCCTCTGCAAATCGTTGAAAATACGGGGATTGGAGCCACAGGAACAAATAACGAAGTTACATTAAGGATTTTAGGCCAACTTGCAGTCGGAGATCCCGTGGATTGGGACGAGATGGCCAGAAATTACCCAAACCAGCGCTTCCCTTCGAACGACCTGTCCCGTGCCATTATTCTGAAACGTACAGGAGCTTCACCAATACACCAGGCCCTTCCTCATGTCTTGACTGCCCCCAATCCTTTTTAACAACAGGACAAAAATCAACTCTCATTCGTTGAATGATTCGGACACAGGATAAAAGTTTTTCCGTAAAAACTTGACAAACCTCGGCCGGAGCGCTTACAAAAGCCTTGGAATTGTTTTTGGAAATTGATACAGGAGCTTCTGTAATGTAGTGGTTTCGAATAAAAATTATACACTCCGTTGCCTCCGGTCGCTCGCAACGACAACGAGGTGTCCGATTTTTATCGTGAATTACTATAGGAAGCTCTGCAAAAACCCCTTTAACACAAAAACCGTCATTCCCGCGAAAGCGGGAATCTTTTAGAAACAAAAGATTGAAAGATCCCCGCCTTCGCGGGGATGACGAAAAAGAGATTTTTGCAGAGGTTCCTACACGTCGTTTTACGGAGGCTTCATACGATACGCATTTTCCGATTGTCATCCTGAGCGCATGCGAAGGATCTTAAGATTCTTCGGGAGCGCCGCTCCCTCAGAATGACAGGACGAGACGTATAACAACATTCACATATTTTTTATAAAGGCCCGGTCATGACAGAACCAGCAGTATTATCGAGAAGAGACGTATTGACAGGAGCAGCAGCAGCGGCTCTTGCGCTTGCCGCAGCACCTGCCAGAGCTCTGGCGGCCGTACAAAAATGGCTGACAAAAGACCAGATCACAGCCATGTATCAACATATGGACCGATCTCACTACGGTAAAGACGACCGGTTTTC
Organism: Alphaproteobacteria bacterium; assembly: GCA_028277665.1. Taxonomy (GTDB): domain Bacteria; phylum Pseudomonadota; class Alphaproteobacteria; order Micavibrionales; family Micavibrionaceae; genus JANQFU01. The sequence continues at coordinate 36,189 of JANQFU010000104.1, read as the reverse complement.
CGTTCTGCGCGGCCTCCCGCGGAACCAGTTGATGCAGTTGATCGGAGACCGGGGCCTCGCGACCATCGCCACCACCTTTGACAAGATTTCAAACCGCCTCCTGGGTAATCCCAAGGCCTTCTACGACACGGTCAAGTATAATCTGGATCCGGAATATCCGGCAAGAACGGCTCTGGCCCTGAACGCCATGCGGAACTTTATTGTGTTCAACAAAGGAAGAGAGCTTGTTCAGGCGTTTGGTTCCCGCGGTGACGCTCTTGTAAAGTTGCAGGAGAGCCTCCTTGAAAGCCTCCTGCACAAAGGCGTCGATTATAGACAAAACGACCGCAAAGACATCATGGTCCTGACCCGCCTCGCCGATCTCGTCGCCCGCCACGGAAACGCCGCTCTGCGTCAGCATTTTACAAATAATTTCGGGATCGCTCTGACACACGTCCCAAATCAGGGCACATTGCGACACGCTCTCTCCACCGTGCAAGGGCACTATCAGGCTGTCTTGTCCGGTAGCGAGGAGACCTCTCCTCTTGCCCTCTATCTGCCGCAGGGATTCAGCCCCGCAGACGCGCGAAATGCAAAAGGCAAGATCGTCGCCGTCACCGTGCTCGGAGACTTCGAAAACCGGGCTGATATGGACAGGGATTATAACGCCATTATGGCCGCCTTTAAAAAGGACGGCTGGACAAGGGTAAATGGTGACGGCTTCATTATCATGACAAAAGGAGATGTCACCCACCTCATAAACAAACCAGATGCCGGGGTAGCCGGCATTGGGAAAATGAAGGCCCATGCAAATTCCATGGGCGGCACGTCGATCGCCATACAGCGCGGACACAGCCGTTACGAGAACTTCAGCCGATTCCAGGATTTTGTAAGAAATAGCAAGAACACCGTCAAACTCATCGTCCTTGGCGGATGTTCTTTCGGCGGCGAACAAGCCAGTGACATCCGGGCACTTACACGCCCGGACGTTCAGGTTGTCGAAAACAAGATGGACGGGCAGACAGGGACAAACAACCGGTTGGTTCTCGGCATTCTGAACCCGCTTGCATCGAATAAATTCGTAAATTGGGCCGCTATGGCCGCCCAATTCGGAAAGCAACTCTTCCCGATCGGCGACCTGACCCGCGCGATGGTTCTCAAAATACAAAACTTCGCGGGGGTGGCCAGCCCCGCACCGCAGCAGCCGGCAGAGGGGACGCCGATTGGAGGGTTTTTCAATCCTCCCGGGAGCTTCCACTCAATCACGACGACTTCGTCTGCTCCTCCTTCGACTCCTGTCGGCCAGCCTGTCCGTCTTTCTCCTTATGCCTATCCTCCTCTTCCCGCCCAACGATAAAAAGGGACAGCTCGAACAGTGCGAGCATGGGAAGAGCGAGAAGAATCTGGCTGATCACATCCGGCGGGGTCAGAAACGCGGCGCAGACAAAGATCGCGACGACCGCGTATTTCCGGCCGGCGGCGAGCGTTTTAGCCTTGACGATCCCGGCGCGGCCGAGCAGCGCAAACAAAACCGGCATCTGGAAACACAGACCGAACGCGAAAATCAGCGTCATGACAAGATCGAGATATTCCCCGATCCGCGCCTCAAGCTGGACGGGAAGAGCCGTCACATCCGCGCCGCTCTGGAAAGACAGGAAAAACGGCCAGGCCAGCGGCAGAACAACGTAATAGACCATAGCCCCGCCCGCGAAAAAGAGGAGCGGCGTCGCGACCAGAAACGGCAGGATAGCCCGTCGCTCCCGCCTATAAAGCCCCGGGGCGATAAACCGCCAGAGCTCCGCAAGAAGAACCGGGAAGCTGAGGAACGCGCCCGCAAAAAAGGCGACCTTCATATACGTAAAAAAGGCTTCCGTCAGACCGGTATATATCAGGCGGTTTGTGCCCCCTTCCCCCATAGCCTCGGCCAGCGGACGGACCAGAAACCCGAAAATCGGCTGCGCAAAGACAAAGCACAGACCGATCGCCGCAAACATAATGAGGAAGACCCGGATCAGGCGTACGCGCAACTCGCCGAGATGACCGTGCAAATCGTTCCGGGAGAAATCACTCATCCTTGCGCGCCTCTTCTTTTTGGGAAGACGATGACGACGTGCCGCCCTGCAATTCCTTGAGATCCTGTTCCTCCAGAAAGGCCTCCAGATGGCGGGAGGCCGCGAATCGCAGATATTGCAGGCGGCGGATCAAACGTCCGAGCACCCGCATAACGACAGGCAGTTCTTTCGGGCCGATCAGAAAGACCAGCAACACACAGACGACCAGCAGTTCCGCCCAGCTAAAATCAAGCACAGGATGACGCCTTTTCGTTAAGTCTTATTGTCGTCTTGATTTTTGATCTTGAGGTTTTCATCCGGCTTGTCCTCGCCCTCGTCCTGGAGGCCGCGCTTGAATCCTTTGATCCCTTTGGCAAGATCTTCCATGATGCGCGGAAGCCGCCCGGCACCGAAGAGAAGAAGCACCAGAACGAGAACCACCAGAATCTGCCATATACCAGGAGCCATTTTTTACCTGCCTTGCCTTTCTTGATCTTCCTTTTTCCCGTCATTATCCCCGACAACAGGATATAACCAACCGCAGAGTTTTTTTTACTCGTCACCCCGGCGAAAGCCGGGGTCCAGTTTTATTTTTTCCGGATTCCGGCTTTCGCCGGAATGACGAAAATTTTATAACCTCCTCTATATTCTCTGCGCCTTTCTGCGGTTAAAAAAACAATTGTCTAATATACTACAAGTCTTCGGCGGAGGACGGCGCAAAAAGCTCTCCGTCTCCGTCTTCGTCTGTGCCTTCGTCTCCGCCCTCTCCCGGAAGCGTTTCGATTGCCGGGCGTCTGTCTAATAAGCCTGAAGATTTCAATTCGTCAAGCCCCGGCAGGTCCGTCAAGGCCTCCAAACCGAAATGGTCGAGAAAGGCCGGCGTACTGACCCATGTCAGCGGCCGCCCCGGAGCTTCGCGTCTGCGGCCCGGTTTGATCCAGCCCAGATCCAGCAACATATCAAGCGTTCCCTTGCTTGTCGCCACGCCCCGGATATTCTCGATCTCCGCGCGTGTGACCGGCTGGTGATACGCGATAATCGCGAGCGTTTCAACGGCCGCGCGCGAAAGTTTGCGCTCAATATGCTTTTCGGCCTGAAGCGCGTCGGCGAGATCCGGCGCCGTCCGGAACGCCCAGAACCCGCCGGGCGAGACCAGTTCAACCCCCCGTCCCCGATACGTCTTCTGAAGCTCCAGCAACAATCCGCCGACATCCGCGCCGTCCGGCATGCGCTCGTAAAGCTCCCCGACCGGCAGCGGCTCCGCCGCGGCGAAGAGGATGGCCTCCAGGATACGTAAATGATGTGTACGCTCAGTTGCGTCCGGCAGCATGCTCATCTTGTGTCTTTCACTCCTCACCCGCCGCTTCCTTCGCCCGGAGATAGATCGGGCGAAACGGGGCGTCCTGGCGGATTTCCATTTTTCCCTGCCGGACCATTTCAAGCCCGGCCGTAAACATCGAGGCCACCGCCGAACGTCCGTAAAGTTTATCCCGGATTCCTTCCGGCAGGAGCGCATGCAGGGTCGTCCAGACGGAATACGGCCCTTTGCGCGGCAGGCGCCCGAGCATATCCTCCATCCGGGAGATCGCACGCTCCATTGTCATCAGAGCGAAAACCGGCAGGTCATAGCTCCGGGTGTCCTTGCGGCGGTTGATCTCTCCATAGGTACGGATCAGGTCATACAGGCTGACATCATAATGGGTGCGCAGCGAAACCGATAGACCTTCCGGCGCGCCGCGCCCGAAAATGCTCCGCCCGAGGCGCGGACTCTCCATCAGGGCCGCGCCCGCCTCCTGCATGGCCTCCAGCCGCCGGAGCTGAAAGGCCAAAGCTTCGGCCATCTGCTCCCCGCTCATCTCTTCGCCGTCCTCCTCCTGTACCGGGAGGAGAAGGCGCGATTTCAGATAAGCGAGCCACGCCGCCATCACGAGATATTCCGCAGCCAGTTCAAGCCGGAGTTCCCGCGCCCTGTCGATAAACGCCAGATATTGCCGGGCGAGTTGCAGGACCGAAATCTGGCGCAGATCCACTTTCTGGTCGCGCGCCATCTGAAGGAGCACGTCTATCGGTCCCTCAAAGCCGTCAATCTGCAAAAGCAGGGCGTCATGTTCCGTGGCGTCCATAATTTTCCGCAATCATGCTCATCTCATTCATATCTCCCGCGCAGTAAAGCGCGATATCGAGCCCCGCCGCAAGTGCCGCCGAAACCCGCGCGGCGATAGTCCCGAACCCGGAAAGCGCGCCCATCGACAGATCGTCGCTCATGAGCAGGCCCTGAAAGCCGATCTCTTCGCGCAGGATTTCCCGCACGACCGCCTCCGAGAACCCGGCGGGCCGATCCGGATCGAGCGCCCGGAACAGGAGATGCCCCGCCATCGCGAAGACCTGATCCGCCGGGCCGAACCGCGCCGCGAGCGCGCGGAACGGGGCAAAATCCGTTCCGGCGAGGGGGGCAAGGCTCTCTTCAATCACGGGCAGAGCCTCATGCGAATCGCATTTCGCGCGGCCGTGACCGGGCATATGCTTGAGGACCGGGGAGATCCCCTCCGCCAGCAAAGCCTCGCAGACCGCCCCGCCCAATGCGGCGACGATCTCCGGATCCGCCGAAAAGGCGCGGTCGCCGATCCCGGCATGCGCACCCGGCCAGGCCAGATCCAGAACCGGCGCGCAATCGACATCGATCCCGGCCGCGCGCATGTCCTGTGCCGCCGGGAGCAGATCCCGGGAAAGCGCCGCGAGCGCAGGCGCAAGCCCTTCCCGTTCGGCCATGGCCCCGTAATGGCCCATGGCCTTGAGGTCGTGCCATTCCGGCGGACGGAGCCGCCGGACGCGCCCGCCTTCCTGATCGATCAGGATCGGACAGTCCCGGCCGACGCATGCCCGCAACTCTTCGCATAAGCGGCGAAGGCCGTCTTTGGCGCCGACATTGCGGGCGAAAAGGATAAAGCCGAGCGGGTCCGCCTGCCGGAACAAAGCGGTTTCCTCCGGCGTGAGGCGCTCTCCGGCGAGCGAGAAAACGACCGGCATTGCACCGTCCGCAAGCTGTATGCGGGCGCGGCGCACGGCGGACATGGAGTCTTCGGGTGCGGTCCTGTTATTTCCGGACGACAAGGCAGCTTCCGCCGGACTGGGATTTGATCGCGGTACAGACCTGATTGGCGTAATCCTCCGGGAACGGTCCGGCCTGCAGGCGGTAGAACGTGCCGCGAGCTCCGAGATCGGCTTTTTGAACCCGGTACGCAGCGTCCTGCAGGACTCCATATTTTTTCTGCATACCGCTCCACGCGCTTTGCGCCGCGGATTCCTCACGGACGGAAGAGAGCTGGACGTAATGCGTTTTTTGGGCCGCGTCCAAGACCGACTTTTGGCCCATCGTCCCGGCGGCCGGCTCCATCCGGGCCAGAGCCTCGGCCTGCGCGATCATCTGCGTATCGTTATTTTCCTGCGTTCCGGCTTTTCGTCCGGCGGCGCGGGCGATGATGTCGTCGAGGGACTCATGCACGCCCGCATCGGCGGCGGACGGATCCGGCGTTTCCGGCTCTTTCGGTGTTTTCGGGGCGCGGGCCGAACGGTCCAGCATGTCGTCATTCGGCACCCGGCCCGGCATCGGCTCCGAGATATCGGCAATGACGATGTTTTCCTTTTTTTCTTTCTCTTCTTCGGTCTTCAGGCCCGCGAAATTCCGGGCGCGCTGACTGCGGAGCGTCTCATCGGAGTCCATGCTTTCGTCTGACAAAAGATTTTCGATGCGTTCGGTCTGCGGGCTTTCATCCGGCCCCTCGCCGCGCATGGCCTGATAGATTGTGCTGTCCTGATGAGCGATTTCCATACCGCCCCGATCCTCCGGCACGACCTTGTAGGGTTCGGCTTCGGCCTTGACGACCGGCACCTGCGATGCGCTCATATTTCCGTTCTCGTCGGGCATGCTCTGGACGACCAGATAACCGAGCAGACCGATCAGAAAACCGACAGCAAAAACCGGCATCAGGCGCGGCTGGCCTTTGCCCGTATATTTGCCTTCCCGCTTGAACAGACCTGAAAAGAACGACATCGCGGCCTCCCTTAAAATCATCACGCGCCAACGTATTTCGGAACGCCTTATCCTAGGAAATGCAGCGCCATTCCTCAAGCACATTTATGTTTAATTTCAAAAACAATCCACGAATCACTTTCCTGAAGAGGTCTTTCATCAGAGGATCCTGCGCTATCAGAAATATTATATTTCTATTTTTATCAATGAATTGTTCTATATTCTTGAAATTATTTATTAGTCTGTTTTCTTCTGCGCCCTCCTCAAGGAGAAACGCGGTAAAGGCCAGATACAGGCCCATTGCCGCACAAAGCGAATCGCTCCCGACCGACGGCGGAGATCCGGACGGGCCGGAGAGGCATTCGATCAGGTAGAGGTCATACTGAAGTTTGTGTTCCGGTTTACAGGTCGGCGCACATTCCGGCATTTTTATCGTTTTACAGGCGGCCTCCGCCCACTGACGAAACGCGTCGTCCGAGAGAGCGAGATCCAGAATCGGGCGGGACCCGGACTCTTCCGATAAAACGCTTTTGAAGAGTCCCGCCTTCGCGGAGATGACACTTTCCGGATCGCGAAGCGGCGCGATCCGCAGACCGAGCGTCCCGTCCGGGGAGACCGGCACAAGGGACAGCCGGGCATCCGTCCCGGCAAGGCTTTCGGATATCTCAAGAACCGGATTTTTCACCGCAGATCCCAGTATAAATCGAACATCCGCTCATGCTCGCGGATCGCGAATCGGTCCGTCATGCCGGCGATATAATCGGCCACAATGCGGGCGCGGGCCGTCTCGTCCTCCACTCCGCCCCCCGCCTCTACAAGGCGTTGCCAACGGTCCGGCATCAAAGCATATTGCGCGTGAAAATGATGAAACAGATCGCCGATAATCCGTTCGACTTTGACCCAGATCCGGTTGATCGTATAGTGGCGGTACATCCGCTCCATCAGAAACGCGCGGGTCTCCGCAATTTTGGGGAGCATTTCCTGCGAAAACGCCACGAGTTGCCGCCCGCAGGCCCGCACATCGTCCGGAGATTGCGGGGCGGCGTCCCGGATCCGGCGTTCGGTTTCTTCCAGAACGTCGTCGACCATCTCCCCGATCATCCCGCGGAGCATTTCCTGTATCAAAAGATCCTCATCCAGCCCCGGATATTCGGCCCGGATCCGATCCATTTGCGCGGACGGCATCGGCAGAACGCGCAGGTCTTCGAGCGTGAACAGCCCCGCGCGCAGGCCGTCCCCGATATCGTGATTGTTATAGGCGACGTCGTCCGCAATCGCCGCGACCTGCGCCTCAATGCTCGCATGTGTCTTCAGGCCGATCTGAAGACGCGCGTCGATCTCCCGGAATGTCGGGCGCATTTTTTCGTCCGGGACCGGGCCGTTATGCTTGATCACGCCTTCGATCATTTCCCAGCTCATATTCAGTCCCGGCCATTTCGGATAGCTGCGCTCCAGATGCGTCAGGACCCGGAGAGATTGTTCGTTATGATCGAACCCGCCGAGATCTTCCATCAGGATTTTCAGATTCTCCTCGCCCATATGCGCGAAAGGCGGATGGCCGAGATCGTGCGCGAGGGCGATCCCTTCGGCCAGATCCTCATTCACCATCAGGGCCCGCGCCAGAGCCCTTGCAATCTGCGCGACCTCCAGCGTATGAGACAGGCGCGTGCGAAAGTGGTCGCCCTGATGATAGACAAAAACCTGCGTCTTGTATTTCAGGCGGCGAAACGCGCCGGAATGGATGATCCGGTCGCGGTCCCGCTGGAAACATGTCCGGTAACGGCTGTCGGTCTCGGGATAGAGGCGGCCCCGGGAATGATCCGGGCGGCACGCATACGCGGCCAGAGGCAATGCGCAATAGTTATAGTCCATTTGATCCAGAGCCATAAAAATCCGTTTCCCTGTTTTGAGATTCCCTACCGGCACCATATAGTATTTCCTTGAGCTCATAAACGTAAAGCCTCAGTTGGTCCCATGAAACTCGCAACGTGGAACGTCAATTCAATCAAGGCCCGGCAAGGGCACGTCCGTGACTGGCTCACGGCGCAGAGGCCGGATATTCTGATGATTCAGGAGTTGAAGGGACTCGACTTCCCGTATGACTCGTTCGCGGAGATCGGATACGGGGCCCATGTCGTCGCCCAGAAGTCATGGAACGGCGTCGCGACCCTGATTCGCGAAGATGGGGAGGAGGAGGAGGAGAAAGACCGGCACCAATGCGTTCTGGACCGCCTTCCCGGCGATGACGGAGATGAAGACGCGCGCTATCTGGAGACGCAAACGCCGGACGGTCTCCGCCTGATCAACATCTATCTTCCGAACGGCAATCCGCCGGACAGCGAGAAATATCCGAAAAAGCTCGCGTGGATGGACCGGCTTTATCACCGCCTCAAATTCCTGCGCGACGAGACTATCCCTTTTGTCATCGGCGGCGATTTTAATGTCATCCCGGAGCCGCGCGATTGTTACGCCCCCGAAAAATGGGCGGCAGACGCGCTGTACCGGATCGAAACGCGCCGGAAATTCCGGGCGCTTGTCAATCTCGGACTTGCGGATTCCTACCGGGTTTTCGATCCGGGCGGACAGACCTATACATTCTGGGATTATACCGGCGGGGCATGGCCGAAAAACGAAGGACTCCGGATCGACCATATCCTGACCTCCCCCGAAATGACGGACCGCCTGGCGTCCTGTGTTATCGATACGGCTCCGCGCGGGCTGGATAAACCGTCCGACCACACGCCGCTTATCGCAACATTCACGTAAAAACCGAGTTGAGCCCTTGCCCGGAACAGGGTAACCTGTACACAGTCATAATTTCCGGACAGGATGAACCGACATGAATCTTTTGCGCAACCCCTCTTCCGCCGTTTCCAAATCTCCTTTTCTGCTCCTGATGGCCGGTGCGGCCCTGTCGGGCGCCGTTCTTGGCGGGTGCACCTATTCCATGGTCTTTAAACGCGAAGAGGTCGCCGCGCGGATCGCCTCGGCGGCGTGGATGATCAAACGGGAGATTCCGGCGGGCATGTTCCACCTGATCGCCTATGAGCGTCAGGACAAGAATTATGCCCCGGCGCGCGTCTATATCGAGGGCGACGGGCTTGCATGGGTCTCGCCGTCCCGGCCCTCGCTCGATCCGACGCCGAAAGATCCGGTTGCGCTGCAACTCGCCGCGCATGACAATTCGCCGAACGTGTTCTGGCTTTCCCGGCCCTGTCAGTACACAGGCTCCGGCACCGGCTGGATCCACGAAGACCGCCCCTGCCCGGGCACATACTGGACGAACGGCCGCTATGCGCCGGAAGTCATCGATTCGTATATGGCCGCGCTCGACAACATCAAGGCCATGTACAAGATTGACGGGTTCGAACTGGTCGGATATTCCGGCGGCGGAACCGTGGCCGCGATTGTCGCCGCGAAACGGGATGACGTCCGGAATTTGCGGACCGTCGCGGGCAATCTGAACCCCGTTCTTCACAGCGATATCCACGGCGTCACCCGACTCGACCAATCCCTGAACCCGATCGATTTTGCGGACCGCCTGAAAACCATTCCGCAACACCATTATGTCGGCGCACAGGACGAAAACGTCCCTCCGGCTATATTCAACAGCTATCATAATGCCCTCGGTCCGGACGCGCCTGTCAAATTCACGTATGTTCAAGACGCCAGTCATGGAAAAGGCTGGAACGAGCAGTGGCCGGGTCTTCTTCGCGACGCTCTCCCGGTTGATCCGAGCAAGGCAACAGAGTCGAACGGTACGGAACCGCCGGCTTTAATACCGGTCACGCCGCCCCCGCAAGAGTTTACCGACGCCGGGAAATGATCCCTTTATATATTGCATTTAAAATCGGACATTTTAAATGCGAGCCCTCAAGTGCCGGGCATGCTCTCGTCCCTACGGACGCCTTGCGCTTGCCCGGCACATATTCGAAACGGCCACAAAAAAAGCCCCGCAAGGATAACCCTGCGAGGCTTTTCGGAGACTTTCGTCCGGCGCGGGCCGGCTGGAAAGCCGGCCCGACCGTAAAAGCATCTTAGAATTTATACGCGGCGCGGAGGACACCGGAATGCGCGTCGTAATCCGATTTCAGCTCGAAATCGTATTCGGCGGTCAGTTCCCAGTTGTCGGTCGTGAAGTAGGTCACGCCCGCACCGATGTTGAAGGTGTGCTGAGCCGGATCCGCGCCTTCGGCTTTGAAGACCGTCCCGGTGGCTCCGGTGAAGTTGCTGGACGTCTCAACTTTGTCGTCCGCAATATCATACCGGTAGCCGGCACTGACTTTCGGTTTGATGTAAGAGCCGTCGGCGTACTGGTACATCCAGGACGCATCGACCCCGAGTCCGACTTCAAAAACGTGCTGTGCATCGGTATCAACATGAAGGTTCATACCGCCGGCGCCCGTTTCCGTGTAGTCGTCGGTGTCGATGTACTGGTAGTTAACCAGGAAGCTCGGCGTCAAGGTCACACCGTTTTCCGTGTAGAAGTCATGGCCGATTTCGACATTGGCGAACCAGACATCGGCATCGAAGTCAGCCGAAGCGTGCGTTCCAACCAGACCGCCGACGTCGTGACGGGTTTGGTCGATGTCGTTGTTGCCGTAACCGAGTTGACCGCTGACGAACGTGCGCTCGTCAAGATCGTAATCACCGTACAGGGCAATCTGGTAGGTGTTGATGTCGGCTTTGGTGTTGTTGATGTTTTTGGAGTCAACATCCGTGTCGGCATAGGTCAGAGAGATCCCGAGAACGGCATCTTCAATGATCATTTCGCTGTCGACACCGACGCTTACGCCCCAGGTATCGGCATCAAAGCCGTCAACCCCGTCACGGCGGTCCTGATCGGCCGTCGTGCCGAAGACCTGTCCCCAGGCTTTCAGACCATTAGAGACGTTCCCCGCGGCCATACCGGTCATGTCGCCCGAACGCAGGGACGCAAGACGGGTCTGGTTGACAGACGTCGCGCTGCCGGTGACATTCGCAACGGCTCCGACCGTGGCCCCGCCGTCAACGGTCGGCGCGACGGATTCGAGGATGTTGTCGACAGCTTCGTCCGAGCTGGCTTGCGCCAGACGGCCTTGCAGCAGATCGATGGCGGCGTTCCCGCCGGCCCCGATGTCTTCAAGAGCTTTACCGACTTTCGACGTGACGGTCGTCGCGGCGATTTTATCCAGGGTGTTCACCCGGTTCGCCGTGATCGTCCCGTCGTTCCCGGTGTCAGCCGTGCTGGCCCATGTAAAGTTGAGCACGCGGGAATTGTCGATAACGGTCGTGTTCGTCGGGTCCGTCAAAGCGGCATTCCCGTCGAAAATCGTATAGACCGTTCCATCGGCGATAAAGCCGGCGTCATCCATAACCACAGCCTCGATCCGGGCGTTGGTCAGGTCGAACGCAGCCACACCGGCGCTGGACACTTCCGTGACAGCCGTGTTGTCTTCGCTGAGTTCGAACGCAAAGGTCGTCGTATCGGCCTGAGCGGCGTTGATACCGGCCTCAACGTTCATTTCAACACCGTTCCGGAGCAGGACGCGCGCGTCCGTTGCGCCGCTGGCATCGAAGCCGTCGACCATGACGTCGTCGCGGAAGTCAACCGTTTCACCGGATGCCGTCGTGAACAGAAGGTCGTCGAGGGAGTTCCCGGCACCGGCCAGATCCCCGATGGTTCCGTAAACGACGCTGTCCCCGGCAAAGGTCAGATCCCCGTCTTCGTCGCCCGTTGCAACGATATCGGCATGGATATCGCTGCCGTCCGCAAGGATCAACCCGGCATCGCCGTCATCGAACGTCACGTTCGTGGCGTAGACATCACCTGTCAGGGTCACATCCGTCGCCGCACCGGAGATCAGAACGTTTTTCAGCAGCAGGTTCGCCGAACCGACATTTCCGGTCGCTGCCTGCGCACCACCGGCGTCAAATTCGAGAGTCCCTTCGCCGGTTGTCGATGTTGTTGTGCTGTCCACAGCGTAATCGCCGCTGACTTCCACGACACCGTCGTCACCAAAGTTCAGGACTTTTGCGTCAACCGCAACAACCTGAACTTTTTTCCCGGCGCCACCGTTCGCATTCACGCGCAGGAGGTCGTTCGTAGCCCCGAGAGACCCTGCGACAGTCGCATCTCCGGCAAACGTCACAGTCCCGAGATCATCCGCACCGGACACGTTGTCGATACCACCGGTCGTTTGTGTTGCGCCGTCGGCAAAGGTTACCGTCGCCGCCGCATCGATGTCGATATCGTTGGTCACGGCGTTTCCGGCCGCCGTCAGGGCGATCGTCGCCGCACCGTCAACGGTATAGCTTGTCGCCGTCAAGGCGCCCGTGTGCGTCACGGTCCCCGTGGTGTTGATATCAAACAGCACAGCCTGAGCGGCAAGATCGAACGTCGCGCTGGACGTCGCATTGACGTTCACGACTTCGATATTGTTCGTCCCGCCCCCGAAAGCCGTTGCAAAGGTGACCGTGTCATCCCCTGTGATCGTCACGGTGTCGGTTTCGTTCGCCGCGGAAGCCGCCGTCACGGCGCCCGTCACGGTGAAAGCCGTATTCGTGCTGTCAAAAACCGCCGTGTTTTCGTCCGTTGCGTTGTTATCGCCACCGAGCGTAATAACTGCGGTTACAGCATTTTCAAACGTCGCGGAGGAATTTCCGCCGGCTTTTTCAATGGTAATTGTGTCTACACCAACACCGGCCCCGATCGTTCCTTCGAACGTCACGCCGGCCGCGTTGTCAACAACAATGTCCCCATCAGAATCGGTTTCCCCGTCAATCGTCCCGGACACCGTCTGCGCCGTCGTCCCGTCGAATGTCAGGGTCACAACGGAGTTGTTGGCCCCGTCTTCCTGAAGAACGGTTGCACCGGCGGTCAGGTCGCCTTCGATATTCACGTTAACCGGGTTGTTGTCGTTGGCGTCCGCCGTAATTGTCAACGTCCCGTCACCGAGATCGACGTCCCCGTCGATGTCGACATTGAACGTATCCGTCGCCGCAGCGTCGGTCGATTCCCCGACGATCGTCAGGTTCAGGGTCGTGTCCGCCGTCCGCTTTGTAACATCACCATCAATCGTCAGCGTTTCAGCATCGTCATCGTTCGCCGCACTACCGCCAACACCGTTGATAATGGTGAACGTCAGATCGTCGGCCGACGTCGTGATGGCCGGGTAGTCGGCGTCGGAGCCGTCACCGATCGTCGTCGTTACGTCAACGATCAGGTTTCCGGTTGCGTTCACGACCAAATCGCGGGCAGCAACATAACCGGCCGCACCATCAAGGTCAGCACCGCCGGCAATATCGACTTCATAGTCGGTGCCGTTGTTGTCGGCATCGAGCGAAAAGTCGTTTGCCGCAGCATGAGCCAGACCCGGAGCAAAAGCACCCAGTGCAATCACCGCCGTACCGGCCAGCAACGTTTTTCTAAAATTCGTCATAGTTGGTCTCTCCTTAATTGAGTTCTGGTTGGATCGGTTCGGAATGAACCAAATTCTATGCCCTTGTGGGCGGGCGTTAACGCACAGGTTTGTGTCAAAAAGATTAATTTACCATTAATGAATCGCAACCTTTCGATTACGACACAAAAGTTATACCAGCATTGCCGAATCGCCGGAAGAGGCCTCCGTGATAAAAACCGCACTTTTTCCGAATGTGTGTTTTTTGCGCAACTTATTAGAGAATCTGAATATTTTTATTATTTAAAAACATCCACTTACACAGATCTTGAGTAAAATCCCCAAACCAACAGAATAAACGAAACCCCACAAACCGCATACGATCATCTGCAGCCGCACATAAAACGCCCAACAAAAAACGGGGCACAAAATCTTGCGCCCCGCTTATCGCAACTTGATGGAAAAAGCGAAAATCAGCCAAGTTTTTTAAGGGCTTTTGTAAACCCGCGCAACGTCAGATCGACGCGAACAGTTTTTCCTTGCGCGTCCTTAAACAGAATTTCCGCCTGTTCCCCTTTTTTCATCATATCGATCACTCCGCGCTCCAAAGACAGATAGGCAAAGCAACCGGCGTTTGTACAAAAGCGGACATCGAACGCAAAAGGATCCTGGTCGTCGATTTTCAATTGCGCGCCGCCAGGCAAAAGCATCCCCAGCGGAAGAATCACAACGCCCCGGGCCGCATCCTGATCCGCGGGAAGCCCCACAGCAAATTCAACAAAGCGCTCGCCCGTTTCTGCAACAATCAATTTTTGGACGATCTCGCAATTTTCCCGGCTGACCTTGATATCTTTCTCTTCAACACTTCCCGATTCGCCCTCCGGAACGCTGCACCGGATCTGCCACGGATCGGACGCCTGTACAGCTTTCTCCGATTCGCTTTTGGCCGGAGCATCCGCACTAAAGGAAAAGACCGCATAGACGCCGATCATCAGCAAAACGGCGGCAACGGCAATAAATTTAAGGCCTCCTGACGAAACGCGCATCACACAAACTCCATATGTCAACGACAGAAAAAAATCTCGAAGATATTCCTCACTAACAGATCGAAACGGAACTGTCACGGGTGAAAATCCGCGACATTCCTTCCGCCTCTGAGGCCGCCTGCATACAGGAAGACCCATCTGCCATACAACCGGAAAATAAGATACATTTTTAAAAAAACAAAGGGATTACAGGAATAGACTCGGCATAAGCCCTGAGAGCCGCACCGGAAGGCTGCATTCCTTATGCCCGTTTTTGAAAGACACCAGAAGCAAAAAAGCGGAAAGACAAAATGGCCGGAGAGAAACAAAACACGACCAAAAAAAAGAAGAGCAAGGACGCGGCCCAAAAAATAGAAATTCCGCTCCACGCCGATCTGGCATACGCCAGCGAACTGAAAAAAGACATTGAGACTCTGCTTGTAAATAACGCAAAAGGCAGCATCGAAATCGATATGTCCGAAACGGAAAGGATATCCCTGGCCTGCATCCAGGTTCTGATCGCCGCCCGAAAAAAAACAGCGCCCGGAGGGCGGGGCTTTGTGTTCTCGGCATCGCCCGCGATCGAAACCGTTCTTCAAGAACTCGGGCTGGAGGATTCTCTCCCGCTCACAGTGAACAACCCATAGAAGGCAAGAGGCAAGAACATGGCATTGCGTGTCATCACCGTAGACGATTCGAAGACCATGCGGGACATGGTGTCCCACACGCTAAAGACGGCAGGATACGACGTCCTCGAAGCCGAAGACGGCAAAAAAGCGCTCGACGTCCTCAACGGGCAGGCCGCGGACGTGGTCATTACGGACCTGAATATGCCGAACATGAACGGCCTCGAACTGATCAAAGCCCTACGTCTGCTCCCGGCCTACAAAACCACACCGATCCTGATGCTGACGACGGAAGCCGATGAAACGAAAAAGAACGCCGGGCGCGAAGCCGGAGCCACCGGCTGGATTGTCAAACCCTTCAACCCGGAAAAGCTGATCTCGGTCGTCAAGCGCGTCGCCGGTGGTTAAGAAAAGAGATGAATAACGATTTATAAAATACTGAAAAGAGACTAAAAATGGATGACAGCTTCAAACAGACATATTTTGAGGAATGTGAAGACCGGCTCCTGGACGCGGAAGACGCCCTGAACGTTCTGCAATCCGGCGGAACCGACCCGGATCTGATCGACCGGGTCTTTCGGGATATTCACTCAATCAAGGGCGGGGCCGGCGCCTTCGCCTTCGATCATATCGTTCATTTCACGCATCACTTCGAGACCGCTCTGGACCTCATGCGGGAAGGCGCACTGGACGTCACGCGCGAGCGGATCGACCTGTTCCTGCGTGCAAAAGACATACTGGACACACTGATCGCCGACGCCCGGGCCGGCATGGACAGCGACCCGGATCTCGGCGCGAACATTGTCGAAGCCATGGCCGCTCTGGCCGCCGTCGGCGGTGCGGGCGGAGACGACTCTGCCGCTCCGGCCGGCCCTGCATCGAAAGACAGCACACCGGAAAACGGCCCCGCCTGCGAACACGCCGAAAAAACCTGGGCCATCCAGTTCCGTCCGCGCCCGGACATGCTGAAAACGGGCAACGAGCCGCTCTATCTGTTTCAGGCCTTAAAAGATCTCGGCAAACTGGAAATCACAGTGGATCTCGACGACCTGCCGCCTTTTGACGAGATGTTGCCGGATTCCTGTTATACCGGCTGGCGCCTCATTCTGAAAACACTCGCCCCGGAAGAGGAAATTCGGGAAATCTTCGAATTCGTCGAGGATTTGTGCGACCTGAGCATTGCTCTTCAGGACACGCCGCCCGGCGACATGCCCGAGCGCCGGAAAACCGAGGATCCGGAAAAAGCGCAGCGCCTCGGCCGCCGCCGGGAAGACCGCGACACTCAGGAAAGCGCCGCGACAAGCGGAACCAGTTCTATCCGGGTCGATCTCAAACGAATCGATCTGATGGTGAACCTTGTCGGCGAAATGGTGATCGCCCAATCCATGCTGCAGGAAAAAGCCCGCTGGCTGACCAGCGAGACCGGCACCGAGGTTCAGAAAAGCGTCGATCAACTCTCCCGCCACATGCTGGACCTGCAGGAAAGCGTGATGGCCGTCCGGGCCCAGCAGATTAAATCCGTGTTCACGCGCATGCCGCGGATCATCCGGGAAATCTCGGACATGCTCGGCAAGGACGTCCGCCTGACGACCTTTGGGGAAGATACGGAAGTCGATAAAACGGTCCTCGAAAACCTCGTCGATCCGCTGACCCACATGGTCCGTAACGCCGTTGATCACGGGATCGAAATGCCGGCCGAAAGGGAAGACGCCGGAAAAACCCGCTACGGCACGCTCCAGCTCTCGGCCAAACACAAATCCGGCCGGATCGTTATCGAGGTTCAGGACGACGGGAAAGGGATCAACAAGGACGCCGTCTTCAAAAAAGCCGTCGAACAGGGGCTTGAAAAACCGGATGCCAATCTCTCCGAACACGAGTTGAACAACCTCATTTTCCGGCCCGGCTTCTCGACAGCGGAAGAAGTCTCGGAGGTTTCCGGTCGCGGGGTTGGCATGGACGTCGTCCGCCGGAACGTCACAGCCATGGGCGGGCGGATTTCCGTCACCTCCACCCCCGGCAAAGGCAGCCGTTTCTCGCTCTCCCTGCCCCTGACGCTCGCTGTTATGGACGGGATGGTCGTCTCCGTCGGCTCACAGCGATTCGTCCTGCCCACGATCAATATCATCGAAAGCGTGCAGCCGCGCAAAGAAGATATCAGCACGATCTCAAGGAACTGCAACGTCATCAAGGCGCGCGGCGAATATGTCCGGATCATGCCGCTATTCGACATCTTCGGCGTCGATGACGCGATCAAAAACCCGGAAGACGGCCTCGTTGTCCTCGTCGAAAGCGACGAAGGCGACCGGCTGGCCATCATGGTGGACGAGGTTCTGGGCCAGCAGCAAGTCGTCATCAAAAGTCTGGAGACGAATTACGCCAATGTCCCCGGCGCCTCGGCCGCCACCATTCTGGGCAACGGGGATGTCGCCCTGATCATTGACGTCCCGGGAATGGTCAATATGGAAGCAAGCATCGACCTGAAAGCCCTGCAAAAGCAAAGCGGGAATTACGATTACGTACAGACAACAACCTGAACACATTCCGGATCAACCAGCAAAAAAGAGGCCAGACATGACAGAAAGCGAAACATTGGAACAAGAGGCAAAGGCAAAAACAGCCGCCGCGCTTCCCGACGCGGAAGAAAACAGTGCGCAAAAACAGGACATCGAAGGCGCCACGGCCATGGACGATATGGGCCTGAGCCAGTCCGTGGACGCGGAGAACCAGTACATCACCTTCACGATCAACGATGAGGAATACGCCACGCCGATCCTGACCGTTCAGGAAATCCGCGGCTGGATGAAAACGACCCCGCTTCCGAACACGCCGGTCTATGTCCGCGGCGTCACGAACCTGCGCGGCAACATCGTCCCCGTTTTCGATCTTCAGGCCCGGTTCCAGAACGTCCTGACGGAAGTCACGGACCGCCATGTCGTGATCATGGCCGACATTCGCGGGCGGACGATCGGCCTGCTCGTCGACGCGATCTCGGACATTCTGACCATCGAGAGCGACCGGATCCAGCCGCCGCCGGACGCCAGCATGACCGTTGAAACCCAGTATCTCGACGGTCTGGTCACCGCCGGAAAACGGATGGTCGCCATCGTCAATATCGCCAAGCTTTTCGACATGAAGATGATCGACGAGCTTCAGCAATCCCCCGCATAACCCCGCACACAAAATCTGAAATCTGACAGGAGGCATACAATGAATCTCTTAAACAACATGAAAATCGGGCAGAAAATCTACACCGGCTTTGGAACGGTTCTGCTCATTCTCGCGATAATCGCGGGGATCTCTTATATGCAGCTCAGCAAGGTGAACACATCATTCGACGAATATAACGAGCTGGTCGACGAATCCAAACTTGTGGGCAACTTGAGCGGTTATGTCGCCAAAAGCCAGAAGGATTTTCTTGACTGGCTGCGAACAGGCAACAAAGACCTGCGCGAAGGGTTCGAAATCAGTGAAAAACACATGGATGAAATGATCAGTGAGGCTCAAGCCTCGATCGGTGATCCGACACGTGCGGCAAAAATCGATGAAATAGACGAAAACAAAAAGATTTATTTTGGAGGGATAAAAGAAAACCTGGTTCTCATGGACAGGAGAAACAAGCTTGTCCTCGAAGGAACCGACATATTGGGGCCGCAGATAAACCGGAAAATCGACGAAATCGCCAGTACGGCGTACAAGGACGGCGATTTCGTAACCGCAAGCGATGCCCGGGAAGCGAATGGCATCATTTATGTCATGCGCCTGATCATGCTGCGCTTCCAAAGAGATAACACGCAAGCCGATTACAAAGAAATCCTGAGGCTGTATGAAAACGCGCACCACGCGCTTGAAGACCTGAAAAACGGCGTTGAGAATCCGCAGCGTCTGGTCTGGCTCAATGAAGCAATCCAGATGACGGCGGAGTACAAAAGACATGTCGAGGAAATCGCGGAAGCCATTTTTGCCCGAAATGAAATTGTGAATTCCAAAATCCTGAAACCCGGCGAGCACATGCGCGAAAACGCGGCTTTTGTTCAGTCAAGCATGGCCGAGAGCGAAGATGAAATCGGCGAAGCCATGAACACCCTGATTGAAAGAACGATTCAAACCGCGCTCGCTCTCTCGGCTGCAGGGTTCGCCATCGGCGTTACCATTTCCTTCTTCCTGACCGGCGCGATCCTGCGGCCCGTCCGCGGCATGCAGGATGCGGTTAAAATTCTGGCCGGAGGAGATCTCACGAACGAAATGCCGTTCACGAACGGCAGAGACGAAATCTCCGAAATGTGCCGCCAGATGGACACCTTCATCGGCCGCCTGCGCGACGTGATCGGAGACATCAAGGGCACATCGGAAGACGTCAAAGGCAAAGCCGATGAAATGGCCAGAGACTCGCAAGGACTCTCCGACCGGACCGAGCAAATGGCCTCCACACTGGAAGAAACGTCGGCCTCGATGGAAGAGCTGACCACAACGGTCCGCACGAACGCCGACAGTGCGAAAGAGGCCAGCGACGAAGCCGGGCGCGCCCGGACCGTCGCCGAAAAAGGAAGCCGCGTCGCCGGAGAAGCCGGAGAAGCGATGGAAAAGATCAACGAATCGTCCGAGAAAATTACAGACATCATCACGGTGATCGACGAAATCGCGTTCCAGACCAACCTCCTCGCCCTGAACGCCGCCGTTGAGGCCGCCCGGGCGGGAGACGCGGGACGCGGCTTTGCCGTCGTCGCGCAGGAAGTCCGGACGCTGGCACAACGCTCGGCCCAGTCCTCCAAAGACATCAAAGGCCTGATCGACGACAGCTCCAAACAGGTCCGCGGCGGGGTCGATCTCGTCAAGGATGCGGTCGAATCGCTGCAGGAAATCTACAAATCCATCGACAGCGTGACCGACAAGGTCAGCGAAATCGCCCGGGCGAGCGAAGAACAATCGACCTCGCTTGACGAAGTCTCGCAGGCCGTCGTGGAGATGGACAGCACAACCCAGCAAAACGCCGCCATGGCCCAGCAAAGCCGGGGGCTTGCGGCCGACATGCAGGACAAGGCCGCCCAGCTCTTCGAAGCCGTCGAATTCTTCAAGCTCGACGAAGCCGGGCGCCGCAGCGCGCGGCGGATGTCAACCCGTGTGGCAGAAGCCGCCGCGCCCGTCCGCAGCGCGCCGACGACCGCACCCAAATCGAAAGCCGCACCGGCAGGCAGCGGCGAATTCGCCCCGGATCCGAATAACGACGCGGACTGGAAAGAATTCTAGAACGCGGCGCCAGAGGAAAACGCAGACAAGCCTGAGCCGCCTTGCGGCTCAGGTTCGACTTGAAATAAAAAGCGAAAACAGGCTCCCCGCATATGACCTCAGAAAAACACTCCAGCCCCGACAATCAGACTTTTACCCAGGAACATTTCCTGACGATCAAGGACGTTATCTACAATGTCTGCGGCATTACCCTTGCGGACCACAAGGCCCAGATGGTTTCGAACCGGATCGCCAAACGGATCAAAATTCTGGGGTTGCCGGGATACGATGCCTATGTTGAATATCTTATGGACAAAAAGCACCGGGACACGGAAATCCCGGATCTGGTGAATGTCTGCACGACAAATGTCACTCATTTTTTTCGGGAAAATCATCATTTCGAGGTTCTGAAAGAACAACTCAAAACGCTCCTTCAACAGAATCCCAACAAAAAAATCCGGATCTGGTCGGCGGGATGCTCCAGCGGACAGGAGCCCTATTCCATGGCCATGACCGTTCTGGACGTCCGCAAGGAAACGGGCATGCGCGGCAATATACGGATTTTGGCGACAGACATCGACACGACCATTCTGGCCCGCGCCCGTCAGGGGATTTACGGCGAGGACTCATTAAAAGGCGTTTCGCCGGAATACCGCCAGAAATATCTGACGATCGAGCCCGGAAGCGGCGGCGCAAAATACCGCGTCAATGAAGACGTGCGGGATCTGGTATCCTTTAATCACCTGAACCTGAACATGCCCCTTTGGCCGATGAAAGGTCCCTTTCAGGCTGTTTTCTGCCGCAACGTCCTGATCTATTTCGACCGGGACAAACAACGCACATACGTTAATAAAATGGCCCAGTTGATGGAACCGGGCGCCCTGCTCTATCTCGGACATTCCGAACATTATGCCGGAGCGCATCCCATGTTCGTCTCAAAAGGCCATACAACATACGAAAGAATCGCATGACGCTCGTAAAAGAAAGCAAAAAAAACGACGGGTATTTCGACAAAAATTTCGACGTGCATATGGTTCCCATCGCGGCCGGATATTATGCATGGTCGAAAGACCGTCATCTTGCCCTGTCAACGACACTTGGCTCCTGCGTCTCCGTTTGCGTCTGTGACACGCATATCGGCGTCGGCGGCATGAATCATTTCCTTCTGCCCGACATTCCGAAAACGCAAAGCAAAAATCCGCTCGACCGCTCGGAACGCTACGGAGAAGCCGCAATAGAAATTCTGTTGAACGCACTCTACAGCCACGGCGCTTGCAAAAACGATCTGACCGTCAAAATTTTCGGCGGCGGCAAAGTCATTTCGGGCGTCTCAAACGATGTCGGAAAGCGGAACGTAGAATTCGCACGCCAGTTCTTCCGCACGGAAAGAATCCGGATCACGAGCGAAGACAGCGGCGGCACGACCGGCCGGAAAGTTATTTTTTATCCCGCGACCGGGCGCGCCCTCGTCCGCCCGGTCATCACATCCACAGATCTTACCTCACTCGCGGAAAACGAGCGGAAAACATACGAAGACCTGCGCCATCAGAAACTGGAGGGAGACGTTGAACTCTTTTAGCAAAAGCAATAGCAAGATCCGGGTCGGAATCGTCGACGACAGCAGTTTTATCCGGGCCGTCCTGAAGGACACGCTGATGCGTGCCGGATTTGAAATCTGCGGCGAAGCGGAAGACCCTTTCGAGGCCAGGGAAATGATCAAGGCGACAAACCCGGACGTCATCACGCTCGACGTTGAAATGCCGCACATGAACGGGATCGACTTCCTCGACAAAATCATGCGCCTGCGCCCTATGCCGGTGATCATGCTCTCCTCTCTCACACAAAAAAACGCCGCCGTCACAATCGAGGCTCTGGAGATCGGAGCCGCGGACGCCATCGCCAAACCTCTGACCCATAACGGAAATGTTGACGGGGACGCCTTTACAAACCTGATCAATAACGAACTGGTTCCGCGTCTTCGCGCCGTGGCCGGCTCGAAGAACATCCAGGGGCACGTCGCCTCCACACCCAAAACCCAGGCCACACCGGGAACCCGGCGCAGCGTCAAACGCCGGCTGATCGGAATCGCGTCCTCGACCGGCGGCGTCGAACGTCTGCGCTATCTGGCCGGAGGATTAAAATGCAATATCCCGCCAACCATGATCGTTCAGCACATCAACCGGCACTACATCCCGAACCTTGTCGAGCGGATCGCCACGATCGCCCCGCCGCATATCAAGGTTAAAACCGCCGCCCATAACGAGATCCTTCAGGCCAATACGATCTATTTCGCGGACAACGAGCATCATCTCCAGGTCCGGCAAGAAGGCGCCGTTCTTAAAGCCGCCTTTCTGAAGGCCCCTCCCCTTGGCGGTTTTATCGCCTCGGCGGAATATCTGTTCGACTCGATGGCCGAGACCGTCGGACGAAAAAGCGTGGGGATCATCATTTCGGGCATGGGGAACGACGGCGCGAAGGGGCTGCTCAAACTCATGAACACGGGCGCCGTCACGCTCGGAGAGTCGGAGGCAAGCTGTCTGGTCTACGGCATGCCGAAAGCCGCGGCGGAAGCCGGCGCGATTCAAAAATCCCTGTCTTTGAATAAAATTCTGGAGACGATTAATGACGAACTCTGAAGACACGGAGGAGCTCACCGTTCCGGAGGATTATACCGTTCCGGACGGGCACAGCAGAGAGGAACTGGTCCACAGATGGGTGGAACTCGGTCTCCTGATCAGCTGGGCTTCCGAGCGCTCTCGTTCAGAGGTGGACTCTCTGTCCAGATATATAGAGGAACAGGCAGAAGCTCTTGTCGAAAATTTTCGCGCCATTTCCGAGAAGGCGCATGACCAATCTCGGACCGTCACAAATATTGTCGAGACATCAACGAACATTGTCCTGGACGGACAGGCTCTACCGCTCAGCGACGTCGTTAAATCTCTGGACGACCTGATTTCCTTTATGATCAACGACGTCCTCGAAATCTCAAAACAGGCCATGAATATGGTCTATGTCATGCAAAAAGCCGTTGCAGACTCAAAAGAAGTCAACGCAGCCCTTGAAGATATTTTTAAAATCACAAAAGACACGAAATATCTTTCAATCAACGCTCTGATCGAAGCCGAGCGCGCCGGAGGCGACACAGGAAAGTCCTTCGGAGTCGTCGCAAAAGAGGTCCGCGATTTATCACAGGATACAAGGGATCTGGCAGAAAAGATGAACGCCCTTATTACGGGACTTTCCGGCAACCTTGATGAGAGCTTCATCATGCTTGAAGACATTGCCTCCCGCGACATGACCAAACAGATTGAAATGAAAGATCATGTCAACAAAACGCTTTCCGCCCTGATCGAACAATCCGCCCAGCACAAGAAAGTTCTCGAAAACACAGTCAGCAGCGCGGCGGATATCTCGAATATCGTCTCACGTTTGATCATGGCCATGCAGTTTCAGGATTACGCAAAGCAACGCATGCAGCACCTGAACGCCGCATCGGAAGGCATTCAGGACAAAGTTGAGAAACTGACGGAAAACTCCCGGCGGCATGCGGATCTGAGCGACCTCCCCCACGAACTGCCACAGGAAATGATCGACGATTTGCTGAAGAGATTCTCATTGTCCCGCCTGAAAGAAGATTTTCTTGAGGAGACGGGCGAAACGCCCTCTCCCCCTTCAACCGGAACAACCGATGAGAATGCGGTTGGGGACAGCGCAAATCATGCTGAGGATGAAGACGATATTGAGCTTTTTTGATCTGATTAATAAAAACGAACAAGAGAGAAGCGAAAACATGAACACCAGACAGGAAATATACGGAGAAAATGACATCATAGTCCACCTTGAAGGGAAGCTGAATTTTCAGGACCACACAGAATTTAACGCCCTGATCAACAATTTTCAAAATACAAAAAAAACTATCACCTTTGACTTATCCGCACTCGAAGCAATCGATAGCGCCGGAATCGGCATGCTCTTCCTTGCGCACAAAATTATCACAAAAATGGGAGGACACCTCCACCTGAAAAACCCTCAAGGGCAAGTCCGGCGCGTTTTTGAGATCACCAGTATTGATAAACAACTCCAGGTCACTCAAACGAAAAGCTAGAAATCACATGCATTTTTTTATTCCGGAGCACCATAACCCGGAACACATCAGAACGGCGCTTTCAAATGCCGGCATAACGCCGGATCAGGAAGGCATAACGTCTTTGAATTCTTTGAAGGACATTAAAAATTCCCTCAAAATTATTCTTTTCGACGAGAATACCGACGAAAATCCGGAGAGTTTTCTTAGCGCCGGCATCGATTCCATCGCGTCGCTATATGTTGATATGGGAATTTCAGACTGGCCCCGGCGCCTTGCAGACCGCCTCCCTGCGAACAGCCTTGAGCTTGAAAAATATATAAAAATCCTCCTGTCAACGAAACGGGCCTATGAAGAAGACTGGATCAGACCTTTTCAAAACATGCTGGAAAAGCATTTCCGGTTTTCAGAAACGTTCACTCAAAATTTCGGGATTGTCGCGCATGAACTCCTCATGAACGCAATATTGCATGGAAACCTGAAAACCGATTTTCCTCTCGACAAAGAGCACGCCGATTTTCTGGATGCCTGCCAGAAAATCTCCTCTTGCCTCAAAGAACCGGAATTGGGAGGGCTGCCCCTTTCTCTTACGCTCACGCTCGCGCCGCCCCATCTTCGGATCTGCATTGAAGATGAGGGGCCCGGCGTCCGCTTCGAAGATTTCATACACAAATACAAAGACAAAATTTTTACAAAGGGATTCGACTACATTCTTCATATTGCGGACAAAATAGAATGCTGCCCTTTTTCCGGGCGAATAACGGTATCGATGTCCGAAAAACACGGTAAAATTGTTCTTCCGGAAGACGCAAAAGACGGATTTTCGACAGATATCATCGCTGTCATGACAGAGGCGCCGGCCTTGTTTGAAGAAATGCGCAACAAGCTCAACGCACTTGGATATACACGCGCGAGGCATGTTCTGCCCCGAATAGAGTTTATTGAAGACATTACCGAACACAGCTCCGCCATGATTATCCTTGCAGACGTTCCGTATGACAAAATTTCCGGCCAATTGAGGTCTTTACGTCAACATCACGACAAAAAGGAATTTTCAATCCTCTATCAAACGCCGCCCCCTTCTGCGCCCGGGAGTCACACCGATTTTTTCAGGAACGTAAACGAAGTTCTGCCCTTGTCTTTCACGCTTTACGAACTGTCCGCCCGGCTCGGTGTCCAGATAGATATGCGGCACGCCCGTAAGAAACTGGATACGAGCTATAAAAATTATCAGGAGGAATTCGGAAAAACCATTCACATCCTTGAGGAAGTTGAGAAACAGCACAGCATTCACATTACAGGAAAAGGCGGGCAGACATTTGCCGTCATACACAGCTTTGGCACACAAACACAGGAAATAAGACCGACATCTCCCTCAACACAACACAGGAATGAGGGCTCCGGCTGGTACTTCCAGACGATCCCGTTTCCAGACGGCAAATCCCTTAAGCTTGCCGCCATTGCGATCAACAAAACCGGCTTTACGCCTGCTCTTCTGTTTTCGAAAACCAAGGCACAGATGAGCGATTTTTTCGAAGATCATGAAATCGGCACCCCTATTGTCAATGATATCCTCGGACGCGCCGTCGCGTCTCTTATTTCCCCGGACACAACTTTCAAAGAATGCCATTTCTGTACGTGTACGCTCGGAGAAGATCGTTTATGTATGCGTACACTGGACCGTTTTCTTATCATGCTGGTCAGCTATTTCCCTGATGAAAGAGAAATCCGCCTCGACCCGGTCGATCGCGCATACTATACAAACGGAACCCCGTTTTGTCAGTCGATCTCGCGGAAAGGAACGTATCTCATTACGCCCGACACGGATCTGGACATCAGAAAAATTCCCTGCCCCGCCCCATTCAGCATAAAAACGCTGGCGCAAAAATTCGGACGCCCCTTTATTGCCATAGAAATCCTTAAGGACGGTCTGAAAGGGGTCTCTGCTGAAGACAGGAGACCGGAAAGGTTATGTATCGATGAACAGTAACCAGAAAAGCATCCTGATCATAGAAGACACAAATTACCACCGGATCAAACTGGAAGCCCTGCTGCGCGAAATGAAAATAGGACACATCCTGACCGCCGAAAACGGGCTGGAAGGCGTACGTATGGCTCAATTCTACCGCCCGGACATTATTCTTCTCGACCTGTACATGCCGGTTGTCAACGGGTTTGAGGCCTGCCGCCGCATACGGGAAAAAACGGATTTGTTTGAAACACCCGTTCTTATCATCACGGCAGGAGAACGAAAAGAAAATCTCGAAAAAATTTATAAACTCGGGGCAAACGACTATTTCGAAAAACCCATTAACGAACAGGAAGTTATTAACAGAATCAAATTTTATCTCGAATTCTCGGAAACTTTCTCGAAGATGCGCACGCTCGACCAGGCAGTAGAACACGACATGCGAACCGCCCAGGATTTCATGCGCAGAATTATGCCTGACAAAAAAATACAAACCGACAATTTCAGAAAAGCCGGATATGATTTTTCCCTTTTATACCAGCCGGCCTACCATGTCGGTGGAGACATGTGGACAGCCTGGCCGCTTGAGAACGGCGACGTCATAATTTGTGTCATGGATATATCTGGTCATGGCATACGCGCTTCTTTAAACAGCGCCGCCATAATAGGGATTGCAAACAGCGCGTTTACACGACTGTCGGAAAAAGGCCGCCATAAAATAGAGATGGCCGCTTTTCTGGAATACCTGAATATACGTCTTTGCCAGCATTTTGGGGACATCCACTTTTGCGTCGGCGGCATTTTTCATTTCGAATACGGGACGGGACGCATAGAATATGCCGCAACCGGCTTCCCGGCAATCAAGTCTTTTCGTCCGGGAGAGAAAAAAGTTAAAGAACACCCGTGCAACGGACTGCCAATCGGGATCAGCACTCAGAATTTTACAGTATCAGAAGGAGAAATATGCCTTTCTTCCGGAGACGGAATATGCATCATGACCGACGGTATTATCGAATGCATGCCTGCCGGAAAAACGAATCCGATAGACAACAACCAAAATGAAACGTTCTTCCTCCCGGCAGAACTGCTGATGAGCGAGTATCTGGGAACGATTCCAGAGTCCGGTCCCCCGCTCCAGGCGAAAGACATTAACAGCGCCATAGTGGATACATTTCTGAAAAAAGGGTACGATCTGGCTGCCGACGACATTACTCTGGCGACTTTCCTCTACAACCCGCCCCTATGAAACCAATAAAGCAAACAACATAAGGAAAAACCGGAAAAGGATAGAATTTTGATCACAAAAATTGAAAAAACAAAGCCACAGAAAGACAAGACGAAAATACCGGCGGCCGTTCTTCTGCCCGGTGTCGCAGGTCTTGTTTTGATAGCTACGCTTCCTTTCGGCTGGACTCTGAATCCAATCGCGCAGTTTGCGCTCGCCCTCATCCTCGTCTCCGCGGCGCTGCTGCATTTTAAAACCGCGCTCTTTTCGGGGAGAAAAAAAACGGAGACAGAAAGACGGTCTCCGATCAATCAGCCTTATACGGAAGCACTGATCGCATTGCCCATTCGTGAAAAAGACCTTCTGATTCATGCCCTTGAATCGAGCACGATCGGCATATCGGTTGCAGATGCGCGTTTGCCGGATATGCCGCTTGCATACGTCAATCATGCTTTTGAAACCATGACCGGCTACTGCCGTGAAGAAGTTCTCGGAAAAAACTGCCGCTTTCTTCAAGGCGCCGACACAGATCCACGAACGATAGAAATATTGCGCCAGACCATCGAAGCTGAAGGATCCGCGCATCTGGACATCCTGAATTACCGGAAAGACGGTACGCCATTTTGGAACACGCTCAGGATGGCCCCTGTTTTTGACGATTCAGGCGCGCTGATTGCCTATATCGGAACGCAAGAGGACATCACACGTTTAAAAGAGGCGGAGGCAGAGCGAAACCGTCTTTTTGAACTTCTGGAAGCGACGCCGGATCTGGTCGCGATCCTGGATCACAGGGGAAATTTGATTTTCACAAACCCAAGCGCGCAGGATTTTCTGTTCGGAGAAACGGAAGCCCCGGAAGAAGGGCCGGGAAAAACGGCAGACAGCCTTAGAATTGTGCATGAAGACGCGCTTCCTGCCGCGACATGGAACGGTCTATGGATCGGAGAAACCGTTATCAGGAACGACCACAGCGAAGAAATCCCGGTTTCCCAGGTTGTCCTGGCTCACTATGGCGCAGACGGCGAGGTTACACATTTCTCAACAATCGCGAGAGATATCTCCGATTTGAAACAAAACGAAGAAGAGCTTCAGATCGCCCGCAAAGACGCCGAACAGGCCAGCCGGGCAAAAAGCGAATTTCTGGCCAATATGAGTCATGAAATCCGAACACCGATGAATGGAATCATCGGCACGACCAGCCTTTTGAAAAAAACAAAACTGAACAAACGCCAAGAAGAATATGTCAATCTTATCTCCCGTTCGGGCGACGCTTTACTCGGCATTATTAACGACGTGCTTGATCTTGCCAAGATTGAGGCCGGGCAACTCAGGATATCGGAACAGCTTTTTAATCTTCCAGCTCTCCTTGAAGAAGTAACCGCCCTGTTTCGTAACTATGCACAGAGTAAAAAGCTGGATCTGCGTCTTGAAACCGAAGCGGCGATCCCCCACCATGTCTACGGTGACAGCGGACGCATCCGGCAAATTCTGGGAAACCTTCTCAGTAACGCCATCAAATTCACGGAAAAAGGGCATGTCGAGCTTCGGGTCACCCTCGTCAGAAATGAGGATCCCGCCCCCCTCCCCTCTGAGGCGTCCCCTGACACGCGCACAAAAATTCTCTTTACTGTTTCCGACACGGGACGCGGCATTCCGGACGAAAAACAGGAGACTATTTTCGACAAATTCATCCAGGCCGACACGCTTTCCGATCCGGAAATCGGGGGGACGGGGCTCGGACTTTCGATCTGCCGTTCCCTGACGGAAATGATGGAAGGAGACATCAGTTTCAACAGCATCCCCGGCACAGGAACCTCGTTCTATTTTTCCCTGCCGTTAAGGCAAGCAACGGCCTCCGAAATAAAATCCCTTCGAACAGGAAAATACGAAAGTGACTTTCCGCGATACAAAGCGCACATTCTTCTCGCGGAAGACGTTGCAAGCAACCGTTTCATTATTACCAGCATGCTGGAGCAGTTCGGGATCACCTGCGATACCGCGGAAAACGGGCAAACGGCAACCGAAATGGCCGCAGATAACACCTACGACCTGATTTTCATGGATCTGCGCATGCCGGTTGTCAGTGGAATGGAAGCAACGGAAATTATCAAAACCCGCAAAACCGAAAAACAGGAAACGATCCCCCCCATCATTGCTCTGACAGCCTATGCGCTGGATGAACAAAAACAATCCTGCCTCGACGCCGGTATGGACGATTTTCTTTCCAAACCGCTCAAAATCGAAGAACTCGCCGTTACACTGGAACGATGGCTAAAAGATAAAGCCTTGCCGGCAACAAGCACATCCCCCGATCACCCCTCTCCCGTATCTGCGTCCGTTCAGGACGGCGACACATCCCGCGCAAATGAATCTGCCCGGATTATGCAAACCCTGAGAGGGAAAGAACAGACTTATGCCCGAAAACTTGCAACGGCCGTACTCACCGATATCGAGAACCGTCTCGAACCAATGAAAAAAGCCAATGATACGGGAGACACTCAAAACACAGCGGATTTCGCTCATGCCATAAATTCCATTGCCAGGGATGTCGGCGCCCTGAATTTCGCGGAAATGGCCAAAGAGCTGGAGCGCCTCTGTCTCGCAAACCAGGATTCGCCGCGCCGTAACATACTGGTTGAGAATATGCTCTCAGAATTCAGAGAAATCCGGAAAGAACTTGAAATTTTCCTGAAAACGGAATGATCCGGAACGGACCTGCGAGAATGTCATTCATCCACCAAGCTATATCGGGATCAATTCCCATGATTATTTTTGCCAGCCATGTCAGTGAAAGGGAAAATGGCGGAGTACAGCGTCTAAAAAAAAGAAAAGTATCCACCTTAAGCTATTGATTTTATTAAGGTTTATATTTACATAATGCATAAAATCTATACATAATGTATTGCATTTTGGCTACTTATATTTTTAATGCTTTTGTGATCGAAAGCAAATAATATTTAGACATGGAAACTATTCGTATTATTGATCTTGAAAAAACAAATCTAAACCAATTTTCTGTTCATTTGGCTGATTGTGTTGTGCTTACAAAAAACAACAAAATTTTGATGCAACAAAGACCAGAAAATTGGGGCAAGCATGCTGGTGTTTTAAATATTTTTGGTGGACATGTTGAAGATGGTGAAAAAGTTATGGATGCTCTGATCCGAGAGTTGAATGAAGAACTCGGAGCTATTGTTAAATCCCAGGATGTTACATTTGTCGGCGCACTTACGGAAGATTTTACAAATCACAAGGAAGTTGTCCATGTGCATTTTTGGCACGACAAAGAAGGAACTATTACAGGCTGTTATGAAGCTGAGGCCGTCGAATATGATAACATTGAAAATGCATTACAACATCCCAAGATCATGGATTATGCTTTCTGGGCTTTGAAAGAATGTGAAGCTAGAGGATTTTTGGTCTCTGAGTCTCTCCCCTCAATCGCCTAATTGTCCATTTTAGAGGGGCACAAAAAAGCGAGGAAAAGAAGGGGGTACAAAAGATTTTTGTTTTATGTATATATTTTTCTATGTTTTTGGCCCAAGTGGATGTTGCGAGTAATTCTAGATAAGTTGTTGAAATTAATTAATAATTTATTGGTTTTGTAAAATGGCGGAGAGAGAGGGATTCGAACCCTCGGTACGCTCAAGGCGCACAACGGTTTTCGAGACCGCCCCGTTCGACCGCTCCGGCATCTCTCCTCTCGGTCAGAGCGGCTTTATAGCGCGCATGACATCATTTGACAACAGAGGATTCCAGAAGACATCAAAACGGACAGCCGCAGCCGTCCAAAATACGGGCGACCCAGCCAATCTCGCCGACAGAGATGCGGATTATCCCTTCTTCCGGCTCAAAGGCCCGTAATTCGCCTCCCCCTTCCTCAGCGCAGAGAAGCTCTCCGGCAATATAGCGACCAGAAACCGTTCGAATGAGGAGCCTGTCTCCAGAACGAAACGAGGCCCATTCTTCCGAATTCATACCTCCGCAAGAAGAAAAAGACGTCTTACCGTCCGGACCGGATTCGGCGATCGCAAAGAAATCTGCCGCCGACATTCCGGTTACGGCCAGAATTTTGGAGATGCTTTCTGTCGACGGCCAGCGGGGCTTGCCGTCAGGGCTGTGCCGCTTGCTTTTATTAAAAGATGTTGGATCCAGACCAGCCTGCTTTGCAAGCCCGGACGGAGAGAACCCCGCTTCGTGCGCAAGATGATCTATCGCCCGCCATATATTTTGATGCTCCAGCATAACAGGATTATTGTCCTGGATTAATACGCACGAGTAAATAGGGTTAAAATCCTATTTTATAATCCTGAGAATTATACCGCATCCTTTTGGCCCGTCAGGGGATGGCGCGGCCTGATTGACAGTCTGCGAACCGATCCGGAGATGCGCGCGCTGAGAAGCAGCATAAAAGGAGCGTTTTCAATAGTTTTCTATTTGCTACCAATATTCTGGATTATCAAACGCCTCAACACATCTTGGTTTGTCAGAAATAATAGGAATTTTATCTCCATCCAAAGATTGGCAAAGCCAGCCCTCAGGCTGAGTTAGGGTAAAAGGAGCCTTGATCATTTCCTGGCTGACAGGTTGAAAACCTACTTTTGAATAAAAATCAGGGTCTCCATATGTGAAAATGAGTTTTACATGGTTTTTCTGGAGCACCTGAATACCATGATGAATAAGTTTCTGGCCGATGCCTTTTCCTTGATAATCTGTTTCGATTGCCATTGGCGCAAGGATAAAAGCATCAAAGTCGTTGTAATCAAAAATTAGTCGTGTAAAAAATACGCCGCCAATTATTTTATCTCCATCTTTGGCAATAAACCCCAAAATATCCTGTTCAGGAGTTTTATTGATTAAATCTGTTACAAGATTTCCAATTATGCGACCTTCATCCGGCCCTTCAGAGTTTGAAAACGTCGTTTCAAAAATTTGTGTGACACGAGTGAAGCTTACCTCTTTGTAAGAGCTAAATTTTAAATTCATTTCCTAACATTCCCTTTCTATATCCCAGCACAACCGTTTTACACACATAAGTACCCAACCACCAGAACTTAAGCATTTATAAGGATTTTAAGGCATAATGAAAGCTCGAAAGGAGGGCTGAATTATGGCCAGCACAGCACTCGCTATAGACGATGAAAAAACCGTTCGGTCAGGACAATTTTCTTAATTCGGGTACAAAAGGCACTTGATGATGCAACAAAATGAGTTAGAGGGCACAGGGTTTCTTATCTTTGGAAAAATCCATATTGATTTGGGGCGTGCCTATATTGTCGGCCTATCGCTGATTGCGATCATGTCGATAGCAACCTTTGCAATTATGATCACGCTTATTTCGCACAACAAATCAGCCGCATCGCTGATTAATATTAGCGGGAAACAGCGTATGCTGTCGCAACGTATTGCGCTTTATGCCAATGAACTTGTCATTGTGCCAGATATTGAACGCCCCGTTATTCGCCGCGAATTACGCACAATGCTGAGCGAATTTACAAGCAGCCATCAGGATATGATTGTCGGCAATAAAAAAAGAAATCTTCCGCCTCTTGAATCTGAGGCTGTGCGCGAAATTTATTTCGATGATCCCAAAAATCTGAATCAAAAGATAAAAAATTTTATCAGGCGTGTTGAAAACTTAATCGAAGCCCCTGACAGCGCCTTAACACGTCATAACCCTGACTTGTATGAAATTGATCATGTGGATGCGATTGTGTTGCTCGATCTCCTTGATGAGGTTGTGTATATCCATGAGGTCGAGAGCAAGGCGGCGGTTTCCAAACTACAGGAAATTGAAAAATATGTATTGATCAGCGTGCTTTTTGTTTTGTTGCTGGAGGCTTTATTCTTATTCCGCCCGCTCGTCCGGCGTGTGCGAGAAAAAACAGCAGAATTACGCCAGCAAGCGATAGAGCTTGCCAAAGCCAAAGAAAAAGCCGACGAAGCCACGCGCTTAAAATCTGAATTCCTTGCTAATATGAGCCATGAAATCCGTACGCCCATGAATGGCGTTATCGGCATGACCAATTTACTTTTGGAAACAGATCTCGATCAAACACAAGCGGGCTATGCACGCACAGCCTTAAGTTCGGCTGACAACCTGTTACAGCTTGTGAATGATATTTTGGACTTTTCAAAGATTGAAGCCGGCAAACTGGAATTCGAGATTATTCCTTTCGACCTGCAATCTCTCATCGAAGAAGTCGCCGATCTTGTCGCCATCAAGGCACAAGAAAAAGACCTGGAGATGTTGCTGCGCTTTGATCCGGATATGCCCCGTTTTGTTATGGGTGATCCAGGCCGTGTGCGGCAAATATTCCTTAACCTTGCAAGCAATGCCCTGAAATTCACGGATACAGGTCATGTGCTTGTTGGAATCGATGTGCAGGACCAAGACGGTGATGACATCACCTTCCGCGCCTATGTCGAAGATACAGGTATCGGTATTCCTGAAGATAAGCAGGATTTGATCTTCAACAAATTTGATCAGGCAGACGGATCAACAACCCGCAGATTTGGCGGTACCGGGTTAGGTCTGGCGATTTGTAAAGAGTTGGCGAGTATGATGGATGGCGATATTGGCGTGGATAGTATGCCGGGCGTAGGATCAACATTCTGGTTCACGCTCACACTGGAACATGACAGGAATGCGCAAGATCGTTCCAGCTTTGATTTATCGGCTGATTTATCCGGCGTGAAAGCAATCGTCATCGATGATAACAAGGTTGCACAAGACATTGCCGCCGAACCTATGCGCAAAGCAGGGATGGAGGTATCGATTGCCTCTATGCCACAAGAAGGTCTCGATCTCATGATAAAGGCGGCTGAGGATGGTGCGCCGTTTGAAATGGCTGTTTTAGATTTTATGATGCCGGAAATGGATGGCATGGAGCTTGCCGCCCGGATTAAATCCAACACAGAGCTTAAGGACACAGCGTTATTGATGATCTCTTCCGCGCCCAGCCGCGGTGACAATGAACGCACAAAAGACCTTGGATTTCATGGCTATCTCACCAAGCCGGTCAGCGGGCAGGATGTGATCAAAGCACTCATGGCCATTCGTTCCATGCAGGACGGAAAATCAGACTTTGAACTGATCACACGCTACACGCTGCGGGAATCTGATAACAGAACGAAACATACAGAAGACCAATCGATACGCTTTGAAAATGCGCAAATTCTGCTTGTAGAAGATAATCCAACAAACCAAATGGTCGCAACGACGATTCTTGAGAAAATGGGATGTCACATCACGCCAGCAGGGAATGGACTGGAGGCTGTAAAACTCGCCAAACAACGCCACTTTGATTTGATTTTCATGGATTGCAATATGCCGGAAATGGACGGGTTTGAAGCGACAAAGATCATTCACGGTTTAGAAAAGCGCGAAGGTGTTCAAAAAACACCCATCGTCGCTTTTACCGCTTATGCCATGAAGGGCGATGGTCAAAAATGTTTTGATGCCGGAATGGATGATTATGTGTCCAAACCCGTCAAAAAACAGGACCTCATTCGTGTTTTAAAGAAGTGGCTTGCCGGGCGAGAAGAAAAAGAAACCTCAAATGATGAATCTTCACATACATCCAATGCCCCTGATGAAATTGATCAAGACGCGCTGGAAAATATGAAAGACCTCATGGAAGATAAGTTTGGGGCTTGTGTTCAAAAGTTTTTAGACAGTAGCGCCAAGCACATCGCTACAGCCGAAGAAGCTATTGCGAATAATAATGCAAAGCTTCTTGCGGACTCAGCACATCCTTTGCGGTCTTCCAGCGCAACTTTAGGGCTCTTACGGGTTGCTGAGCTTGCCGCAGATATTGAAAGCAAAGCTGACCAAATCCATGCTACAGGTGAAAATAATCTATCGACTTTATCGGCTTTACTAGAGGATTTAAAAAAATCCTTTGAAACACACCAAGCAGAACTGAGAAAACAAATTTCAGATTGAAGACTATATTTCATTTTGGGTCATGCCTGGTTGAGAGGGTCTGATCTGCAAATTTTGAGGATCAGTCGTCCCAGATTTTCGTTTCTATGGTTATACCGAAATTCGGTTTCTTTCAAGTGGAGGTAGAAAGTCTGCGGGGCCATGCCCCTGAACTTTGTCAGCCGGACTTTGGCGATGCCCCAAAAGCCTTCGATTCCGTTGATATGTGTGCCATCTTTTTTGGCGAATTCGTTCTTGCCGTGATCCACGCGCTTGTGGCCGTATCCGATTTCGACCAGGCCCTCGCCAGCCGTCTGAATTGACAAGGCTCTCCAGGTCCACCTTTCCCCGGATGATGGCTTGCAGCGTGGCTTTCGAGCAATCAGGCACAACTTCCGTATACACGCACCCGCCGCGCGCCAAAATAGCTCTCATCCACCTCGACCGTGCCGGAGAACGGCGATTCCCGCTCGCAATGGGCCACGACCCGCTCTCGGATCATGCGTAAATACCGGTTGGCCGTGTTTCGGTTCAACCCCGACAAACTCGCAATCCGGAGCGCTGTCAGATCAGCGGCAAAGTACTTTACCAGCTCCCGAAATTTGGCCTCAGAAAGTTTTGAACTTTTGCAATAGCGATTCTTCATGGCCTGTCTACGTTACATCGTAGAT
>JANQFU010000097.1 GCA_028277665.1 Alphaproteobacteria bacterium | reverse complement strand
ACGCGCACAAGGCGTTTTCCGGCCAGCGGTTCGCAAGCCATAAAGATACAGCACACACCATTGCGGACGTATTCGTAATCTTCCCGCGCGGGACTTCCGGGCCGGGCGGGAAAAGGCATACGGCTCTCACAAGCAACTCAAGGAACACATGCACGCCTTCATGATGGCCTATAACGCCCGAAGGCTTAAAACCCTCAAGGGCCTTACGCCCTACGAATATGTCTGCAAAATATGGACAAAAGAACCTGCACGCTTTAATGTCAATCCATTCCTCCACACCGTGGGACTAAACAGTTCGAGAATATCAGCAACGAACTTGCGAACCTCCATATTGCGGAGTGAGAAGGGATTTGTATGCCCGTGTGGGACAGATGTAAGAGCCGGGTCATATGATTTTCCAATTGATATGGCTCGGTTTTTATCTTGCTTTTATGGCTCGTCTTCATGGAACAGGTCCGGCGACATGACATTATCCGTTAACGGGGTGGAGACGGCCCATATTATCCTGTGCTGGTTCAGCATCATATGGGCGAATTCCCGGCTGTGGACGAGGAAGCTGAAAAACTCCGTCCGTGAAGAGACAATGATCGTTTTTTCTGTGTAGACGGCATATCCCATTGTAAAATCAGAACCTTCTGGTGCCAGACGAACCTCTCTGAGGAAATCCGGTCCGTGTCCCAGGCACGGCAGTCCTTTGAATTTTTTGTTGTCTCCGGACGGCCAGATCGATTTCATGGCGATATTCCGGCGAATGCGCTCTTTGTTGTGGTAGTGAAGATAGTCGTCGCCGACAAGGTCGATAATATTCTCAATCGGCCAGAAATTGCGGATCTCGATACCGGAGAAGGACAGCACGTCTTCGAGCGCGTGGATCATTTCCTCGCGGCCCGAGAAAATCTGGATCTTCGGTTTGATCCGCGATTTTCCGTGTATCGTCAGAAGCTGGGGCAGAAGCTCTGAAAAATTTTTTTTCTGCGCGCTGAGCCGCGCGATTTTTTGCGCAAGAAGATCGTCAATGGCTTTCGGGGAATTGGCTTCAAATGTTTTTGCGCTGCTGTCCATATTTTCTCTGACAAGCCCCTGGCTTTTGAGCAGTTCCAGATAGCCGTACAGTGTTGTGCGTTGAAGCCCCGTTAATTTCGCCAGTTCCGACACTTTTAACGCTCCCCGCTCCAGCAAAGCCGTATAGATCCGGATTTCTTCCGGTTTGAGGCCGTGCTCCCTGAGAATGCCGTCCAGCATGTCCGTGTCCTGCCGTGTTGATGATGTTGTGTTGTCGGATTGTCACAACACATATTACAAAAATATGAAAATGTCAACTATGATCTGGCTTGTCGTTAATTGAAGAGACAGGAGTATGATATGGGTCAAATCTCGGGAAAAGAGAAGCAACCAGCGCTATCAGAGATATTTAGATCCGTAGCCTTAGGTTTTGCTGGCTGCGCGGGGATGCATTTTGTCTTTCAGCCTGTGGGGGAATCGATTCTATTCTTGAGAGAGATGGATGGAGTTGTTGCGGATCTCTCGAGTCAGCCTCTTGCGGAAGCGTATGATCAGATTGCCTCAGAATATAATCTTCATGGTTTTCATGCCTGTGCGGTTTACGGGGACGGGCCGTCTGTGGATTTTGATTCGCATTACGATGCCCATCGCACGCTGCGTCACAAGGCGAACGAGGCTTATTATGATCTTTTAAATCCGGCATGGCGGAACGGGAAAGAGGCGCCTCAGGATCTCATTCCCAATGGACCGAAGGTCGAGGCCTACAGATATTATCTCAGACATTTAAGCTATCAGGCTTATCATTCCACTTTTTCCTTCAAGAGTTACGATCGTGATTTGATTTATACAAGTACGGAGGCCCAGTGGGGAGACGTCAAACTTTGCGCGACCGGGCTCTTTTTTGTTCCTGTCGATCCCGGATCAGGTCCGGGATAAGTTCAGAAGACCCGAAAAAAAGGACATGATTTGTCGTGTTCCCTAAGAGTCCGTCCGGAAACTTTATGAATGATTACAGAGTTTGCGTAACATGAGCCGGATGGAGGCGAGGCGCACGAAGGCAAGGGCGGAACGCGTCAG
>JANQFU010000028.1 GCA_028277665.1 Alphaproteobacteria bacterium | reverse complement strand
CTTTTTCCCGTCACAAAGGCCAGCCCGGCCAGAGCCGTCATCAACGCATGCGAGTAGGTTTTTTCTGTGGTCATCAGTAACGCCCCTTTTTCAAAAATTGTTCAAAGAAAAAGTCACCAGAGAAAAACTCTGGTGACCGGGCGTTGACAACCGCAATAGAAGTGACGGCGCGATGCTTTTTAGCATACGCCTGTACATATAGCACCGCCACCCGGCCAAATTAAGACCGAGTTACGGCATCTCCGATACCTGTCCTGAAGATTAATGCTTCTTTGGAATAGGTATCAGTAACGGCTGATACCAGCCGCTTCTATTTCCGGGTTGCCACGCCCGGGCTCACACGGACATCCGTGCATTGCCATGGTTGAACCTACAGGAAGGTGCACTCGCGTGCAAGAGGTTTTCTTACCACCCACGGCAATCGCGTGAAGTTATGAGTAGCACACTCGCCCCCCTCAAAAAGCCAGAACCAACTTGTCATCCCCGCAAACGCACATACAAGCGCACCCTTCCCGCTTAATATGAATTGTTCTTACCGGAGTTTGTTGCGAAACTGGTTTTATCTCCTTCCCATTTCATGGAAAAAATAATGAAAATCAGTCTTTCTGCAAAAATCAGTCTTCTTGCCGTCCTCCTGGTCTTTTTAACGGCCTCATCCGTCGGATATCTCGTTTATCAGGGGGGGAACCGACTCCTTATCAAGCAGGCTCTGGATAACATCACAAACGATCTGGAGCAGCAGAGAATCAAAATGAGCACGGAGATCGAGATCCTGCGTCAGGACGTTGCTTTTCTCTCAAACGTTCCGCCGATTACGGGACTTGTCAGGACACAGGACGGTCAAGTCGATCCTCTGGACGGAACGTCGACCGCAAAAGAATGGAAGAAACGGCTGGCCCTTATTTTCGAGAGCTTTTTGAAAGACAAACCTCACTACGTCAAAATTCGATATATCGGTGTCGCAGACAACGGGATGGAGCTTGTCGAGGTCGAACGGATAGGGAATGAGATTCTGACCATATCCGATCAAGACCTGGCCAAAAAAGGTGAAGAGGCTTATTTCAGGAAGGCCCTCCGGACCCCGCCCGGCGAATTTTATATTTCCGATATCAGGCTGAAAAAAGAGAACGGAAAAATCGTCGAGCCGTATGTCCCGATCCTGCGGACGGCGGTTCCCATCTATTACAAAGACGAGAAAACTGCTTTCGGGATCGTGATCATCAATATGGATATGCGACGCTTTTTTTATGAACTTCAGCAAGGAGCCCCTAAAAAAAGCAAATTGCTTGTGACAAACGGTGCGGGAGATTTTCTTGTTCATCCAGATCCCTCGCAGGTCTTCGGATTTGAATTCGGGCATGAATACAAGATTCAGGGCCTTCATCCGGAGCTTGAATCTGTCTACAACTCGGCTGTTGTAGACTGGCAGAAAGAAAGAGAGTTTTTTTCATTCATGGATGACGAGAAAGTCGTGAAATTCCTGAAGGTTCCTCTCAATCCCTATGACAATAGAAATTTTATTGGCCTCGCTTTTAAAATTTCGTATGAAAACGCGGTTTCGGAAGCCTTTGAACTCCGGAACAAAAGTGTTCTGGCCTCTATTTTCCTGATCATTGCCGCCATGATCATCGGCCTGATTTTCTCCCGTTATATCACGCGCCCGATCCAGCAGATTACGGAGGCAACAAAAGCGTATGCGGACGGCTTTTACGATGCGCCGCTCCCGGTCCGCTCCAATGACGAGATGGGAGCCCTTGCCCGCGTCCTACAGAATATGGTGCGCAAAGTCCGGGAGCGGGACGAATTTATGAGAGCATCAAAAGAAGAGCTTGAACAAGAAGTTGTCAAGCGAACGACGGACCTTCAACGCGCCAAAGAAGACGCCGAAGCCGCCAGCAGCGCCAAAAGTCGTTTTTTGGCCACGATGAGTCATGAAATCCGCACGCCTCTGAACGGCGTCATCGGCATGGCCGAGCTGCTGTCTGATACGGAGCTGAGCGAAAAGCAGCGCAAATATGCCGATATCATTAACAGCTCCGCCGATGTTCTTTTGAGCATTATCGGAGATATTCTCGACTTCTCGAAAATCGAGGCCGGCGAAATGGAGCTTAACCCGGTCCCGATGAATCTCTACCGGCACACCAAAGACATCCTGAGCGTCATGACCTCGCCTGCGGATGAGCGAAACGTGGAGCTCATCTTTAAATACGATTCCGACCTTCCGGCGGCCGTTCTTCTTGATCCGGTTCGCATCAAACAAATGATCCTTAATCTCGTCGGCAATGCTGTGAAATTTACCCGGAATGGTTATGTTCTTATCGATATCAGAGGGGCGGGCCATGACGGCGCAGGAAATCTTCGTTTGCGACTGAGCGTGAGCGATAACGGGATTGGAATCCCCAAAGAGATGCATGACGAAATTTTCAAGGACTTTACGCAGGGAGATACGTCCACGACACGCGAATACGGCGGCACAGGGCTCGGACTCGCCATCTGCCGGAAACTTACTGAACTCATGAGCGGTGAGATTGGCGTAAACAGTGAGCCCGGCAAAGGCTCGACATTCTGGATCGAGATCCCGATTCAGGAAACCGATGTCCTTGTGGAGGCGCTTGGCCCCCCCCTTGATCCGGCCAGTGTCAGTGACAGAGCACGTGCACAGCATATTCTGGTTGTCGATGACTTTCCTCCGAATCTGGACGTGCTCGGCGGATATCTGAAAAGCTGGGGGATACGCCATCACTGCGTGTCTTCCCCAAAAGAGGCCCTGGCCGCGATCGAACAGGCCCGGAAGGACGGCGCCCCCTTCACTCTGGGATTGATCGACTATGTTATGCCGGAGATGAACGGAGAAGCCCTGGCCAAAGCCATTCATAACTTGCCGGACGGCCCCGCTATACCGCTTATTCTGGTCACGGCGGCTTACAAGATCGGAGATATTCATAAAACACATGAGATGGGGTTTGTTCATAGTCTGTTGAAACCCGTTTATGCTTCGGAGCTTATGGATGCGATCATGGAGGTTCTTCATCACATCTCCGGCTCCGCCGGTCCGGTCAAGAGTGACACGGAAAAAACGGATACCCTGTCGAACTCAATTGCGGAGGATCGGTGTCCCAGAATTCTCGTCGTCGAGGATTCCCGCATCAACCAGACACTCTCCGAGGAAATTCTAAAAGATCTTGGTTGCAAGGTGGAAATTGCCGCCAACGGCCAGTTTGCCCTGGAGGCATATCGCCAGTATGATTACGACCTCATCCTGATGGACTGCATGATGCCGGAAATGGACGGATACGAAGCCAGCCGGAAGATCCGGAAATACGAGGCCATGAACGATAAACCGCACACTCCGATTATCGCGATGACGGCGAATGCGATGCAGGGCGACCGCGAAAAATGCCTGAACGCCGGAATGGACGACTATATCGCCAAGCCGGCCCGCCGGAAAGATATCCAGAACATGCTGGACAAGTATCTTGGGGAGCATGAAGGATAGGTCAATCGTTCCGGGGGATACAAGCCATTCAACACAGGAATCGTCATTTCCGCGAAAGCGCACTGCTGGCCGGGAAAAGGTTAACGCCTCCAAAATCGTAACCCCGGGCAAGCAAAAGCTCCGCGTAAGCGGAGATTTTGTGCAGAGCCGGGGTCTCTAAACAAGAGATCCCGGATATTAAGTCTCGCCAAATGAAAACTCTCCTGTTTTCAAGGCTCGACCCCCGCTTTTTGCGGGGGTAAACTACGGTTCCGGGATTGCGTATTAACTTTTTCCCGGCCAGCAGTGCGTGAAGGCGGGGACGACAAGAAAGGAGAATTTGCGGAGGTTCCTATAATTTCTTAATCATGCACAGCGTCAAAGCATCGTCGAGCCGGATCATTTCTCCAGGAGGAACGATTCTTCCTTCGTACGAAATGCCTTTTCCATCGGGAATATACCCTCGCTTAACGTACATTCTCTGTGCCGTACCGTAGCTTGGGTAAAGACCAACAGTTAACCCCAATTCGTGATAACCCTCTCTACGAACTTCCGCTTCAATAAAATCCATGAGAGCCGTAGCAGCGCCATTTCCCTCAAACCCGGGCTGTGTTTGTAAACTTTTAACTTCTGGAATATTCTGACAAATTAGACTTTTATCCATCGGGGCAAATTGTGCCGGTTTGAAATGCGCCGTCACCATACTGCAAAGCTGCCCATCAACTTCAGCCAGAGCAAATAGACATATCTTTTTCTGTGATTGTTCTACATAAGCCTGAAATTTTTCTCTTGGCTCTTTAAAAGGCTCCCCATTGAACAACTGATAAAGCGGCTCAATATCTTTTTCTGTGGCAAAACGAACATTCAACTTCCTCATGCCAGACTCTTCTGAAAGAAAATCTAAAAAAGAATTCTCAAAAATTTCTATTGGTGGAGCCGAGGAGGATCGAACTCCCGACCTCGTCATTGCGAACGACGCGCTCTCCCAGCTGAGCTACGGCCCCATCCGTTAACGGAGGTATTTCATACGCAGCTTCCGGGCGAATTGCAAGAGCGAATGAGATTTTGTCTCTTTTTTTGCATTTCCCCTGACAATTCTTCTGGCATCCCGAGAAAAAATCCGTTAAGAAAGAGCATTCTCCCAACATGTTCAGATCGCGCATTCCGGCCGGGGCCGCGCGAGAACCTGTGGAGAAAAAACGGCAAAGACAAAACGGCACAAACAAACGGGATCATGGATATGGCTGAAACCAGTACGCCGAAACAAAAGAAAAATCCGGTCGACTTCGTCCGCGAGGTTCGTTCGGAAATCAGGAAAGTCACATGGCCGACCCGTAAGGAAACAACGGCCAGTGTCGTCGCCGTCTTTATCATGGTGACGCTTGTGGCCCTGTTTCTGTTCGTGGCCGATCAGGTTATGGCCTGGGGCGTCAGCCTGATTTTGAATGTTTAAATAAAAAAATAAAGCAAGAGAGTGAAATCGATGACAGCGCGCTGGTATGTTTTACATGTGTATTCCGGGTTTGAAAACAAAGTGGCCGAATCCATCCGCGAAAAAGCCGCCAAGCAGGGACTGGAAGAGTCCATTCATGAAATCATGGTGCCGACCGAGGAAGTCGTCGAGGTTCGCCGCGGTCAGAAAGTCAATGCAGAGCGGAAATTCTTCCCGGGCTATGTCCTGATCAAGGTCGATATGTCCGACGAAGTCTGGCACCTTGTCAAAGACACACCGAAAGTCACCGGGTTTCTCGGCGCCGGGAACCGTCCCTCCCCGATCAGCGAGAAAGAAGCCCAGCGCATCGTCCAGCAGGTTCAGGAAGGGATTGAGCGGCCGCGCCCGTCCGTTACTTTCGATATCGGCGAAGAGGTCAAGGTTTCCGAAGGGCCGTTCGCGTCTTTCAACGGCGTGGTCGAGGAAGTCGACGAAGAGAAAGGGAAGCTCAAGGTTTCCGTCTCGATTTTCGGCCGCGCGACCCCGGTCGAGCTGGAATACGGCCAGGTCGAGAAAATCTGACCCGGTCCACACAGGCAAGAGATTTTTGCAGAGGCTCCTATAAATATTTCCGGAAATCACTCATTGAGGTCTCGAATGTCCCATACGCTCGTTTACGTTATCGCGGATTACGGCGATCTGCACGACCTGGCCTTCGCGGAGGTCACGCAAAGCCTGTATCATGAACTCGACCCCGATCATCAGGGAAATCTGACGCTCAAGCTTTATGCCGTCCCGCCGTTTGATACGGTCGCGACGGGGTTCTTTCTGGCACAGACGGCGGTCAACAGCCGCCTCGGCGGGCGCCAGAAATTCTATGTGAACACGGCGCCCCGCAAAGACGATCTGAAACCGCGCGTCAAAAATGCCGGGGAGGGGTTCGTCTACGCGCGCCTGCATAACGGCTGCGAGATTTGCGCGGTCAATAGCGGCCACTCTCTGTCT
Source organism: Alphaproteobacteria bacterium (assembly GCA_028277665.1). GTDB lineage: Bacteria > Pseudomonadota > Alphaproteobacteria > Micavibrionales > Micavibrionaceae > JANQFU01. The sequence goes on along the minus strand of JANQFU010000028.1, from coordinate 6,393 downwards.
TTTATCCGGGACGCAGCCGAGGAGATCCGCGAAATTCACTGCGCGAACGAAGGCTCGCAGTTCCGCTCCCGGGACATTTTCCCCCGCGCCTTCGCGCAGGCCCTGAAAACTCCGGAGGCGGTTCTGGGCGAGGACGTTCGCGACACGGTTCCGGACGTGCCGGAAGACATCGTCTGTTACACGGACGGATACGGGAACATGAAATGCGCGATCAACCCGGAGAAAATCATGCCGATGATCGGCAAGGACCTGATTGTCGAGATTAACGGCCGCCAGCAACTCGCCCGGGTCGCCGAAGGTATTTTCGGCGTGGCGGACGGGCAGTACTGCATCTCGCCGGGGTCGTCGGGCTGGTCCTATCCGGACGGCCGCCGGATGGCGTTCTGCGAGGTCGTTAAACGCGGCGGAAACGCAGCCAGGGCCTTTGGCCGGCCGCCGGGCGGGTTGAAAATCACCTGGCGAGAAGCTTAGTTCTTGCATCCGGATCCCGCTTCGGTTAAAAGCAAGGACGTCCGGACCGCGGATCTTCGCGGGTGTAGCTCAATGGTAGAGCCCCAGCCTTCCAAGCTGGTTGTGCGGGTTCGATTCCCGTCACCCGCTCCAGTTTCTTAAAATTCCCGAATTTCCCGAGATTCCCACTTGTCCGCGCGGACCGAATTCTCTATGAATGCGGGGATGCGAAAACAAACAAAGACGAAAAAACATTGAGATTGAGGATGACCCATCATGGCCTCTGCGGTTGAACAACTGGTCCGGAACGCAAACTGGGGTGCGCTGGCGAAGGCGACGGAGCTCAAACAGCGCATTTTGTTCGTGCTCGGCGCGCTTCTGGTCTACCGGCTTGGAACCTATATCCCGGTCCCGGGAATAGATCCCCATATCTGGTCGGAGATCTATTCCCAGAAAGGCGGCGGGATTTTAGACATGTTCAACATGTTCGCGGGGGGGGCGCTCCAGCGGATGACGATTTTCGCGCTGAACATCATGCCCTATATCTCGGCCTCGATCATCATGCAGCTTATGACGGCGATGTCGCCCTCGCTCGAAGCGCTCAAGAAAGAGGGAGAATCGGGCCGGACGAAAATCAATCAGTACACGCGCTATCTGACGGTTTTTCTCGCGGCGATGCAGGCTTACGGTCTGGCAATCGGGCTTGAGAGCATGCAGGGCGCGAGCGGATCGGCTGTGATCGATCCCGGCCTGTTCTTCCGGATCTCGACCGTGATCACAATCGTCGGCGGGACGGTCTTCCTGATGTGGCTCGGCGAGCAGATTACGGCGCGCGGGATCGGGAACGGGATCTCGCTGATCATCTTCGCCGGGATCGTCGCGGAGCTGCCGCGCGCCTTCGCGAGTACGCTCGAGTTGTCGCGTCAGGGGCAGATTCAGTTTGCCGAATTGCTCATACTCGCGGTCATGGTCGTCAGCGTCATCGCGTTCATTGTTTTCATCGAACGCGCGCAGCGCCGCATCACAGTCCAGTATCCCAAGCGTCAGGTCGGCAATAAAATGTATGGCGGGGATCAAAGCCATCTGCCGCTGAAGCTGAACACCTCGGGCGTGATTCCGCCGATCTTCGCGTCGTCCCTGCTTTTCCTGCCGCTGACGGTCATTCAGTTCACCGGCACGGAAGCGACGGGCTGGGCCTCGGAGCTTGCGCGTTATCTGCAGCACGGCTCACCGATCTATATGCTCGTCTACGCCTCGCTGATCGTCTTTTTCGCGTTTTTCTATACGGCGATCATGTTCAATCCGCAGGAAAACGCCGAGATGCTCCGCAAGAACGGCGGCTTTATTCCGGGGATCCGGCCGGGCAAACACACGGCGGATTACCTCGATTTTATTCTGACCCGCCTGACGGCGGTCGGCGCGGCCTATCTCGTGTTTATCTCGCTCCTGCCGGAGCTGCTGATTTCGCGCTACAGCGTGCCTTTTTATTTTGGCGGCACGAGCCTTCTGATCGTCGTGACGGTCACGATGGACACGGTCGCCCATATTCACTCACACCTGATTGCCCATCAATATGAAGGGCTGCTCAAACGTGCAAAACTGAGAGGACGACGCGGATGAACGTCATTTTGTTCGGCCCCCCCGGCGCGGGAAAAGGGACCCAGGCGAAAATTATTGAGGAAAAACACGGCCTGCGCCACATGTCCACCGGAGACATGCTCCGCCTTGAGATTTGCCGGGAAACGGATATCGGCCGCCGGGTCAAATCGATCATGGAAGACGGACGACTCGTCCCCGATGAAATCGTCATTGAAATGATCGCCGGCCGGATCGACCGCGGCGAATGTCAGAACGGCGCCCTGTTCGACGGCTTTCCGCGCACGGTCGCGCAGGGGCAGGCTCTGGACAAGATGCTCGCGGAGCGGGATCTGAAGATCGACTATATTATTGTGATGACTGTCGGAGACGACGTTATCGTCGAGCGGATCCGCAAACGCGCCAAAGAAGAAAACCGCTCGGACGACACGGTCGCCACGCTTGAAAAACGGCTTGCGCAATACCGGGCCTATTCCGCCGAGGTCCTGCCGTTCTACCGCCTGCGCAAGCAGTTCTTCGAGATCGACGGCAACCGCCCGGTCGCGGACGTGACGCGCGAGATTGAAAATATCCTCGGCCATAAATAGCCCGAACTACGGACAAGAATAAGTTGCTGGAACATGAAAGCAACGGTTGCGAAGCAGGTGTACGGCTCAACGGCTGCGGCGGATGTCGATGTACAGGCGCCAGTGGTCGCTGTGTTCGCCGGGCGGCAGGAGTTTGTCTTCGATGACGGTCACCGGCGCATCGGACGAGAGCGTCAGGATCGCAGACGGCGTGGCGGATCCGGTCATTTCAACATGATAGCGGCGGACAATTCCCGTCTCTTTACGTTTGGCCGGCGCGCTCCATGAGGTCGCGGCGTCCCATCCGGTCTCGTTCAGCCGGAGAGAGAGAGACTTTCCGTTATCGGTACTCAGAAGAGAATAAGTCGCCGGACCGGAGAGATCCAGGACAAGGCGAGCCTTGCCTGGATGCTCCCCGATACGGACTTGATGGGCGGTAGCAGAGAACCCGCTACCGGTCTGGAGGTTGGAATTGCGAGCAGGCGAGGTCAGGCCAGAAGATGCCGGGTGAGTGCGGTAAAGTTGGGTTATTCTACCACTCTCATCAGCATCAGCTTTCCCGGCAGCTTCTGTTTCGCTTGCCTGCTCAGGAACCAGAAACGTCATTCCATCCTGGAACAGCGTTTCGGACGTCACCAAGACGTGTCTTGGTGGGACGTTCAGGACATCGTTCGAGGGGTCGACCCGGATGAAATACGATCCGGGGACAATATGCTCGAACGTGTAAAAACCATCATACGCGGTGCGTGTTTCGGCGAAGATGCGCCCGTCGGGCGTGACAAGCTGCATCGTCAGCCCGACAAGGGGCTCGCCGCTTTCAAGGAGGACCTCACCGTCGATGATCCCGGTGTCCATAACCGGAAATTCGACGGACGGCGCGGTACCCGGCCTTAAAGTCGTTGTAAAACCCTCGACGCCCGGTTTGCGGAACGGATCGCCAAGGCTGTCTGCGGCGAGGGTGACCGTATCGTATCCGTTCCGGGACCGGCCGCCCGTATACAGGGCACGGCCTTGCGGATCGGAGGACTCGCCTTTCCGGCCACTGACATTGAGCGTGGCACCCTGAAGGGGCTCGTCGCCGGGCGAAAACGTGCCGTCATAATCCTTGTCGAGATAGACTTTCCCGGCGACGGCGGCCCGGCCGGAGATATTTTTCCCGCTCATGAGGTAAGAGCCGCCCGGCCCGTACGGGGCGAGCGAGAAATTATTCCGCAACATCACATTCAGCCCGCGGTCGCCCAGCCAGTCGAGATCAAGGGACGAGCGGACTTTCTCAAACTCATAACCGATTTCCGCGCCGAGCTTCGTCGCGTCGTCGTCGGCCAGAAGATTGTGGTTGACGTCAAACGCGGCGGTCAGTCCGTCGTCGCCCTTATACCGCAATTCCGCGGTAATATTCCGGAGGTCGTATTCGGGAGACACGTTGTAATAGGCCGTTCCGCGCAGGGACCAGTTCTCGTTGATCATATAATTCGCGTTCAAACGGCCTTTTGTATTAAGGTGTTCACCATCGACATGTTTCCAGTCGATTGTGTTGGTCAGGCGGGCGCCGAACAGTCCGAAATTCTGGGCGGCCGTGAGGTCCGTCTCTTTCCGCCCGCCTTCCTGTTCTTCGTAATCTCCGGCAAAGCGCAACCCGAGAGGACCGAGCGGCGTGCGGAAGGTCCGGCTGATCGAAGCCTCGGCCGTTTTCGTTTTGGCGTTCTCGCCGTACCCGGTATACCGGCTTTCATAATCTGAAAGGAGCGCAGCGCGAAGATTGAGATTCGTCCCGAAAAACTTTCGTGCAGCCCGAAGGTCGAAAGCCGTTCCGCCGTCAAGCTCCTTGTAGGCCTCGATAGAGCCGAGCGTCCCGAGAATCGAGAAATTCAGGCCGAGAGACGCGTATTCGCGCTCCTCCGCCTCGTCGTTGACCTGTCCGGACCCGGGCATGCCGGTAAAACTGGCGAACGCCGACAGGAACTTGTTAATCCCGCGCCGGATCAGGTATTTCTGCGCAAGACCTTTGGGCCTGCCCTCTCTGAGCTCCTTGTCCTCCTCGTTCTCAAACAGATCGGTTTCGTGCTCGACAAGGCTGGCCTCGATAATGGTTTGTCCGGGCCGAAGCATGCTGTTTGAAATGTCGTAGATTTTGACCTTCTCTTCTTTTTGTCCCTGAGGGCCGTAAAGGATCGTGCGGATTTTGTTTTTCCCGAAAGTCAGTTGAACATTTTCAAAGCGGTATTCGCCGTCTTCACTGACGCTTTGGTAATCGAGGAGTTCGTTGTTCCGGTAAAGCTCGACTTCCCATCCGGGCGCCGCGTTTCCGGAAACGACGATCTCGTCAAAATTGCGGTCCTGCGCATCGCTTTCGGTGGAGAGCAAAATCCCCCGCCCGGAAACGGAGCCACCAATCAGTCTTTGGGATTGCGGACGCACGTCCCCGACCTGGACGAGGTTAAGGCCGAGCGGCAGATCTCCGGGGTGATAGGCGCGGCGGGACAAAAGGAAACGCACATTATCGATATTCGCGCCGTCTTCGGTATCCGATTCAAGCCGGACATTGTATTCAGCCTCCATATTCAGAAGGTCGTGGCGGCCCTGAATGTTGAAATCCTGCTCAAACGTGCCGTCCTCGCTCTCCCAGCGCGTCATGCTCATCACATTGAGAGCGGGAAGAGAAAACAGGCGGTAACCGTTATCCAGCAAAGGGAAGTCCGGAGCCGCAGTTCCCGGATCTTCTCCGTCCCTGCGTTCCCTGTCGAGGAGGCGGATGTTTCGTTTCCGGGCCCGGTCCTCCGCGATTTGCGAAGGAAGGCGGGCCTCTTCATTTAAGGAAAGCGTTTGCCGGAGAGGATTAAACGAAAACGCCAGCGGCCAGATCTCATTCAGGAGACCCGGCGATACATAAACGTCATAAATCCCGTATCCGCGATCCATGATCACGGTCTGATCGGGAGAGAACGTGCGCGCTTCCCCGTTTGCGCTCACAGTTTGTGAGGCAAGGTCAAGCGTATAGGCGCGGTCCTCGTTGACAAAGAAACCCGTAACCCGCCCGGCATCTTTATCGATGTCGGCCTTGATCCGGAACAAACGCGCAAGATCCTGTAACGGCAAATAGTATTTGCCATCCTTTTCGATCCCCAGCATCGCAGGTGCAAGTGTTTTCCGTCCCTGTTTTACCTCGAACACGAGGTCATAAACATCTTCATGACTGCCGTCATTGGTCGCAGCATGAAGCGGGACCGGCCACATAACCCATACGGCCAGGCATGCCAGGAATACGGACAGAGTCCACCCTTGGCGTTTGACACGATTTTTTGCGCTCATGAACCGAGCTGAGAAATAGAAGCAGTAGAATAACCCGATACTGATTCTACCCCCGATGCGAATCGGCACCTATGAGTCAAGAGATTTTTAGGCAGGTTATCCACAGACAATCTGCTCTTTTTTATCCATATAAGGGGATTCTAAAATAAACCCTTGGTTTTATCGCAAAGAATCGCCGTGACGATTTTTAATAACTCTGTGGATAACTTTGAATAAGTGCCTTTCTTATGCCGCTTGACCGGAGCGGGGGCTTATCTCATGATTGTTATTTAACCTCAGCTATGGATAAGAGGGCTTTAAAATCGTATAAACCAACGTCATCCTGGCGATCGCGGTGATCCAGAGAAAACGTTTTTCTTATTTTACGCGGCGTCCCGCAGAAACGGAGTTCTCCTCCAAAACTCCGGACCTTCGCGTTTAAACAACTCTATGACTGGATCCCGGCTTTCGCCGGGATGACGGTTGGTTTTGT
>JANQFU010000022.1 GCA_028277665.1 Alphaproteobacteria bacterium | reverse complement strand
CTTTTTCCCGTCACAAAGGCCAGCCCGGCCAGAGCCGTCATCAACGCATGCGAGTAGGTTTTTTCTGTGGTCATCAGTAACGCCCCTTTTTCAAAAATTTTCCAAAGAAAAGGTCACCGGAGCTTTCGCTCAGGTGACCGGGTGTTAACAACCGCTACGCGAATAACGGCGCGATGCTTTTTAGCATACGCCTGAACATATAGCACCGCCACCCGGTCACAGTAAGACCGAGTTGCGGCATCTCCGATACCTGTCCTTGGGATTAGTCATCTTTGGAATAGGTATCAGTAACGGCTGATACCAGCCGTTCGCGTATAGGGGTTGTTAAGCCCCGGCCCGCACGGACATCCGTGCATCGCCATGGTTGAAACTACAAGAAGATGCGATCGTGTGCAAGCGTTTTTGAAACTCACAAAAGCCGCTATCCTCCAGTCTTGGAGGCAAGACCTATGAAGCGGCACTGGAAACAGGATAAGGGCCTATTCCTCAGGAAGAGCTTCCTCCGGGCAGAGCTCCCGCACCAGCGGCTGAAGATGCTTCTCGTAGCGTTTCCAGCCTTTGACCGAGGTTTTGTAGATTGGCTGGGTGACTTGCGCTTTACTCGCCGTCATGACAGAGCGCTTGTGCTTGTGCGGCTCGAGACAGGCGTCATGCCATTCCAGTCCGATAAAATCGAGCAGCCGGCGAACCTGACCTTCGGTATCGGAGACGGTGTCCTCGTAGTCGATCTCCAGCATCTGTCCGGGCGGCAAAATTTTGCGCCAGTATTCCATCAGATCGAGATAGCGTTTGTGCTCGAACGCAATGCCTTCCAGAGTAAAGGACCAGAACTGGCCGTTGGAAAAGAGCTGTTTGTAATTCGACAATCCGGTGTCGATCGGATCCCGGCGGCAATGAATGATTTTCGCGTTCGGAAGCAGAGCCGCGACAAGTCCGAGATGCCGGAAATTGCCCGGCATTTTATCGGTAATCCGTTTCGCTTTGCCGGAAGGGTCCCGTTCCCGGATAAACTGGACGTACAAATCTCCGGCCTGCGCCGCGTTTTCCGGCGATATCTCGAGAAAGCGGCGTTTGGTGCGCAGCAGATCCGCCAGCTCTCCGGCGCCGTAGACATCCGGGTGGGCGGCGAGAATTTGCTCGGTCAGCGTCGTTCCGGAACGCGGCATACCGACAATAAAGACCGGTACGTCTGAAGAACTCCCCTGTTTGCCAAGCGTTTCGATAAATTCCGGAGGATACTGATCCTTGACGATCTGAAAAGTGTTCGGCTCCAGCTTCAGATCAAACGGACTGATGCTCGCCTTCAGATCGTTCCCGAGTTTGTAGTGTTCAAAAGCGCGGTCGTAATCTTTCAGGCTGTCATAAGCGGCGCCAAGAGAGAAATTCAGGCTCGTCTCCATATAGGCCCCCATTTTTTTCGCTGTGTCCATGAGGGACAGCATGTCCTGAAGATCGGGGTCATCCGTGCTCTTGAATTTTTTGAAATTGGTGAGCGTGTGGTAGGCCGTCGGGTAAGCTTTCAGGTTTTCCAGTCCTTTGCGAATCCATGTCTCGGCTTCTTCCGTTCGGTCGAGAGACACAAGGGACTCGGAAATCGTCGTATAAGGTAACATCATGCCCGGCGCTTCGTTGTTAACCTCTGTTGCGAGTTCGAGAGCCGCCTCAAGACGGTTGTCTGCGAACAGGATCGCGGCTTTTCTGGCCTTGAAGAAGCGGATGTGGGGCGCGAGCGCGATGGCCTTATCGATAGCTTCCAGTGCGCGGTCCGGCTCATCGAGCCGCTCGAATATGCTGGCCAGTTTTTCATAGGCGAAAGGATCGTCTTCGTTTTTGTCGAGGGCGACCTGCAGTGCGGCGTAGCCGTCCTCAAAGCGGTTGTACAGATACAGAACGTCCGCAAGATCGGCATAAGCCGCTGCATTGTCGGGGTCGATCTGGATGGCGCGTTGTGCGGCGAGTTGTGCTTCATAAAATTCCCCAAGCTCGCGTTGTGCAACGCTCAGGGCCGTGTAATAATTACTGTGTTCATGTTTGTAGGCTTCTGCAAAAGCAATCGCATATTTTGCTGCAACGCGGGCTTCTTTGAAGCGGCGTAAATCAAGAAGGGCAAGCGCCATATTGTGTTGCGCCGTATCATATTGCGGCCGCTCGTCGACTGCGGCGCGGAAGGCGTCGACTGCGTTCTCCGCATCTCCCAGGTCGCGCAGAATGCAGCCGAGATTGTTTTGCGCTTCAATGTTTTTGGGGTCGTGCTCAACGGCCTTTCTTGCAGCATTCAAACCCTTGTCATGTTGCTGTGTTTCGCGGCAGGCATTCGCGATATTGCTCCACAGGCGGGAATCCTGCGGCGCGTATTCAACGGTGTCTTCCCAGAGTTTGATGGCGTCTTCGTATTTTTCTTGTCCGACCATGGCAAGGCCAAGTGTGATTGCAAGATCAATGTCGCCCGGACATTGCGCGGCGGCCAGTCTGGCCGTTTCCTCCGATTCGACGAATTTTTTCATTTTCCAGAAAAGGTGTGCCTTGTTCTTGAGCGCGTTGACATGGGCAGGCGCAAGAGCGAGTGCTTTGTCAAAACATTCCAGCGCTTCGGAATTCCGCTCCGCGTACACAAGGACGCCGCCGAGATTGTTCCAGTACTCCTTTTCATCGGGGGCCAGTTCGACAGATTTCTGCATATATTCAATGCCGCCGGAAATGTTTCCGGTCTGATAGAGGAGGACGCCGAGCAGGTGCAGGACATTCGGCATGTCAGGAGCGGTTTTAAGGATATCTCTGTATGTTCTTTCAGCCAGAATAAGGTTTCCGGCCATATGGTGTCCGCGCGCAAGCTCAAGAGCTTTCTCGATCGGCAGTTCATACTCCTTGTCTCCAAAAAAAACGATCTGGTCGGCAGCCATGAATGCGGTCCTTCTGTTATGTGTGTTTATAAAAAACTCTGATGATGATCCCGGAATTCCTTCCGGGGGCAAGTGCGACAAATCATCTCAGTACGTTACTGCGTGCAGCATTTAAGCGGGAATGGATATATATAGAAGTGTAGTGTCGGTCTTCTGTTGCAGGACATAACGCACAATCTGACTATAAACGCTATTGCGGAAAATTGGAAGTGCGGTAAAAACAATCTGTTGCGCAATATGCTGATGATATTAACATATTTTTTACCTTTTTGTGACCTCTGCGCTGACGAAAAAAAACGCTTAAGAGCTTTAATTGTGCGCTTTAACCCTTTTATATTGCAGTTGATTGTGCTATGATTTAATGTATTGTTGGTCCGGGAGATGAAAAATGACGCGATCCCTTGTGTGGCGTCGTTTCCAATGAAAAAAGGAGTTTTTCATTTTAGGGCGGGCAACCTCGAACGGAAAAGGAGTTAAAGTCGTGGATATAAACAAAATTAACCTTAAGAAGTCACTGGTGGCCGGCTCAGCCATGGCCGTCATGAGCGGGTTCGTCCCGCCGATCGCTATGCCGGCGAAAGCCGGTACGGCGACAATTCCGTGGCACGTCCAGATTGTGACGCAGGTCACGCTGGCGAACACGAACACACTGGATTTCGGACGTCTGGCGATCACGAACGTAGCCGGGATTACCGGGAACCATACGCTGAGCCCTGCCGGGGCAACGACGACGGCGACGAACGCCTCTGTCGCTGTGGCCGGATCGCCGGGGAATTTTGACGTTACGGCCGGAACAGGCGCGAACAACGTGACGGTTTCGGCAACGGGTGCCAACAACACCTATAACGCCGGTGCAATCACGTTGAACCGGTTCACCTTGTCTGGAGGCGGGGCCGGTGATGCGCTCGCGGCTTCTGTGACTGTTGCGCTCGGCGGGAACGTGGGGGCGAACATGGCCGGTGGTGGGAACACGGCGGTAGACGTCGGTGGACAGATCACTTTCGCAACTCCGGGTGTCGGAACCTACAATGCAAACACGATTGTGTTAACGATCACGGACCTTCCGTAAGATCGATTTGGGACATCAAAAACAAAAAGCCCGCTTCTGCGGGCTTTTTTATGAGACTTCTTTCCTAACTGGCTATTTTTAGAACGCTTTGCTGTTTATCCGCATTCCCGCTCCCCGTAATTTATAAAAAAAAGAGAAGAGATTGAGTCCGCAGCAACTTGCTATATATTGAAGAGCAGGCGTTCCTTAATATCAATTCAGGGAAGAACATGTTTGCCATCGCGCGTAGGCTTTTATCGGCATCGAAATCCGTTCCGAGGACTGTAAGCGTTGCCGCGCTGGTTCTGATGTCCGCGCCTCTCCGGATTGCGTCGGCGGCGCCGCCGACCATCAGTTGTGGACAGCAATTTGCTTTCGGCGCCATTCTCCCGCTTTGTAATGGCTATATCCGGGTTCGGGCGACGCCGGCAAGCAATACCTCCAACAACGCCTGCCATACCCAGGCATCCGGTGCGGCGCAGGCCGCGCAGTGTACCATTCAGACGACAGCCGGTGTCGCCTCGCAAAACGTCCGGGTGTCCATGACGGCGCCACAGGTGACGGCAACGCATGGCGGCGGGTCTGTTCAACTGAACAATTTTTACGTCCAGACCGGCGCCGGATCCCAGACGACCCCTTATACTTACGCGGCGGCATTGATCAATCCGACTCATACCTTTAAAGTCGGCGCCAGACTCAATTTTACGAACGGTCTGCCAACGGGGGCGTACAACAACTCAACCATCACCATCTCGATCACATCCATTCCCTGACAGGGAACAGACGGACGAAGGTTAAAGGAAGGCAAAGAATGAGAATTGGAACAGTGTCATTTGGAAGTATTTTAAAACATTTTGTTTTAGCTCTTGCTTTTGCGATTCCTGTTTGCGGCGGATTTTCGCAGCCGTCAAACGCCATGGCGATTACGCCGCCGCGCCTTGTGATTGATTCGGAACAGAAAACTGGCTTTTTTATCATTAAAAACAACTCTTCTGTACCGGAGACTTACCGGTTCGGCTGGCGGCATGTGGCCATGACTCCGGACGGGGACGTCGTCAATCTTGAAAAAGAGGGCATGGATTCCGTTCCCGGTTATCGTCCGGCAAGAGAGGTTTTGCGATTTTCTCCGCGCCGCACGACTCTTCAGCCGGGAGAAGCGCAGCGCGTGTCGTTCCTGGTTCGGCGGAAACCCGGTCTTCCGGAGGGGGAATACCGGAGTCACTTTCTGGTCGAACGCGAATCGCAGGCCCAGTCGGGGAAAGGCGATACGGTTTCAAATTCGGCGACCGTCGGGTTCGGTCTGAATGTGGCGCGCGCCGTGCCGGTCTATGTCATGAATGGAAACGTCAAAGGATCTCTCGAAATTCAGGCGCCGCGTTATGCCGTAGAAAATGTTTCCGCTAATAATAAAAAAGAAAAGATGCGTCCGACTGTGACGTTTGATGCCTATCGCGAGGGGAATCGCAGCGTGATCGGCACGGCAGACGTTTTTTGTGCGGATTCCGGAGAGGAGGTCTCGGTCATGAACGCGCCGCAGAATTTTGTCGTCTATGCGGAGGCGAATCACCGGACCGAAAAACTTTATCTCCTCGATAACGCGAGGAATTGCCGTGCACTCCGGCTTGATGTGCGGGCCCATATTGACGATATCCTGTCCGGCGAGCCCATCGCGAGCTTGCCTGTACCGAAGTAAATTAGATGGCGTCTCGCGGGGAGGTCCGGATGAAAAAACACGGGTATTGTCTGTTAACCTTCCTGGCGACACTGGCGCTTGTCTCCGCGCAGGGAAAGGCCGACGATATGGACGGACATCAGAGTGACAGGAAAACAACGGGCCTGAACGAGATGCAGGAATATGTGACCCTGCACGACGGAACGGAGCCGCCCTTCCAGAATGCGTACTGGGACAATCACGCGCCCGGCATTTACGTCGATATTCATTCCGGCGAAGCGCTCTTTTCCTCAACGGATAAATTCGATTCGGGGACGGGCTGGCCGAGCTTCACACAGCCGATCTCGGGCGGCGTTCTCGATACGAAAGACGACGACAGCCACGGCATGCAGCGCACGGAAGTCCGCTCCACCAGAGCGAATGCGCATCTCGGACATCTGTTTCAGGACGGCCCGCCGGAGGAAGGCGGACAGCGTTACTGCATAAACTCCGCCGCGCTCGAGTTCATCCCCCTCGCCGACATGGCCGGCCGCGGCTACGGCCGGTTTTTGCATTTGTTTGAGACCGATGACAGTGACAGCCCCTCCGGCCATATCTCCGATTGAGCGCATTCAGGCCGCGGCCCAAACCCGTGTCTATGCCGGGGAGTGTCTGGCCCGGATTCTGGATGAGGCCGACCGTTTGAGCGAAAAGGAATGCGCCGAAAAAATCCGGGCGGCACTCGCCGCCAATCCGGAGCTTTATCCGGAAGGATGGTATCGCCCGCCGCCCGGCGGGATCGCCGTTCTGGCTGCGGACGACAAAAATTTCGACCGGCTTAAATTCGACTCCCTGCGCAAGGAAACGTACTGGCCCCGCGATGATATCCGGATCACGCCGGAAAGCATCGTGCTGGTTTATGCCTCTCCGGTCCATAAAGCGCAGGCTGCCATCGGAGATATCGCGCGTACCCATTATCGGGGAACGAATCCGCGCTACCGGGAGCATCTTCGCGCGGCGCAAGATGTTTTGAAGGAGATCGCGGATTTCGCCGCACCCGGGAAAACATTTTCGGATCTGTGTTCTTACGCCCGCGTCCTTTTTGAAAAAAGCCGTCTCACGAACGACAGAGCGCTTCTGACGACCCGCCCCGAAGACGCGCCGGTTCTTAATCTCGGACACACACTTCCCTGGACGTTTGACAGCGACCCGGCCCCGGGGCATGCGGCGAAAGATAAAGATATGTTGTCTTTGTTTGACTCCATTTCCAAAGCCCGCATATTCGTGAACAGTAACGTCTCTTTCGAAATTCCGAAGACCTGCGCGTTTACGATTGAGGCGCGGCTGGAAAGCCTCGACGATCCGTCCCTGCCGAACAACATGTGGCATATGATTGTGACGTTCATAAACGGCCGGAAAGAGGTTTATACATAACCTTAGCTATGAATAGGGAATGTTATAAGATATCACAAACCAACGTCATCCCGGCGAAAGCCGGGATCCAGTTTTTTCACCACGAAGTGCGCGAAGTACGCACGAAGAAGAATAATTCGCTTCGCGCAGACTTCGTGCTCTTCGCGGCTTCGTAGTGAATAAATGTTCGAACATGCTGGATCACCGCGATCGCCCATGACCGTCCGGAAAAAAGTTAACGCGCAATCCCGGAACTTAGGCGAGCCTTGAAAACCGACAGGTTTTCATCTGGCGAGACTTGGTATCCGGGATCTCTATCAGGAGACCCCGGCTCTACGCAAAACCTCCGCTTACGCGGTGCTTTTGCTTGTCCGGGGTTGCGATCTTGGAAGCGTTAACCTTTTTCCGGACACCCATGCGCCTTCGCCGGGATGACGGTTGATTTATAAGATTTTAAAGGGCTCTTATCCATAGCGGGGGTTCCTTATTTTTCTTCGCGTGACTTCGTACGCTTCGTTGAAAGCCACGGGTCATTCAAATCGATCCCGAACGCTTCGCATATGCCTTTTTTTGAAAATGCTGTAGCATATGAGAACGTGCTGCGCAGGTTCTACAAAAAAACGGGATGAAACGGAAGCTATGCTCATTCTTCTTTGTATCGCGGCGTATTTTTTGCTCCTGATCGGGATCGGTCTGCATGCCGGGCGGTCGGAGACAGATGACGGATTCATTATCGGCAGCCGGAAGGTCGGATATCTGCCGACGATCGGCTCGATCACCTGCGGATTCCGGGACAGCGCGGGACTCGCGTTCTGGATCGGGATGGCGGGTGTGATCGGATATGGCGGGCTGTGGTATTTCGCCGGAATGATGACGGCGGCAATCGTCTATGCCGTCATCGGCCCGCGCATGCGCGCCTTCGCGGCGCAAAACAACTACATCACGATCAACCAGATCGTCCGCGGCAAGATCGGCCCGCTCACCGAAAAAGCGACGAGCCTGTGCCTGCTGTTCGTCTGCGTCATCGGAATCGCGATCCAGATTTATTTGACGGGCAATCTGTTCGCTGTCGGGTTCGGCCTGCCGGAATGGGCCGGGATCGTCTCCGTGGCCGCCGTCATGGGGACGTATCTCTATTTCGGCGGCTATGCGACCGTGATCCGGACCGATCTGCTTCAGTTCGCCGTTTTTTTTGTGATCCTCGCCCTGCCGTTTTTCGTGCCGCCGGCCCGGGACGACGTGCTCGATTTTTCTTCCGTCATGAGCATGGATGCACCGACAACCTTCGCTTTCTTTATGATCGGCGTGCTGTATATGCTGGCGGATGGCGGGATGTGGCAAAGAGTTCTCTCCGCCCGGTCCGCGAACGTCATCCGGGCCGGTTATCCGCTCGCGGTCGTGTTCAGCCTGATCGTCACGGTCCCGGCGATCTGGCTTGGTCTCGGCCTGAAACCCTTCGCGACAGAGATCGGCGATCATGATATGATTTACGGACTGTTCTTCGTTCCCGGCCTGCCGCAGGGCATTCTCGCCGCGTTCTCCGTCGCGCTGCTGGCGATGAGCATGTCCACAATGGATACGCTGGCTTACGTGTTTTCCTCGACACTCGTGAAGAACTTCCTGCCCGCACGTCTGTCGCATACGCGCGCGGATTACGTCCGCACCGCCCGCTGCGCCCTGATCGGACTTCTTGTCCTGACGGTGTTGAGCGCCTTTGGGATCGAAGACCTGATCGGCTTCATGTTCGCCACAATCGGTGTTCTTTATATCTGCGCGCCGGTCTTTGTCTTCTGCGCGCTCGGCCTGTTCCGTGGACCCGGACTGACGGACCGCCTGCTCGGTGCGGGGGTCGGCGCCGCCCTTGCCGTATTTGCGGCCCTGTTTGCCTCCGGCGCTCTGGGCGAGATGATCTATACGATCATCCCCGCCGGGGTTTCCCTGCTCTTCTGCCTGATCGCCGCTGTCCTATCGCGCCTGAAAGGAAACACCTCATGACCCTGTTTAGCTATTCCCTCATCTTCCTCGGTCTTTATGTCTCGGTTCTGGCCGGGATATCGTGGCGGGCGCGGTATCACGATGCGGGCGAAGGCTTCGTGATCGGATCACGTCAATGCACCCTTCCGGAGACGACCGCCGGGGTCGTCGGTGTTTTGCGCTCCGGTTCCGCTTTGCCGCTCTGGTTCATGATCGTCTTGACGCTCGGCTGGTGGTCCTATCTCGTCATCGCGGCCTATTACCTCGCCATTCTCGTTATGGCCTGGCTCGCCCCGCGTGTGCGCGAGCGCGCTTTCCGCGAAAACATGGTCACGATCCCGGATCTGGTTGAAAGCGGAGTCGGTCCCCTCTCCGCAAAAATCGTCAACGCCGCGACTCTTCTGGTCGTGTTTCTGGGCGCGGCCGCCCAGATTTTCATCGGCGGCACGGTTCTGGGCGGATTGCTTGGGATCGGCACGGGCTGGGGAATCTGGTTCTCGACGGTGATCGTCGGGACCTATCTGTGGATCGGCGGCTATCAGACCCTGATCCGCACGGATCTCTTTCAGGTTATTGTGATGATCCTGCTTGCCGTCGGCGCGTTTGCCATTGGTGAGCTGCCGGACCTGCAAACCGAGATGGCGCGCCTTGAAACGATCAACTGGAACATGTTGATCGGGATGGCTTTCACCTGCACCGTTATGTGGGCCACGCCCGATCTCTGGCAACGTTTCTACTCGGCGAATAGCGCAAAGACGGCGCGCCGCGCCTGTTTTATCGCCATCGGAATAGACACGTTAATTGTTTTCGGCATTATTGCCTTTACGAGCGGGATTGCCGCCCTGTCCGACGAAAGCGATCCTTTTGCTCTCTTCGCCGCGCTTTTCGCCGGAGAAATCGGTGCGCCGGTCGTTGTCGCCTTGTTCGGAATCTTCCTGTTCAGCGCTCTCATGTCCACGCTCGACAACTTCGTTTACGTCATTGCCTCGCAGATCACAAAAAACGTCGCGCGCGTGGACTTCAGGGCGGAGCGCGCGCGTTTTATCCGATGGCTGCGCGCGGTCACGATCATCCTGCTCATCGCGCTCAGCGTTCTCGCGATGACGATCAATGACTTCATCCAGTACATCCTGAGCCTCGCGATCATCGTGATCGTTATCGGTCCGGCGATCATCTATGCCGCGATCTCGGCACGGGCCGATCCTGTGACGGACCGGGCCGTTGCACTCATTGTCCTGTTCGCGCTGGCTCTGTCCGGCGGGATGTTCGCGGCGGGTTTGTTCGATGCGCATATGTGGTTGTATGCCGTGCCGACACTCGCGACCGCCGTGCCGCTCGCGGTTTTTTCACGTTTGCGAAAAGCAAGACAATTTCGTTAAAAACCCCTGTTGCAAGTCGCGGCGGGCGAGGTTATAACCGCCCTGAACTGATGCGCTGACTTTTTGCAACTCACACACAAACAACACATATAAAAGGTGTCAAACATGGCTGTAGAACGCACCCTCTCGATCATCAAACCCGATGCGACGAAGCGGAACCTGACCGGAAAAATCAACCAGCGTTTTGAAGACGCGGGCCTGCGCATCGTCGCGCAAAAACGTCTGCACCTGACGCAAAGACAGGCGGAAAAATTCTACGAGGTCCACAAAGAGCGCCCGTTCTATAACGATCTTGTCACGTTTATGACGTCCGGTCCGGTCGTGGTGCAGGTCCTCGAAGGCGAAAACGCCGTCGTCCGCAACCGCGAAATCATGGGCGCGACGAACCCGGCGAATGCCGATGCCGGCACGATCCGTAAAGATTTCGCCGAAAGTCTGGAAGCGAACTCGGTTCACGGCTCGGACAGCCCGGAGAATGCCGCGATCGAAGTTGCGTTCTTCTTCAGCGGGATCGAGATCGTCGGCTGATTTTCAGGGGTTATTTTTCGATCCATTCGGTCAGGTGCGCCCACGATAATTCGTGACAGGAGCGCAGCTGGCCGGTTTTTTGTTCAAGATCCTCCGGAAGATCCGTCTCCGGAGATTTTATGAAAACTTTGAGATCCCGCTCTACCTCTTCCGCAACCCGGCTGACATCCCGGAACCCGAAATTTCCCGCCATGCCCTTGAGTTCATGCGCCCGGGTGCGCAGGGAGTCGAAATCTTTTTTCTTCAGAGCCTTTTCCAGATGCTCGATAATTTCCACGGCCTTGTCCTTGTATCCGTCGAGAAGCTCTTGAAATTGGGATTTATTCAGGCTTTCTCGTAAAGTCGCAAGAAGAAGGTGATCGAAAATAGTCTCGTCGAGCGGTGGTAAAGGCTCTTCCCTTTTCGGTTTTTTAGAAAATTTGCCTTTCGTTTTTTCTTCGGGTTCGTCCAGATCAATTTCAAGAGGTGTTTCAAGCGGATTATCGCGGTTCTCGGACGGGTGTTTTTCAAGGCGTGGAGCAGATAATTCAGGCGACGACGGACCGGCTTCTTTTTTGTCGTGCGATGGCGCTGTCGTTGCCGTTGCCGCGCTTTCTGCCGCGTCTTTTGTTTTAACGATATGCGTTTGCGGGAGGTTAAAGACCGGTTTTCCGGCTTCGCCGCGTATGACGCGCCCCAGAATGGCGTTCAGGTCTTCGGGAGAGATGGGTTTGGGCAGAAAGCCGTTCATTCCCGCGTCCTCAAAGCGGCGGATGTCACTCTCCATGACGTTTCCGGTCAGGGCGAAAACCGGCGTTTGCGCTGTGCGCGGGGTCTCGCTCTGCCGAATACGGCGCGTAGCCTCTTCTCCTCTCATACCCGGCATTTGGATATCCATCAAAATCATGTCGTATTTGCGTTTTTCTATTTTCTCGAGTGCGTTATCACCGCTGTCAGCCTGATCGGCGTTGTGGCCTTCATGCCCGATCAATCCGGCGACAACATCCCGGTTGACCTTGTTATCGTCGACAACAAGGATATGGAGGATTCTCTCCGGCATGTTTTCAGGGGCAGATTTCTGGCCTGTTCCGTCACTTTTTATGGCCGTTGAGGCGTGTTTGCCGATCTCATCGGGATTTCCGCCGCGGACCTGCAAGGTGAAGAAAAACGTACTGCCTTGTCCTTCTTCACTTTCGATGCCGATTTTGCCTCCCATGGCTTCAATCAGGCGGCGGCAGATCGCAAGCCCAAGACCGCTGCCGCCGTATTTGCGGGAGATGCTGCTGTCCGCCTGGGAAAACGGATTGAAAAGCTGGGCTTGCGCGTCTTCCGGAATGCCGATTCCCGTATCCTGAACGGCGAAGTACAGGGCATATTCCGGCAGTTTCTCCGGGTCGGTTTCTTTTCTGGATTTGCATTTGATCCGGATGGTTACGCTGCCCTTGCGGGTAAATTTCAAGGCGTTTCCGCATAAATTCAACAGAATTTGACGCAGGCGGGTCGGGTCGGCTTTGATATATTGCGGCGTATCTTCGGAAATATCGGACTTCAACTCGAGGTTTTTCTCGCTGGCATGACCGGACATCAGCATAATGACGCTTTGGATGAGCCGGTGCAGGTCGAGGTCGATAATCTCAAGATCCATTTTTCCGGCATCGATTTTCTCGAAGTCGAGAATATCGTTCAAAAGCGCCATCATGGATTCGCTCGAATCCATGATGGTTCGGATATAGTCTTTTTGTTGCTGATCGAGCGGCGTTTTCATCAGAAGGCGGACCATTCCCATTACGCCGGTCATCGGCGTCCGGATTTCGTGCGAGATAACGGCAAGAAAAGCGGATTTGGCACGATTTGCCTCGTCTGCACGGTCTTTGGCAATCCGCATTTCCTCTGTGCGCTGTTCTTCCCGGCGTCGCATTTCGGCAAGAAGTTCGCGTTCGCGCTCAATCACGCGCATGAGGCGAATCTGGTCTGAGGCATCTTTGCTGCGCTTGATCCGGGCAAATTCTTCGTCATCCTGAAATTCAGGCGATTTCCCTTGAGACTCGAAATCTATAGCCCTTAAGACAACAGATTTTTTGTACAGGGCGATCACGAACAGAACGGCTTGTACGAGGATAGTCGTCCAGTATTGCTCCAAAATGATCGTTTGCGGGTCGAAAAGTTCAAGCGCGCCCGCAAACATGACCAGATATCCGGCAAGTGCCGCGCTCCATCCCAGAGTGAGCTCCGGTGCGCCGTATTTCTCCCGCTGCATCTGGAAAAAAGAAAAGAACGTCAGACTCATAAGCACGACAAGAGGCATGCCCATGACGACTGAAAAATGAAGATATCCGGTCTGTGGAACAAGGGCCTGAATTGCGGGGACGGAAGCGGTCAGAACGACAAGCGTATAAAGGAAGAGTCTTTCCGGAATTTCCGTACTCTCAAAAATAAAGAAAAAGCGCATATAGAAAAGCCCGGCAATGAGAGACAGACTCAAAAACAGGGCGACCAGAGTTTCTCCGGAAAGAGAGAGCCAGGGCAGTGCGGCGTGGCAACAGAAAAAAACGTCCAGCGTATGATACAGGCCGTATTGCAGGAGGAAATAAAGGCTTGCGATGAGGGCTTCCGGGCGGCCGATCATAAATGCCAGGGTTAGGAAAATCAGACCTGCGGCTCCAAGGAAGAACGGAACCAGAGAGGAGACGTCAAACGTTTTGTCCTGTTCTGCGATATAGGCAGGTTGAGCCGACAGGCGCGGCCTCAGGGTCGAAGGAAAAGGGCCCTCTGTTCTCAGCGAAATGGCGACGACGGTTTTTTCTCCGGGGGGCAAATTCACAGATAAAACGGCGCCGTTTGGAAGCAGAGATTTCTGAACCGTGCCATTTTGCGCGCTATCGAAAAGAATCGTCTTCCGGCTTGCGTCAAAAACAGACATGGTGTTGATAATCGCGTAACGTCCCGTTGCCAGCGTGCCGAAATCAAGAATCCAGTCCGCTTGTTCTGTGTGGTTGGTCAGCCGAAAAACAAGCCAGTGCTGAGCGTGTTTGACCCCGAGCGATAAAATGTCCCCGGCGATCGGCTCTCCGATCCGTCCTTCATTGTACAGGTCGAGGATCTTTTTCCGGGTGAGGAGATCTCCATCATCGATGAGATGGAAGATATAAGGAGCGAGGATATAGTTTTGTGACGGATCCTCGATTTGAAGCATTTCTCTGGAAGGAGAAACGCTTTCCGACCATTCTGTCAGGAGCAGGCGGCGAAACGAAGATACTCTTCCGTCAGCCGGTGCCCGCCGTTTCGCATCAGGCGCTTCTGCCGCTGTAAGGCTTTCCGTTTCCGAAGGGGCTGTTTGTGCGTGCGCTGTTTCTGTCGACAGAACAAACGACGCCGAAAAAAACAAAATCGCGGCGGTCAGAAAAAGGCACAGGTTAAATTTGAAAGGCTTGATCGAAGACATGCGCATGAAAACTCCGGACGGTTGTTCTCGGAGACTACCAGTCTGACGCTAATCTTCTTGTATTGCAACCGAATTGCCGCGTACAAGGAGTTTTCCCTCTGCAAAAAGGCGTACAGCCTTCGGATAGGCGACATGTTCGCGCGCCAGAATTCGGGCCGCCAGCGTGTCCGGCGTATCGTCCGGCAGGACCGGCACGCGTTCCTGTACGATTACGGGTCCCGCATCCGTCTCCGGGACGACAAAATGGACGCTGCACCCGCTTTCCGCGCATTTATCCGCAACGACCCGCTCGTGTACGTCGAGCCCTTTATAATCGGGGAGCAGGGACGGATGGATATTCAAAATCCGGTCCGGCCATCGTGCGATAAAATTCGGGCTCAGAATTCGCATGAACCCGGCCAGACAGATAAGATCGACAGGATATTGGCCGAGCGCGGCCAGCATCGCCGATTCAAATTCCGCCTTTGAGGTATAATCTTTTTGCCAGACGATCTCGACCGGGATCCCGGCCTTTTCGGCGTGGGCAATCCCGCCGGCATCGGGTTTGTTGCTCAGGACGCAAACAATCTCCGCCGGGAAATCCGGCGCGGCGCAAGCGTCGATGAGGGCCCTGAGATTGGATCCGCGTCCGGAAATCAAAACGGCGATCCGTGTTGTCTTGCGATCAGTCATCGATCCTCAGTTCTTTCTCTTTGTCCTGCATGAAGATAATAAATGCCCGGTTGTTTGCCCGGCTGTTTGTATGCGCTTTCTTTCATGAGGCTTTCCCGTTATATATGAGCATGGCCTTCCGGATGACAGGCTGAATATCGGATATTTCAGCGAGCGGGTAAAGAATTAAAGGGTTTCAGATGCGCGTTTTTCTTGTTTTGACGTTCTTTTTTTATATGACCGCCGCCGTGCCTTTTGCCAGGGCGGATTCGGATTTATATACGGTGCGCGGGGTCAAGGTGGACGTGACGGACGAAAACGCCGTCAAGGCACGCGAACAGGCTTTTGAAGATGCCCAGAGCATCGCATTTTCGACGCTGGCGCGGCGCATGCTTTCGGATTCCGCGCAGGCCGCCATGGAAATGCCGGCACCGGAAACAATTGCCGCGCTCGTTCAGGATTTCGAGTTGACCGGCGAAAAAATGGCAGCGAACCGGTATATCGGCACCTATACGTTCCGCTTTCGCGAAAAGGCCGTTGAGCGGTTCTTTGACATGCGCGGACAAAGCTATACCGATGTCGCGAGTAAGCCGATCCTTGTTCTGCCGTTTTATCAGTGGGGGGCGAGGACGTTTTTATGGGGGGACAATCCCTGGATGAAGGCCTGGCAGACCGGAAAATTTTCCGACTCTCTGGTTCCCGTTATCGCGCCGATCGGAGATCTTGAGGATTTGCGGGACATTGAAGAGCGGGATGCGTTGACTCTCGATCGCAGGGCGGTCGAGAGTTTGCAAATACGTTACGGTGCGGGGGATGTAATTTCGCTTTTAGCCGTCCCGGCCCGGAACGTGTCGGACGGCCGGATTTTTGCGGTCGATGTGCATATGTACGGTATGGGAGACGGTCAGCCCGCTTATCTCAACAGTTTGAGGGTCGAGATTGCTCCGCGGGATACGGAAAAAGCCGTTTTTTCGCGCGCCGCCGGTCAGGTCCGGGGGTATCTGCACAGGGACTGGAAACGGCGCACGGTTGCGGCGCCCGAGCAGGATCAGACGCTGCGTGCGATTGTCCGGATTCGCCGGATGTCGGATTGGGTCGGTATTCGCAAGGATCTGGAGCGTGTACAGGGCCTGGGTGGTGTGAGCGTTGTTTCGGTTAATCCTGCGCAGGCGCTGATCGATATCACGTTCCGGGGTTCACAGGACCGTTTGCGGCTCGCGCTCGCGCAGGAAGATCTGGCTTTGTCCCTGCCGGGATATGCGGACAACCTGCCGGGAAATGAGCGCCGCGCCGTCTATCGATTGTATAAAAAAGACGCTGAGAACGGGAGCGGCAGGTATCGTTGATATAAAAAGGGGCCTTATATGTCTGAAGGTTGGACGAAATCGCAAATCCTGTTCTGGCTTGGCGCAGGTCTTTTTTCTCTTGCTCTGATCTGGCTGTTCCGGGGTGTTCTGACGCCTTTCGTGATCGGGATGGCTGTTGCGTATCTTCTGAATCCGCCGGTCGCGGCCTGCGTTGGAAAAGGCGTTCCGAGGAATGCCGCCGTAGCCGGGATTCTGGTCCTTTTTATCCTTCTGGTCGCCCTGCTTCTGGCGATGAGCCTGCCGCCGCTTTACCGGGAGACGGCACAATTCGTCAAAGATCTTCCGGATTTTCTCTCCCGCCTCTGGGGGCTCGTTCAGCCGGCAGCCGAGTGGACGCAACACCGTCTCGGGATGAACGGTATGGAAGATATCGGGCGCGCCGTGAAAGAACACATGACATCCGCCTTGTCTGTGGGCGGCAATGTTCTTGGTAATCTGGCGCAGAGCGGGCAGGCGTTTGCCGGGCTTCTTGTAACGGCAGCCTTGAGCGTTCTGACGTCCTTCTTTATGCTCAAGGACTGGCCGAAAATTTCCGGGTTTATTGAGGATCTGATGCCCCGTCGCCATATTGAAACCATCCACACGCTCTGGACAGAAATCGACCGAAGGCTCGCCGGGTTCGTTCGGGGACAACTGACGGTCTGCGTCGTGCTCGGCCTGCTTTACGCGATTGCGCTTGCCCTCGCCGGGTTGAAATACGGTGTTATGATTGGAATCCTGTCCGGTGTCCTCTCGATTATCCCGCTGGTCGGCTCGACGGTCGGTCTGGTCGTTTCGGTTGCGGTTGCATGGTTCCAGTCCGGGGAATGGGGCTATGTCGCTCTGATCGCGGGTATTTATCTGATAGGTCAGGTGATCGAAGGCAACGTTATCACGCCCCGGATCATGGGGAAAAGCGTCGGGTTGCATCCGCTATGGATCCTGTTCGCCCTGATGGCAGGCGGCGCGTTCGCCGGAATTGTCGGCGTTTTTCTTGCGGTTCCCGTTGCGGCGGTGGTCAGCGTTCTGGCCGGGTTTGCGCTTAAACTCTACCGGAAGAGCGGGTACTACAATCAGACCCCGCAAACCGCCCCACTCCAGCGTAACGATAAAAAGAGATCGACATGACGCCGTTGCTTTATAACCTGATCCGTCCGCATTTCCGGGAGATGACGGGATATGTCTCGGCCGGAATGGAAGCCGGGAAAGACGAAACGCAGATTTTCATGAATGCGAACGAGTTGCCGCCGATTTTGCCGGAACTCACCGGCATGAATCAGTATCCGGAGCCTCAGCCTCCGGCCCTGATTTCAATTCTGGCCGATGTCTACGGCGTAGGAACGGAGCAGGTTCTGGCCACGCGCGGCGCAGATGAATCGATCGCGCTCCTGACGAAAGTGTTTTGCGAACCTCACAAAGACGCCGTTCTGATTCATCCGCCGACATTCGGTATGTACGGCGTGAATGCCGCCTCGATGCCCGCGCGGACGATCAAGGTTCCGCTTTTTAAAAACGAACACGGATTCTCGTTGAATGTTCAAGGCATGATCGAGGCTGCGGTCGATCCGGAGAACAGGGTCAGGATTGTTTATGTTTGTTCGCCGAACAACCCGACTTCCGGAGCGTTTCCTGAGGCGGATATTCTGGCCGTCGTGAAAGCCGTCGAAGGGCGCGCGGTCGTCGTTCTTGATGAGGCTTATGCGGAATTCTCCGGGAAAGGATCTTTATCCTCTCATCTGGCGGCGCATCCGAATCTGCTGATTTTACGGACGCTCTCGAAAGCGTATGCGCTGGCCGGGGAACGGGTCGGTGTCACGCTGTCTGCGGATCCGGATTTTATTGCCCTGATGCGTTCAAAATTGCTCGACGCCTACCCGCTGCCGCGCTCGGCGATCGCCAGTGCGCTTCTGGCGCTCCGCCCCGAAAACCGGGACAAAGCGAAAACGGCGTGGGCACAGGCGCTCTCGGAACGGGACCGCCTGTGCGCACATCTCAAAGCTTCGCCTTTCGTGTGCCGGGTCTATCCGAGCGACGCGAATTTTTTCCTGGTCGAGGTCGCGGATGCAAAAGGATTATGGACGTATTGCAGGGAGCACGGTGTTGTTCTGCGGGATTTTTCATCGAAAGCCGGAACGGAAAATTGTCTGAGAATCTCGCCGATGCGCCCGGATCAGAATGACCGGTTTCTCGCATTGTTCGATGTATATACAAAAAATCTGGCGGACGCCGGAACATAACCCCTGCTTTGCGCTCATTCTCCCCGCATATGCGCAAGCAGCGGACCGGTTGCCGTGCCGGTCGTGGGGATGCCGTTCGTTTTCTGATAAGAGCGGATCGCATCTTCCGTCAGGGGATCGAAGACCCCGTCCGCAGGTCCCGGGTAAAGGCCGAGATCTATCAGCTCGTTTTGTATCTGGGAGACCAGGGCCTGATCCCGAATCGGGTTTCCGGGGGCGTTCGGAGGCGATATATGTGTTTTTTGTACATCATTATGTGCGTATTTTGGTTTTTCCGGAACGGCAGGAAAATCAGAACGGGATTCTTTCATGAGCCGGTCAATGTCTCCCGGCGATATGTTCAGAGTTTTTGAAAGCTGCTCCAGTGCCGTTTTTGCTTCCGGGTTGCCCTGATCGGCAGCGGTTTTATACCAGAACAGGGCTTTTTCGGGAGACGGCGCACCAAGAAGCCCGTTCTCATATATCAGGCCGAGATTATAGGCGGCTTCGGTAATGCCGCCGGCCGCTGCGGTTTCAAAATAGGCGGCGGCGCGCTTGGGATCGTATGTAACGCCGATTCCTTCGATATGGGCGATCCCGAGGTTATAATGTGCCTCGGGATGTCCGCGTTCAGCCGCCGCCCGGTACCATTTGATGGCTTCTTTAAGGTCCTGATCGACGCCAAGCCCCTGATGGTACAGAACGCCGAGATTATACTGGGCATTGGCAATCCCGTTGACGGCGGCCTGCCGGAACCAGAACGCAGCGCGTTCATAATTACGGGCAACGTCCCCGTGTCCGGCGGTGTAGATGGCGGCCAGATCGTGCTGGGCTTCTGCCACGCCTTCGAACGCCCGGGTTTCAATATCTTTGACCAGTGGCGGCAGGCTGGAATCGGGTTTGATAAGTGTTGCCGGGTCTCTGGGGGCCGGCAAAGGGGGAGCGGCAGTTTTCGCGGGCGGCAGGGCGCTTTCCCGAGCCGGTTCGGGAGGCGCCGCCGAAATCTCCGGCTTTTCTGCTGTTTTTGGTTTTGCGGCTGTTTGAGCTTTCGGCGCAGGCGGCGGCTCAATAATTGGTCGGGTCGGCTCCGTTCTGGCCATCTGGACCGGCTTTTTTTCCGTTTGAACCGGCTCCGGGGCGGGTGCAGCAGGCGCCACCTGCGGCTCAATCTCGTTCAGGGTTGCCGCAAGGGCTTGCGGATCGGCTGCAAAAGCCTCAACGGCTTGCGCGTCTTTTTCACCGGACAGAAGATCTTCCGCCGTAAGAGAATTCGAGGAGACCGGCGGGGCGGCGGCTTCCGGTGTCGCAGGGATTTCTTCCTGAAGCCCGGTCAGCATCGTCCGATCCATGATCGCAACCGGAGTGTATGCGGGCCGGGTCAGATCTCCCATGACCCATCCCGTCAGCAGGGCTGCGGTCAGCATGCCGGCAAATCCGGCGGCCTGAACACGCATCGGGCGGGCCCAGACGGGCAGGCGGCGGGTCTGGGTGTCGCTCAGCTCTCCGTTTGCGGCGGCCAGCGCTTCGGGAGACGGAGCGATTTTATTACCGTTTTCGTCTTCGGGCCAGGCCTCGATTTGCGGGAATCGGCTTTGCCCGGCCAGCGCCTGATCCGTGAGAAGGACCATCGCCCGGGATTTGAGGGTGTCGCGGGTTTCGAGAAGGCCTTCCTCGACGCGCTCGATCCGCCGGAGAAGGCGGCTGCGGTCTTGCGTATTCTTTTCAATCAGCTTCGACAGGCGGGTCTGTTCGGCGACGGCTTCTTCGAGTTTGTTTTCAAGAAGTCCGGATTGTATGTGCGCCTCTTCCAGACGTTTGTCGAGATCCTCTCGGCGCTTTTCTTCTCTGGCGGCGCGGGCTTCCGCCTGTTCGATCAGGGTCTTGTATTTGTTGTCAAGATCCTTGCTGGTTTTGGCGCGGACGATTTCCCGTTTATCAAGTTCGGCCAGGCGGTCGCTCAATTTTTTCTCAAGGGCAATCCGGGCGGCTTCCGCGTTTTTTCCGGCATCCTCAATGTCGATGACCTGATTCCGGTAATCCTGAATATCCCGGGCGAGGATTTCCCGTTCGGATTCGCTGCGTTTCAGACGGTCGCTGACTTGCGCCAGAAGCTTAAGAAGTTGTGTATGGCGCAATTCCTGTTGGCGGCGCTCGTTCAGAATCCGGGTCTTCCGGTCCTGTTCCCGATCCTGCGCCCTGTCTTGCTCCGGGACGACAGCTGGTCGCTCCGCCTCATAACTTTGATTTTCTTCATTTTCATCCGGCGCATCGAAATAGATTCGCCCGGACGCGCTGCGCTTGATGCCCATGCTTCTCCCGCTCCCGCTCCGCATGCCTTCTGACCGGCCGTTATTCGTCTGGCGTGTTGTGTTTGTGAGTCCGTCCACTATAAAGCGTTTTGTAAAATATCACAAATCTTTCTTGCGGGCGGGTGCGCTTTTCCATGGTAAGGTCCGGAATAGCTGTTGCTTTTTGAAAAAAATTTTTGTAACGTCCCGTCCATCTTCGCGGCGCTGCCGCGGATCATCCTGGAATTCGGGCGATTTTCAGGCATAATATTGGGGTGTAGCCAAGCGGTAAGGCAGCGGTTTTTGGTATCGCCATGCGCAGGTTCGAATCCTGCCACCCCAGCCATTTGCATACTTTCGAACTGATTCCAGATTTTCAAATCAACGCCGTGAAGCCCACACTCTGTGGGGTTCTGGCGTCTATGACTGCTCACTTTTGGGCGTGTTTAAAGCCGATATCTAAGGCGAAATAGTCTCAAAATAGCCATTTGTCTCAAAACACCGCGACCTTTACCTCAAGAAACAGAGCGGTTGGAAAGCCTTACTGGGACTGCGTTTCAAGAATGTTCCATAACGGCGAGTTCCCGGTCAGGCCGCATACCACCCGCGATTTTGAGAGAACTTCTACAGATGCACAATCTCCACCGGCGTGTCCCATTCACGCTCCAGATATTCCGCCAGCAGGCGGCGGTGGCAGTTGTGCTCTGTCTTACAGGCGCACAGGAAACAGGCTTCGGAAACTTCCTCCGGTCTTAAAATATTGGCGATATTTCGGTGATCGATGAGCTGCACATACTGCACTTCATAATCATCCCAGTTGATCCGGCCGTCCTTATAGGCTTTGAGGATATCTTCGGAGGGGGCCAGCTCCTGTCGGTATTCGTAATCCGCCTCGGCAAGCTCCCGCAGGAAATACGGCAGGTCTTTCTTTTTGGCAAAGCCGGAGAGTTGTGATCCGGCCCACAGCCGCGTGTCGATCACCTTTTTTACGCCCGCGCGTTTGAGCCGTTCAAAAAAATGCTCAGCGCTGGAGCCTGTAAAACCGATGGTGAAGATTTTGATAACGTGTTCATTCATCATAGAAAAATACGCCGTTGCACATCAGATAACAATTGCTGTCTTTATGAACAACCCTCGAATGATATTCGAGGGTTTCGGTTCGCGGGCTGAAGCCACGCGCGTGCCGGCTAAAGCCGGTCTTCCTCGTCCCAGATTTTTACCGTTTCCGGTACATCATCCTGATCTTCTATGTAACGCTTGATTGTCGCTTCGTCTACGGTCCCCACTGTCGCGCAAAA
>JANQFU010000103.1 GCA_028277665.1 Alphaproteobacteria bacterium | reverse complement strand
ACAGGGCATGTTCCTGAACCCGCAAAGCCCGGTTTACTGGGAGGCCGTCTGGACCAATATCGAGAACCAGATGCGCCGCGCAGGCAAGGAAGACAGCATACCGGATGACAAGAGCGACTTCGTCGCTCCTGAGTTCCTGAAAACATTGGAACAAGACTGCCCGGTTCCTCAAACAGATGAATAAACTGTGATTTTTTATCTCCCGACAGAAAAACAAATCCAATCCGTCATCCCGGCGAACGCCGGGATCCAGAAAACTGAAACATTTTTTCACCGCGACCGCCCATTGGTGTCCGGGAAAAGGTTAATATCTCAAAAACCCGCAACCCCGGACAAGCAAAAGCTCCGCATAAGCGGAGGCTTTGCGCAGAGCCGGGGTCTCTTGATCGAGATCCCGGATGCCAAGTCTCGCCAAATGAAAACCTCCCGGTTTTCAAGGCTCGACCCCCGCTTTTTGCGGGGGTAAACTACGGTTCCGGGATTGCGCGTTAACTTTTTTCCGGGAAATTAGGCCTTTTTGTGAGGATAATATAATTGGAGAAAGCTAAACCGTGACCGAAGATCCTGCCCCGCGTTCACTCGAAATTACGTGCGCACGTTTCCAGTTCGGCGGCGCGAAGCAGCCCTTTATCGACCTCGCGGATGTTTGCCTCGAATGGACGGGCATGGCCAATCTCGTCGCGCCGTCCGGTTACGGCAAGACGACGCTCCTGCGCTTGCTCTCGGGCTGGTATGACCATAAGGATCCGAACGTCAAATTGCAGGCAAATCTTTCCGGTGCGGGAGACGTTCGCCTGATCGGCGCGCATGCGGCTCTTCTTCCGTGGAAAACCGTCCGGCAAAACATTCGTTTTCTGACCGGAAAAGAGATCACGGAAAACGATATGCGCGCGCGCCTTGCGGATGTCGCGCTCGACCCGGCGACGCTCGATCTTTATCCCTACGAACTTTCGCTCGGCATGTACAAGCGTGTCGAGTTGATTGTCGCCCTGTTGCAGGATCCCGCGTTGCTTTTGCTGGATGAGTTTTTCTCTTCATTGGATGAGGAAACGCGCGCGCGGGCCCGCCTGTTGATCGAGAAAATGCGTTCCGGACGCCTGACGCTTGTCACGGCGCATGAAAAGGAACTGCGGAACTGGGTCGGCGGCAAATCTTTCGCCCTGCACAAAAATGCCCGCACAGGAACCATCGACAGGATCGAGACGGTATGAAGAATGAAATGAAAAAAACCGCCGGGAAACTGAAAGGCTTTCTTGTGCTGGCAGGGATCCTCCTCCTGTGGGCGGCCGCGACGGAATTCGGTTGGGTGGGTCCGGCCTATCTGCCCCATCCGTGGGAGGTTGCCACGGCTTTCCATCCGGCTCTGATCGAGGGGATTGCCGCAACGCTTTTGCGCACGATTACAGGCTTCCTGATCGGCATGGGGCTGGCATACCTGTTGCATTTTCTGGCGGTTGTCACACGGACGATTGATTTCTGGGATGTGCAGTTTGCCGCTTCGCGGGCCGTTCCGTCGATTGCGTTTATGCCTTTGTTTCTGCTCTGGTTCGGCTTTGGCGAAGAGGGACGAATTGCCATTGTCGCCCTGACCGCCGTCTTCATTTTCCTTGCGCCGCTTCAGGGCGCGTTCCAGACCCTGCCCCGCGAATGGACGATCTTGGGAGACAGGGCCGATATGCCAAACTGGCGTTATTACCTGAACATTGTCGTTCCCGGTACGGCAGGAATGTTGCTCGGCGCATATCGGCTGACGCTGGCTATCTGTTTTACAATCGCCATCGCAGGGGATTATATGGGCGCGGAATCGGGGATCGGCACTTTTATCGATTCCGCGCGTGTGACGTTTAACATTCCGGGCATTTTCCTCGCGATTATCTGCGCGGCTGTGATCGGGATCCTGCTCGACCGGATCATTCTCTTTGTCTATAATCGCCTCGTTCACTGGGGCGGAAAAACGATGAAGGCATGAGGCCGAACCGGTATCGGAACGACCATTGGAAAGGAGACGATTGGCATGATGTTAAAATCGACAAATCCGGCCAAGGGATATGAGGTTCTTGGCGAGATTCCGGTTTCGAGCTCCGGGGAGATCGCCGCGAAAGTCGCCGCCGCCCGCGCCGCGCAAAGAGGCTGGTGGGATCTCGGCGTCTCCGGGCGGGTCGCCGCCCTCAAAAAACTCGAGAAAATCTTTCTGGAGAACCGCGCGGAATTGGTGCGCCGGACCTCTTTGGAAATGGGCATGCCGTCCTGGCTCTCGAACGGCATTGCCGATTCCGCTGAAGGCAGTTTTGCGTGGGATCTTGAAAATGCCGGGTGCGCGCTGGAGGACACCGTGCTTTTCGACGACGGGGAGGAGGTTAATCTCCGTGTTCGTGAGCCGTATGGCGTTATGGCCTGTATCGTTGCCTGGAACTTCCCGTATCCGAATTTTATCGTCAGTGCCGTACCTGCGCTTTTGGCCGGAAACTGCGTTGTCATGAAGTATTCCGAGGAAATTCCGCTCTTCAGCCGCTTCATGGAAGACCTGATCGCGCAGGCCGGGCTGCCGGACGGCGTGATGAATTTTGTCTACGGCGACGGGAAAACCGGTGCGACCCTTGCCGATCAGGATATCGACCTGATTTCGTTTACCGGAAGCTCCGCCGTCGGTCAGTCCTTGTATAAAAAAGCCGCCGAGAAATTTATTCCGATCATTATGGAGCTTGGCGGATCAAGCCCCGGGATTGTCTTCCCGGACTGCCCGCTTGACGAGATTGTCGAGCCTGTCTTTGGGGCACGGTTTGCGAATACAGCGCAGTTTTGTAACGGTCTGAAACGCCTGATCGTGCATGAATCCTGCTTTGATGCTTTTGCCGGGAAACTCGCGGCATATGCGAACACCAAAATTATCGGAGATCCTGCCGATGAGGCGACCGAGCTTGGCCCGCTTGTTGCCAAGCGTCAGGTTGTCAAGCTCGAGGAACAGCTTCAGGACGCTATCGACAAGGGCGCGAAAGTCCTGTGCGGCGGCCGCCGCCCGTCCGGTTTGAGCGGCGCGTATTTCGAGCCGACTCTTTTAACCGATGTGACCTTCGATATGCGGGTTTGGCGGGAAGAGGTTTTTGGCCCGGTTTTGCCGATCGTTCCGTTCAAAACATATGAAGAGGCTCTCGCCCTTGCCAATGATACGGTTTACGGTCTGAGCGGTTATATCTATACAACCGACAAAGAGCTTGAACGCCGCGCGGCGCGGGACCTCCGGGCGGGGTCCATCGACGGAAAAGGGGCGCATCTGTTCCGCCCGCAAAATCCGTTCGGCGGATACAAGCATTCCGGGATCGGCCGCTCCAGCGGGTTTGAGGGCTTTGAAGACGTGACGCAGATCAAGATGATCGCGTACCGGAAGTAAAGAGATCCGATGTTGGAAGGGCTGTCGTGGCTATGTGTTATTCTGTAGCGGAATTTCATAAACAGCCCACGGCATCCATAATACAGGCTCAGCACCAACGTTTGGATCTGAGGCGTACTTAACCGCTTTCTCTCCTTCCGCATGACTTTCTATTAAGCCATTTTCATTAAGTCTGATGTTCAATTTTTCAAAAAAATCTTTTTCCAGAGAGTTACAAAGAAAAGAATGGAAGCCTCCGTGCTCATATCCTAAAATTTCAAATCCTTTTAAATTGTCCTGATTTTTCACGGTCAATCCTTGCTTTAAACACAGATAGACGCCGACTTCTCCTTGATTGTCTTTTGGCTCCTCCTCTTTTAGAAAAAAATCCTTTGCTTCTCGTGTCGTAGCAATCATCAATAATTTAAGATCGGGGATATCACCAAGATATTTCCGGGCATAGTGTATTGCCGCGTCTCGGTCTATAAATGTTTGTAACCAGCCAAGCTTATTGGCGTTAAACAACTCATCTACCTCTCTTTGTAAGGCAGTAAATCCTTCCTTGGTAAGATTTAATTTTTTCTGGTATTCATGCTCCCTTTCTTCCAAACAGCAAGCCCATGATAACGCTGATAAATCTGGATGAAGGGCGCATATACAATCACTAATACTCCAAATCTTATTTGGAAGAAGCGTACTATCCATACAATTTTTTATTCCCGTACCTTCAACGAGATAATAGCCTCCTATATAATACTCCTCCATATTTTCCTTCTTTGCCTTAAGACATCCCTAGGCTTTTATCCAAAATCACATGGTGTAATGATTCTATATCATAATGAGAGACCTCTTAATTTGAAATATTTTGTTCTGAGGTCCATATCGTTGTTTTCATGCCGCCTTGTCACAAAATATCTGGGTTACGAAAGAAATCTGTTAAAGAGTTCTATATCATCTGCTCACCGGTACATAGATGTCGATCTCTCCGCTTTCGGCGGCCGCGTCCCACTTGCTTCCGTAGACTTCTATATCAGGGGCGTCGGCGAGCTCCAGACCTGATTTGGGAAGCCAGGTCTTCCAGATATAGTCGTTGGTTTTTGAGAGCGTTTCCAAAGATCCCTTGTGCGTAAAGACGGCGTACTCCTGAGCCGGAATCCGGATTTTTTCCATCCCTTCCGGCACAGCGGCATTCTCCGACACGCGGAGGGCGGCTGTATAATGGAAGTTGCTCGAGAACGCTTCCTTTTCCTGCGGCGCGTAACACAGACCAAACCCCGCCTCATCTGTTACGTCATGTCTGTTTATCAGATGCTTTTTTTGGAGAAACTCGTCCCACAGAAGGCCGATCGTATTGGGGTCTTCAAGATTACAGTCTTTGCCCAAACCGATAAATGTAAGGGCTTCTTTGCGTTCAAAGCGCGGTTCCATTGTAATACCTCTTGTTTGTATGTGTTGCAGATACGCTTCGGTGATGACGAATTGTCCCCGAAACGCCGAGGCATTTTTCTTTCTTCGGAACGCGGCAGGCGACAGACCAAACATATCCTTGAAAGCACGCCCAAAGGCCGCTTGCGATTCAAAGCCGGAATCCTGGGCAATTTCTATGATGCGCGTTTCGTCTTTCAGCAAATGTTCGGCAGCCCGGGTCAGGCGGCGACGTCTGATATATGTTCCTGCTGTCATTCCCGTCAGAGCATGAAAAATACGAAGAAAATGGTAGTGAGAATAACAAGCGACGTTTGAGACATCGACGAGCGCCAGATCGTCCGTAAGATGGGCCTCTATGTAATCAATGCCTTTCAGCATTCGCTTGATCAGTCCTGTCATTTTCTTTCTCCTCAACGGCAAAGCTAACAAAAGCTCAGAGGCGCATTTTGATTATGATTGCGGTATTTTTGTCTTATGCGGGGAGAAAACAAAAGGGACACAATCAAGATTGTGTCCCTTAAGAAAAGTAGAAAATTCCGAAATTTTATGCGCTGACGACCGAGTTTTCGACGCCTGAAAATTCAGAAATTTCGTAACGGTCAGCGGCATCGTCATTTTCCCATTGCTCGCCATTGACGAGGTAACGGAATTGATAGTCCCGGCCTTTTTCAAGCTCGACCGTCACAGCCAGCGGGCCCTCTTTTTGTTTTTTCATTGGCGTTGCGTCAATCTTCCAGTCGTTGAAGTCACCGACAACGGTTGCGGATTTGGCTTTGCCGACATGGGCCGGAAGAATGAATTTGACTTTGCAGGTCGGTTTGGATCTTGAGTATGTTTTTTTCAGGCTCATTTGGAGACCCCTTTCGGCTGGCTGAACGGTGACAAGTTTTGAATCATATCCTTATCAAAAGCTAAAACGCATCCGAATTCAAGTTGAACCGTCAGGGTTTTTCCTATCCGAGACAAAATAGCGCAACAGGAAGACGCTCCAGACAGTTCTGTGCATTGAGTTTTCCGTCTTCGCAAGATATTTCGTCCCGTGTGAAAATATTTCGCACTTGCTCCGGTGCAATATCAGCCGGGAGTATAATCTCCGTATTCTCCAGACCGGTGTCGCGCAGGCGCAGATTGTCTGCGGGCTTGTTTTCCGGTTCAAATTTTCCGCCGTTGCGGGGGGCGACGAGCAGCATCGGATTGTGATTGTCATCCGGTGTTTCGATCAGAACCGCAGCAATGTCGTTTGCGCGCGCGCCTGTGCATTCAAGGGTTGTCATGGTGATTTTTGCTGCGCCGCGTTCCGCGCGTACCCGCAGAATTTGTTGCGTCAGCCATGCCTTGATTTCACCGTTTCGCCATGTTGCGCAGAGGTCTTCCGGCGTTTCATTCTCTGCCGAAGACAGGCGGTCTGCGTTCTCTTTATAATTAACTTTACGGCGGTTGTCCGGGTCGAGTGTTGAGTCATCCCAGTTCTCCGTTCCTTGATAAATGTCGGGAATGCCGGGGCCGAGAATGCGTAGACATGTTGCGCTCAAGGATGTGAGCGCGCCCTGCCATGACAGGCGGCGGGTGTACTCGGAGAGAAATTCGACAAACGGTTCGTGTTTAAGAATGGTTTCGATGAAGTCTGTCGTCGATTTTTCGTAGGCGGTGTTTTGCGCTGTCCATGAGGACTCGACTTTTCGTTCGCGCAGGGCTTTTTGCATGTAGGCCTGTATCCGGGCAACGTAGTCTTTCATGTAATCTTCGTTATCCGCTTTATGCGGCATGAAGGTCGCGGCGAGCATCTGGTATAGCAGGTGCCGGGTGTGCGGGTTGAGAGAAACACCTCCGGACAGTCCGGTCTCAAATTCAAGAAAATGAATCCACTCTTCCGGGCGGGCGGTCATTGCAACGAGGCGGTGCCGGACGTCTTCGCTGCGTTTTGTGTCGTGCGTCGATCCGGCGGTCAGGGTTTCCGGAGCCTCCTCTGCCATCTGGTTCATATGCGCGCAGAATTTTTCAAGGTTCGATTGCTTCGGATCGCCTTCGCATCCGACTTCATTCCAGGCGACGTTTGGCGTGTAGCGGTAATGCGCGGTATCTTCGAGTCCTTTGGCCATTGCCGGGCCGGAAATCTGTTGCCAGAATTCGATGAAGTCGTATGTATCGGGGGCCGGGTTTTCGAGCTTGGCCTGAAGGTCTTTCAGGCAGCCACGGACGTCATCGGGGAGGTCGCCGGCTGCAAAGACTGTTTTGAACGTCTCGGCGAGGAGGGTTTTGTCTTCTGCCGAGAAGCCGTCTTCGCGTGTGAAATATGTCCGGTAATTCGGCAGCGCGACGGTCAGGCAGATCAGGGCTTCGCGGAGCGTATTGTCGTCGTATGCGGGCAAGGCCGTTCTGGCGAGCCCTGTCAGGCGAGACATTTCCGCTGTGAAGGTTTCTTCCAGCATTTTGCGTTTGGTGACGTTGAGCGTGTCCGCAAAGGTCATCTCGCCGGGCCGGACGCGCGTGCGCCAATCTTCCGCTATTTTTTGGTATCCGGCGGCGTCTCCGATACAGGACAGAAGGCGGGAGATATATTCATATCCCGTCGTTCCGGCAACGGGCCAGTTTTTGGGCAGGGTTTCGTTATGGCCGAGAATTTTCTCAACCC
Organism: Alphaproteobacteria bacterium; assembly: GCA_028277665.1. Lineage (GTDB taxonomy): Bacteria > Pseudomonadota > Alphaproteobacteria > Micavibrionales > Micavibrionaceae > JANQFU01. The sequence goes on along the minus strand of JANQFU010000103.1, from coordinate 5,548 downwards.
AGATATTCATGCCGTCCGGCAGGAGGTCTTTGAGCCGTGTCAGATATTTTCCGGGGTCCAGAAGTCCGTCCACGTGGTCGATCCGGTAACCGGAGATGGAGGGGAGTTTCCCCGGAAGATTGGCGACAAGGCGGTGCGTGACATTAAAAATTTTGCGGATCTGGATGTTGAGACAAATCAGCCCCGTGATGTCGAAGAAGCGGCGATATCCGAGGGTGTCATGCGCTTCCTCCCAGTAAACGGGTTTGTAGGATTGCATTTCCATGAGTTCGAGAACGTCATCCGGTGTAAGAGTGTCTTTTTCTTTTTTGATTGCGGCGTATCGTTCTCGGCTCTTTTCGTTCAACGGAAACGCGTGATCGTAGTAATGAAATCCGATCCGGCCGCCTTCTTCCTTGACGGTCATTTGTCCGGAGCGGATCACATCCTCCAGTTTTTCGCCGAGAACGGGGACGTGCAGTTTTTCGTCATTGGGGACGAGGCGGTGAAACATTTCTGCGAATTCTGAGTCTTCGCCTTTTTCAAGATAGTTCCACCAGAACGGATTATGTTTGGAGACGCCCATATGGTTGGGGACGATGTCGATGATCATTCCCATTCCATTGTCTTGAAGAGCTTTGTCCAGAGCTTTGAGCCCCTCCATTCCGCCGCGTTCCTGACTTATCCGGGTGGGGTCGACGTTGTCGTAGCCGTGATTGCTTCCCGGTTCGGCTTCGAAGATCGGAGAGAGATAGACATGCGTGATCCCGAGCCTCTTCAGGTATGGAACCTGTGCGGCGGCATCGCGGAGCGTAAAATCCTTGTTGATCTGGAAGCGGTAAGTTGATGCCGGGGGAGGGGGCGTGTAAGGCATGTCAGTCTCCAGGGCGTTTGAAAGAATCTTTTCGTGATATGTTAATAGCATATCACGGTGGGTTTAGGCAATGATTCTCTTCTGCGATGCTCTGCCGCATTTCCGGAGAAATGCGGGCTACGCCATGCCGATCGCAGACATGTAGAGATCGAGCAATTCGTCTTCTTCGCGACGCTTTTCGGTGTCCATTTTACGCAGGCGGACGATTTTCCGAAGCGTTTTGGCGTCGAGTCCGACGGCTTTTGCTTCGCCGTAGACGTCCTTGATGTCGTCGGCAAGAGCCGTCTTTTCTTCTTCCAGACGCTCGATCCGTTCGATATAGCTTTTGATCCGGGCGCCGCCGACGCCGTTTACGTCCGGCTCTTTTTCGGGGCGGTTGTCGTCTGTATCGCTGTGGCTTGGGAAGGTTGCAATGTTCTCAACTTCGGACATGTCTATATCTCTCCTCGTTTGGCTTTTTCGATCAGTTCATCCATATAGATTTTTTCGTAGGCCGGATCAAACGGTAAATCCTCACCATCGAACAGGGTGTGGGTTTCGGGATCGTCCAGAACGGGCGGGAGGGCCTGCGCCAGTTTTTCCGCCCAGATATCGCTTTTTGCATCCGTGTCTGTGAGATCGTTCCGAATCTCGATCAGCGCGCTTGGAAGCCGCCTTGCATCGGCATGCGCGTTGACGGTCGTTCCCCGCAGAATCCGGGCGTCGTATGGCTGGTTGTTGCCGATTGTGTGGCCGTCACGGGCAAACCATTCCATCAGCGGTTCCGGAATTCGCGGATCCTGAACCCAGAGGATGCAAAATTCCCATGGCCGCTTTTGTTTGAAAAAAGTCGGTGTGAAGCTGTGGATCGAGATGATGGCCGGAATATGTCCCTCTTCCAGGTTCTCATCGATCATTGTCTCAAGCGCGGTATGAAAGGGAATAAAAAATTCCGCTATTCTTTGTTCGCGTTCTTCCGTTGTCAGATCCCGATTGCCCGGAATTATCATTCCCTCTCCCTGTGAAGGGATGGATGTCGGGTGATCCGGCCGACGGTTCAGGTCGATGATCATCCGGGAGTAGTTTGCGATGACGGCCGGGGCGTCCAATAGATCCGAGAGGGTTTCCGTGATCCTGCGGACGCCAATGTCGTAAGCATAGTGTTTTTCGAAGAGGTCGGGAGAGAGGCCGAGCAGGTCCATGCTTTCGGGAACGTCCCGCCCGCCGTGTTCGCAGATCAGAATACAGTCCTTGCGTCTGCGGCCTTCCGGATTTCGAATAATATAAGGTGCGGGGTCGTTCGGCCCGATCAGTGTCCGGGGTGACTTCGTCATATTTTTGTGTCCTGTTTTTTTATCTGGCGATGTCCCAGCGCTCAATCAGGATGTCGATATCCTGGTGTCCTTCTCCGGCGCGTCCGACCTGAATGTGAAATGTGTATTCCTTGTTCAGCGGCTTTTGTCTTTTATAGTCATGCACGTCAGGGGGGAGGAATGTCAAGACGACCGGGATTTCGAACAGCCATCTATAGCGCCCCTGAAGGGCGGCGCTATTAAGAAGGAAGGGCCTGTCTTTGACAAAGTTATGCATTTCAAGGTTCCGGGCCTTCAGTAATTCTTGTATGTCTTCAGACATCATGAATTGTCTGAAATTTTCAAATCCGGCGGTTGTGAAATGCGGACGCACGGTGCGGAGATGGGCCTCGAATTCCCGGTTGTTGGTTGCCAGAGATTCGGTGACAATCGTTGCGACCCATTCGCCGATGAGGGCATCGTTTCTGTGGGGTTTATCGAGCGGGACGGCGTTTACGGGAAGCTCGGGAGAGGTTTCATTTGCGATTTCCGGATCTGCAAAAGGGGCGCGTAACGTATCTTCAGGCTGCGGGCCTTTCTTTCTTTGTTCCAGAAACGGGAACATTTTTGTCAGGTCGCTGCTGGCCTGTGCGGATGGGGCGGTGCCGGCGGCAATTGTGATCAATACCGCAAGAAAGACAAGAGGCAGGACGGCAACGTCCGGGAATTTGGGAATGTTCGAAAAATAAAGCATGTTTATCCGCAGTTTTTCGTTCATGAAGAAGAACTCTACGCCAATCCTACCTCAGCCATGCATGATAAAACAATACGGCTTTGACTCTATTGGCAGGGTAATCGCGTGAGAATATGTATATATTATAATCTGATGATATCATTAGTTATCGCGAGCGGATGAATGGATCCTCCGGACTCAAGAGATACTTGGCCGGAGGATGACGGCTTTTGTGATTTTATAGGACATTATAAATGCGAGCCCTCATACGCTATACGTTCTTGGGGGCATGTTTCCGTCCTTACGGACGCCCATGTCTCTTTTGGGCTTTGCTCGGTACAATTTCCGATAAGAATATGTCCTATTCTTATCAGAAATCACTATATCTCTTTTTATGCCGTTTTCTTATATTCATAACTTCACGCGACTCCTCTGGACTCTTTAGAGAGAATGTGAGAAACAGGATTATATTTTTCATATGATCTTAGGATGGCGATAATATAAGGAGGAGAGTTGCCGGAACCATGTGTCCATTTCGAAGAAGACGATCCGCGGGAGCAGCTCTGGCGGACCGGCTCTCAGCATATTTTTCTGCATGATTTTGGGGACGGGTGCGGCGCGGTTCCCGCCTACCGGCATCGAAATTTTTATCCCTTCCCCCATCCGGGCGGATGGGTCGCGTGTTCGGCCAAGGTGAGTTCGCTGGCGCGTGTTGACCGGGATGCCTCGGTCTTCGGAACGGCTCAAGTCGGAAAAAATGTGCATCTTATGGCGGGGGCGCGTGTTCAGGACGCGGCCGACATACGGGGGCCTTTGATTGTCGGGAAAAACGTTGTGTTTCGAGGATATGCCAGGGTGCGCAACCAGCCGCAGGTTCGGCATCCGGTTTATATCGGTTATCCGCCGCTATCATTGCCGGATCGCACTTACGATCTGCAAAAAGGGGGCTTTGTTCCATGCGATCATTCTCGTGTTCCGCCGATCGATATCAGCGTAAATCCGGATATCTGGCGTTGGTACAAGAGAGCGGAGGGGCGTTACGAAGTTCATACTCTCGTTATAACGGATCATCAGATTATCCGTGATGTTGTTTATCGGGCGAGCAGGACTATTTCTGGATTTCGCGATGAAATGCAGCTCCCGAACGGACCAGGCGGGCAGGACTTATATTCTTGGCGTCCGGAATGGCATCAGGTAGAGGTTCGTTTTTCCAAAAACGAGCCGGGGCAGCGCCCGGAGTTTGAGGATGTCGCGGCATGGCTTCCGGGGGAGGGGGTTAAGGTTTCGCGTCTGGGCGGTCTCGTGCCACCATTGCTTCTGGAACAAGACCGTAGAGTCTGCCGTGTTGTTCGTATCCCTGCCCGTCCGTGGCAACGGGGTGCAAGATTTGCAGAATCTCCGCCGGAATGCCGGTAATTGTCAGGATCGGACCGGTCTGTCTAGTTTATCCTTTTTGCTCGCGGATTGTGAGGCGAATGGCCGAGAGCGTTTCCCGGGTTTCGTCCGGGCGGAACGCGCCGAAGAGACCCATGGCGATGGAGCAGATCGTGTCCGGATCTCCGCCGACCCGCAGGCTCTCACAGGCGATATGCCGAACGGCGCTTTTTGTATCCATGGATAAAGCGCGTTGCAGGATCATGAGCGCTGCCGGAACGACGAATCGCGTTTGCGTTCCCTCCGTTTCGATGTCTGTGATTTGCGCGTAGATATCCGCGTTTTTGATCAGAATGGACGGTCTAGTCTTTTCTGCTGAAGGCGGGGGGATTTTCGCTCCGTTCGTTTTTAAAAAGGCGCAGGTTTGGTCATATGCCCAGTTGGTATCCGCGCCGGCGGCGTCCGGAAGACTGATAAGTCCAGTCTTCCGGTCTTCGGTTTCGGTTAAATGTTTGATCATACCGTAGACGCGGAATGCGCCTTCTATGGCTTCCGGGTGTGCGTGTGTGCAGAGCAGCAGGGGCAGGGCTTTTTCGCGCGGCGTGCGGGTGGCGCCGAGAATCCCCGCGCGCATGGCCGCGCCGCAGCTCGCGTGTTCTGCGATGTCTTTCAAGAACGTTTCTTTTGAGACGGGTTTGCGGAACCACGGGGAATAGTCCTCCGGCTGCCGGTTGTAATGCGGGGCGAGGATTTCTCGAAAGGCGGTCTGCGCTTTTATGAGATCCGGCAATTCCGTTGAATACGCGCTCTCACGCATCTCATACATGGCCAGAGACTGCATGACGTCGTCGCTGCAATTGCGGGCGGCGCGTTTCAGGGCGTTTTCAAAGCCGGTTTTTCTGCCTTTTTTGCAATGCGGGCCGCTTGAGCCCAGAATATCGCCGCAAAACGTGAAAAAAAGGTGCTGCGGAAGCGTGTCCGGCGTTCTGCCAAGGCGGGTCAGCGTCTCACAATAGAGATCGTATAATGTGATATGTGCCGGTGCGGGGCTTATCATCGTCATTAGACCTCTTTCTAACTGACCTCAGCTATGGATAAGAGGACTTTAAAATCTTATAAACCAACGTCATCCCGGCGATCGCGGTGATCCAGAGAAAACGTTTTTCTTATTTTACGCGGCGTCCCGCAGAAACGGAGTTCTCCCCCGAAACTCCGGACCTTCGCGTTTAAACAACTCTATGACTGGATCCCGGCTTTCGCCGGGATGACGGTTGGTTTTGTTGGTTTTATAACTTATTCTTATCCATAGTTCAGGTT
>JANQFU010000073.1 GCA_028277665.1 Alphaproteobacteria bacterium | reverse complement strand
TATATTGGCATAACTCTGTTAACCTATCATTAAGAGAATAGCAGAAAAAGGCGGTGTTCTGCAAAGTAAACCGAATTTGTTATTTGTTCATAAAGGGATAGATCTATGACGGTCCGGCGCTGCCGTTGATCTCTATTCTTAGAGGGCCGAGAGGATGGGCCGCCGGGCCATCCTGCGTTCCATCCTGTTCGCCATGTTCGTCGCCGGTTGCGACTTTAGCAAAAGAAGCTTTGGCGGGTGCGCTTGCCCCGATATCACTGGCCGTCGGGTCGGATCCGGGGTTGAATGCGGGCTTTCCTGAGGCGACTGATGAGTCCGCTTTTGTTTTGGCGGACGCGGCAGCGGCGTCTTTTCCGAGTCGATGTTTTTCCTTGGGTGCTGTGTCCAGCTCTGTTTCCATGCCGGCTCTGCTCGTATTGTCTTCTTTGGGAACATACGCGCCAGCCATCTCTGCGTCATGAAACGCGACCCCCTTTGGATTTATTGCGACGCTCATTCTTGTTAGCGCATCGGCCATATTTCTTGCATTCATATAACTGAGAAGCGTGTTTTTATTGAACCTTGCGCTTTTTTCGGCCGCTGCACCCATATTGAAGCCTGCACCACCGTTCAGTCCTGTTGATTCGTAATAATCCTTTACGGCCATGCGCAAATATTCGTTGCCGTTCGGGATCTTGAAAGCGAAGGACGGGCCGTGAGCTTCTCTGACGTCTGCGGCGATCCTATCGGTGATATCCTCGAATTCTTTGCTTCGAAGGAATGCGTCCATCTCCTCCGGCGTATAATTCCGTTCTTTCAAAAGGGGATCCAGACGTGTCTGAAGGCGGGCGGAAAAATCTGTCAGAAACATTTCCCGTGCGGTCGTTTCTCTTCCGGCCTGATCTGCGGACAGAAAGCCTACAGAATCGGTACGCATTGCCGGCTCTTCTCTCGGGTCTCCCGTGTTTGATTCCTGTAAGGCCATCTGCATTGTCCTGCATGTTTTATTCTTAACATAATATTAAAATATACAGGTTAACAAATCGTTAAAATTTGATAAAATTTGAAGAAAATGCGCTTTAATCCTGACAGAGCTCAGCCTGCACACAAGGGAAAGATGCATGGTTCACAAGACATGCGTCCGGTGGCATAGTGAGGGGCAGAGAAAAAACATGCTCATCTGAAATGGGGAAAAACGAAAATGAACATTCATGAATATCAGGCCAAGGAATTGCTCGAATCCTATGGCGTCGCGATTCCAAAAGGCATTCCGGCGATGAGTGTCGAGGAGGCTGTTGCCGCCTGCGACCGGCTTCCGGGACCGGTTTACGTCGTCAAGGCCCAGATTCATGCGGGCGGGCGCGGCGCGGGCCATTTTGCGGACAACCCGGACGGCAAGGGCGGCGTGCGCCTGTGCAAGACGCCGGAGGAGGTGAGGGACGCGGCGCAGGCTATGCTCGGCAAGGTGCTGATCACCAAACAGACCGGGCCGGAAGGCAAAGAGGTTCAGCGCCTGTATGTAAGCGAAGGCGTTGCGATTCAAAAAGAATATTACTGCTCTGTTCTGCTGGATCGTGCGACGTCGCAGGTCACGTTCATGGTTTCGACGGAAGGCGGGATGGATATTGAAGAGGTCGCGGAGCATTCACCGGAGAAAATTATCCGCGTCGCGGTCGATCCGGTGGCCGGCATGCAGCCGTTTCACGCGCGCAAGCTGGCCTTTGGGCTCGGTCTCGGCGGGGCGGCGATGAAGAGCGCCGTAAAATTTTTCATGGCTCTCTACCGGGCTTACATCGAGCTGGACGCCTCGATTGTCGAGATCAACCCGATGATCGTCACCGAAGAGGGCGAGGTGCTGGCGCTGGACGCCAAAATGACCTTTGATGACAACGGTCTGTTTCGCCAGCCCAAAGTCGCGGATATGCGCGATGAGACGGAAGAAGACGAAAAAGAGCGTCAGGCGCATGCCTACGATCTCTCTTATGTCGCGCTCGACGGCAATATCGGCTGTATGGTTAACGGGGCGGGGCTGGCCATGTCGACCATGGATATCATCAAGCTCTATGGCGGCGCGCCCGCAAATTTTCTGGATGTCGGCGGCGGCGCGAACACGGAGAAAGTCACGGCGGCGTTCAAGATCATCCTCTCCGATTCGTCGGTCAAAGGCATTCTGGTCAATATTTTCGGCGGGATCATGCGGTGCAACATCATCGCGGACGGGATCGTTGCCGCCGCGAAAGAGGTCAATCTCGGCGTGCCGCTGGTCGTCCGTCTGGAAGGCACGAATTTCGAGCAGGGCAAGGAAATCCTGGCCAATTCGGGACTGCCGATCATCACGGCGGACAACCTTGCCGATGCGGCCGGCAAGATCGTCGCCGCTGCCGGCGCAGCGGCCTAAAACCACTCGCGCCAGTGCGGGGACGCCGAAGGATCAAGCTCCATTTCGTCGAAAAAATCGGTCAGGAACGCAATCATGCGCTCCTGACGCCGGGCGCCGATCTCTCTGGCCGTATCCGTATTCAGCATGGACTGAAGTCGCAGAAGTTTCTCAGGAAAGTGGTCGATTGAGGCATGTCTGCCGTTAACCGCGCGATTTTGTGCCAGAGGATCGTCCGGATCATAGAGCGGGTGTCCGATTCGTCCCGCCGTCATGAACGTTCTGGCGATCGCGATCATTAAAGGTTCGGCATTAATCGTCATGATGGCCTATTTTGCCTGCAGTCTTTCGGAGACTTTATCCGGGCCGATGAGGGGCAGGAGAACGTTCAGCTCCGGGCCGTGCTCCATGCCGGTCAGGGCCTTGCGCAGCGGCATGAACAGGGTTTTGCCTTTCCGGTCCGTCCGGTTCTTGACCTCGGCGATCCATGTTCCCCAGGTCTCTTCGGTCCACGGCGCGGGCGGCAGGCAGTCATGCGCGGCCGCGATAAACGCTGTGTCTTCGCCGGCAATCTCCGGCGTAACGGGGCCTTTGGCCACGCTCCACCAGTCCCGGATCTCTCTGAGGCGCGAGAGGTTCGGGCGGACGGCAAGCCAGAATTCCTCGCTCACGTCCTCAAGGCCGAGGTCTTTGAGCGCCGGGAGAATTTCGCTGTAATCCGTCTGGTGGAGAATTTTCGCGTTCAGGCGGACAAGCTCTTCCGGATCGAATTTCGGCGTACTGCGTGAGAAAGTCCCGAAATCGAAGGACTCGATCAGCGGCGCCGGATGCGTATAGGCCTCGATCGGAAGGGAGGTGCCGAGCCGGGCCATGAGATTGATGATCGCCATCGGCTGGAGGCCTTCATCGTCGCGCAATTCGCCGACGCTAAGGGAGCCGAGGCGTTTGGAGAGTTTCCCTCCCTCTGCGTCCGAGATCAGCGGCAGGTGCGCGCATACCGGAATGTCTCCGCCCAGGGCTTCAAACATCTGGATATGCGCGGCCGTGTTGGAGACATGGTCTTCCCCGCGAATGATATGCGTGATTCCGTAATCGAGATCGTCGATGACGGAGCAGATGTGATAGAGCGGCGAGCCGTCTTCCCGGATCAGGACCGGATCGGACATATCCTTGCCTTCAAAGGCAACCGGGCCGCGGATCAGGTCGTTCCATGCAATGGTTTTGTGCTCCAGTTTAAAACGCCAGTGCGGGCGGCGGCCTTGTTTTTCGTACGCCGATTTCTGCGCGTCGGTCAGCGCGAGCGCCGCACGGTCGTAGATCGGCGGCAGCCCCCGTTGCAGAAGGGTTTTCCGTTTCAGGGACAGCTCTTCAGGCGTCTCGTAACAGGCATAAAGACGGCCGTCGGCTTTCAGGCGTTCAATGGCCTGCGCGTAGCGGTCCATCCGGTCCCGCTGGCGGGCAAACTCGTCCCATTCCACTCCGAGCCAGCGCAAATCGGCCATAAGCGCCTGCGCATGCTCTTCCTTCGAGCGTTCAACGTCCGTGTCGTCAAGACGCAGCAGGAATGTCCCGCCGGTCGCGCGCGCATACAGCCAGGTCAGAATGGCGGTGCGGACGTTGCCGACATGTATCCGTCCGGTCGGGGAGGGGGCAAAACGGACTTTTGTTTTTTGTGTGGTCATTTTTTTATGTTCTTTCAAGATCTTTTTAGTGTTTTTTAGTCTTCTGCGTCCGGTCTGAACCGGTTTGTGATCGGGTAGCGCCGGTCGCGGCCGAACGCGCGCTCCGTGATTTTTACGCCCGGCGGGGCCTGTCGCCTTTTATATTCCGCGCGGTCCAGCATCGTCCAGACTTTTCTGACGAGAGCCGGATCATGCCCTCGTGCTTCAATGCTCTCAAGGCCCATATCCCGCTCGATCAGGCAGATCAGGATGTCGTCGAGCGTCTCGTAAGGCGGCAGGGAATCCTGGTCTTTCTGGTTTGCCCGGAGTTCTGCCGTCGGCGCCTTGGTCAGGATATTCTCCGGAATCAGGTCTTCCCCCCCGGGCCCGAGGGCGTGATCCGGGCGGTGCGCGTTGCGCCATTTGCACAGAGCGTAAACCTGCGTTTTATAAACGTCTTTCAATGGGTTAAATCCGCCATTTAAATCTCCGTATAAGGTCGCGTATCCGGCCGCCATTTCGGATTTGTTGCCGGTGGACAGGAGCATATGTCCGGAGCTGTTCGAGAGCGCCATCAGCATCAGGCCGCGCGCGCGGGCCTGAATGTTCTCATAGGTAGTCCCCGGCGTTTTGGCCGTGAAGAACGGGGCGAGCGTTTCCCTGAAAGCGGTAACGGGGGCGTCGATCGGAATTTCCGCGAGATGGATCCCTAGGCGCCCGGCCAGATCCCGCGCATCGTTCAGGCTTTCCTGCGATGTAAAAGGCGAGGGCATGAGGAAAGACTGGACGCGCTCCGGGCTCAGGGCGTCGGCGGCGAGCGCTGCGACGAGCGCGCTGTCCACGCCGCCAGACAGACCCAGAAGCACGCCGGAGAAACCGTTTTTATCCACGTAATCCCGCAATCCGAGCATCAGGGCGTTGTATATGGCGGCGTCCGTATCGAGCTGATCGAACATGCATTGAGATTCGGCGAGCCACGGATCGTTCGCCGCTGTTTTCTCAAGAATGAGATCGCACAGATGTTCGGTAAATTGCGGGGCCTGAAGGATCAAATGCCCGTCCTGATGGAAGGCGAAGCTCGCGCCGTCGAAAACCAGTTCATCCTGTCCGCCGACGAGGTTGCAGTAAAGCATCGGCAATTCGGTCTCCAGAACCCGGCGGCGGGCATGCTCGTAGCGGACATCCTGCTTTCCGGATTCGAACGGCGAGCCGTTCGGCACAATCAGGAGATCCGCGCCTTTGGCTTTGAGGGCCGCGGCCGGGCCGGGCTGCCACATGTCTTCACAGATCAAAACGCCGAGTTGCGCTCCCCGGAAGGGGACTGGTGCGATCTCATGCTCTTCGCCTGCCGTGAAAATGCGCTTTTCATCAAAGACGCCGTAATTCGGCAAAATCGTTTTCTTTCGGACGGCACGGATTTCGCCGTCTTCGATCAGGAGCGCCGCGTTATACAGGTGGCGGTCCTGCGCGTCTTCCGTCCACGCCGTCGGCAGAAGGATGGCTCTCCCGAATCTGCGGCTTTCCCGGACGATCCGGTCGATTTCGGTCTTGAGGGATTGCATGAAGAACGGTTTGACATGCAGGTCCTCCGCCGGATAACCGGGCAGGGCCATTTCCGGAAGAACGACGAGATCCGCGCCGTCCGGGGCGTTTTGGGCAAAATTCAAAATCCGGTCCGCATTGCCTTTCAGGTCTCCGACCGCCGGATTGAATTGCACCGCGGCTATATGCAATTTGATCGTCATTTTCGACCTTTCTTAACCTGAACTATGGATAAGAATAAGTTATAAAACCAACAAAACCAACCGTCATCCCGGCGAAAGCCGGGATCCAGTCATAGAGTTGTTTAAACGCGA
>JANQFU010000020.1 GCA_028277665.1 Alphaproteobacteria bacterium | reverse complement strand
TATGCTTGCCACCCCTCAATTTCGTGAAAGGTCTTCTTTTCCGTCATTGCGAGGAAGCCTGCCCCCGCGAAGGCGGGGGAAGCAATCCAGAAAAAGCGTTTAAATCTGTGAGATTCTGGATTGCCGCACCCGCTCCGCGGGCTCGCAATGACAAAATTGAGGGGTGTTAAGATTATTATGTTCCTATTTTTGGCGTCTTTGGGGCTGGATTGAGAAGAAGAGTTACGATAAAAAAACTGCAATGAAAATAAAAAAAATGACGGAGGCGCAGACATGATCCATGCTCATCCCGGGGCCGGCCCGGAAAAAACGCTTATTCGCCGCAGAGGGTTGATGTTTGTTCTGTCGTCCCCGTCAGGAGCCGGAAAAACGACGATCACACGCGCTTTGCTGAAATCGAATCCGCAGACAAACCTGTCCATTTCCGTGACGACCCGTCCGCGCCGCCCGGGTGAGGTCCACGGTCAGGATTATTTCTTTGTCGATTTTGCCGAGTTTGACCGGATGGTCGAAGCCGGAGAGCTCCTGGAGTATGCAAAAGCGTTCGGACATTACTACGGTACGCCGAAAAAACCTGTCGAGGCCGCGCTTTCGAAAGGGCACGACGTTATATTCGATATCGAATGGCAAGGCACCCAGCAACTTGCCGAGCAGGCGAGGAACGATCTTGTCACGGTTTTTATTCTACCGCCTTCTTCCTCCGAGCTTGAGCGGCGTTTGCGAAACCGCGCGCAGGATTCGGAAGAAGAAATCCATTACCGGATGTCCCGTGCCGCGGATGAGATGACTCATTATTCCGAGTATGACTATGTGATTATCAACGAGGATGTTGAGGAGTCTATTGTGCGGACGCAGCTTATTCTGGATGCGGAGCGCTTGAAACGCCACCGCTTGACCGGCCTTTCCGAGTTTGTCCGCGGATTGAAGAAAGGGCTGTAAAGGAAAGATCTCGGCATGAAGAAACCGGATCATTCAGGAGCGGAACACCCGCGCCGGGTTTTGATTATTGCCGGACCGACAGCTTCCGGAAAATCGGCGCGCGCGCTTGAAATCGCGTCCCGCGAAAACGGCATTATTATCAATGCCGACTCCATGCAGATTTATAACGGTCTTCCGGTCCTTACGGCACAGCCTTCAGCCCGGGACCGCGCCGCCTGTCCGCATCGTCTGTACGGCATTCTCGACCCCGGAGACCGGTGTTCGGCGGCGATGTGGCGGGACATGGCTCTTTCTGAGATCTATGCGGCTCTGGATGCAGGACAAACGCCCATTATTTGCGGCGGGACAGGGTTTTATATTCAGGCGTTGACGGAAGGATTCTCTCCGATGCCGGACGTGTCTCCCGAGGTGAGAACGCGAGTTCAGGATCTGCAGGCCGCAATGGGCAATCCGGCGTTTCATGCGCTGGTTTCCTCACGGGATCCGGACAGCGGCGCACGGCTCCATGAGAATGATACGCAGCGTTTGTGCCGGGCTCTGGAAGTTCTGGAAGCCAGCGGGCAATCTATAGGCTGGTGGCAGGCGCAGCCGAGGACCGGAGCGCCCGCCGGCCTTCGTTTCGAAACGGAAATCGTTATGCCGTTACGTACAGAGCTTTATGCACGGATCAATATCCGCTTCGACGCGATGATGGAGTCCGGGGTTCTTGATGAAGTTCGCGCATTTTCAATGGCTATCCTGCGAAGAGATTATCCGGAGGATGCGCCTTTGGTTCATGCCCTGGGATATGTGCCGCTTTGCGCTTACCTTCGCGGAGATCTGTCCCGCGAAGATGCGGTTGTTCAGGCAAAAACCGAGACCCGCCAATATGCCAAGCGCCAGATGACGTGGTGGCGGCGTTCCCGGGATCCTGTCCATTAGATCTCTTTCCTGATCAGTTAGGAAAGAGGTCTGTTACCGTTCAGTTTAATTCCCGGGCCGGATTAACCTTTTTTTCATAGATGCGCGGTAGAATCGAGGCGAAAATGGGGAAAATTTCTATGATTTCTACTGTGCAAAACAAGCAAAACGAGCGCCTTCCGGATATTATGAACCGCATGGCGGCGGGCGCCGAGAATGCACTGGATCGTTCCGTCTCTGAATCGGGCGTGGCATCGGTTGACCGGATTTCCGGTGTCGGGCTGATGATGGCTCTTGACGGAAAGCTGGCCGCTTTGCACCGCCGGTATATCGATGCCCGGCAGGAATATCTTGCCGTCGTTCGTAAACTCGGAGCCGGCACACCGATGGCGGATGTCGCGGCCGAAGTCAGTGAAGCGGCGTGGGTCGACATGGAAATCCGGATGGCAGAGCTTGAAAACAATCCGGAAATTATGGCTCTGGTGGAGCGGGACAGACGGACCCTTGATGACATTCTGGCCAAGGACGCGGCGTATCTCTCCGGCGAAAGCTCCGGTTCTGAAGCCGGTAGCGGGGAGAAAGAGCCCGTTTTCGATGCCTCTCATGTTGACAAGGCTGCAAATGACAGACACGAGAACATGCGGCAAGAGAAAGAAAAGCAAAGACGCAATCACTTCTTCTGGTTGCTCTGGTCTTATATCTGGGCATCGAATTTTCAGGTCGATATGCTGGAGCGCAGCAAAATGCTCTCGCGCAGGATCGATCCCCGGACGGGGCGGGCCTATGCGGATCTTCGCGTTGCGTTCAGCAGCGCAACGTTTCTCTATTCTTTCTAGGGGGCAGACCTGTGAGTCTGGACCCTAGTACTCCGCTTCATTTAAGTTGACGTTCGACTAAGTTAATGATTCACTTTCCTTGTTGAGCCAGCCACATTGCAAAGACGGTTTCAGAACGCGATCAAGACACTCCTCCAATATCTCTATGCGATTGAGAAGGGCCCGGTCTTCCGTTATATAAAAACATTCTGCCTTGGACATGTTGTTTTTATAGCCGAACCGATCCACCCACTCCGGATGATCGGGAGTGCCCGACAGTTTTGCGAATTTTCCCGGCGGCGTATTTTTCATGTATAAAGACATGTATATACATTATGGAAAATTTATGAATTTATCAAGACTATTCGGAAAAAATTCGCCCAGAGCCTGCTAGCTCCCCTTCTTCGCGGCTTTATGATTCCGTTTTCTCTAGAGAGTGTCCTCAAATTATTCTGGCCCATTGCATAGCCGCCTTAAACTGAACGGCAGCAAGGAACGAGGCGGCGTTTTTTGCGTACCGCGTAGCTA
>JANQFU010000011.1 GCA_028277665.1 Alphaproteobacteria bacterium | reverse complement strand
TTAACCTCAGCTATGGATAAGAGGACTTTAAAATCTTATAAACCAACGTCATCCCGGCGAAAGCCGGGATCCAGTCATAGAGTTGTTTAAACGCGAAGGTCCGGAGTTTCGGAGGAGAACGCCGTTTCTGCGGGACGCCGCGTAAAATAAGAAAAACGTTTTCTCTGGATCCCGGCTTTCGCCGGGATGACGTTGGTTTTGTTGGTTTTACAACTTATTATTATCCATAATTCAGGTCGCTTAAAAACATACAAAACAGTCATCCTCCGGCTTGTCCGGAGGAGCCATTTCAAAACCCGCACGAACGGAGAAATCATATCAGAAAGTTCGTGTTATCCCGGACACCGTTTTTCTCAGGATTTCGGAGAAATCCGCGAAGAAAAACGCACGATCCGGGATCTTGAAAACAAGGGCTTGAAAGATCCCCGCCTTCGCGGGGATGACAAAAAAAAGGGAGGAACAGAGGCCCCTGAAGCTCTGTGTCGGCAGATTCCGGATACAAAATCTCGCCAAACGAAAAATCCGCAAACATTTCTCTTGACATAAAAACAAGAAAGCGCTATTTCTCGTCTCCGGTAATCAAAATTTCAACCCAATTTATAGAGATTAAGGGGTGTCATATTATGCTGTCTTTAAAAGGAATTTGGACAAGAGTCGTGGGAATCACCACAACGGTGGCACTGGCCGGACAAATACTCGCTGCCGCGCCGGCTGAAGCCGGCGATTGTGTTGGTGGAAGCTGTGATACTGACGATGGCGACACGACCTTTGACTTTTCAGGAATTAGTGATGCAGATGCCAGATCTCTGGCAAGCATCATTGCAAGGCTCACACAAACACAAAGACAAAACCAAGACCAAACAGCAATTGGAAATGCTGGAAATTTTAATGATGGTCCAACAACAGTAACAACTTCATATAAAACTAAAACAGAAATTAATAATCCACACCTTGCTCCCAATATTTCTGGTGGCGCAATGAGCAACGATGGTTGTGTGGTCACGTATGCCTTCTCGGCTGGAATTCTTGACATAACAAGCCTCGGTGCATCAATCCCCTGGATGTTAACGAACTGCCCAGGGATCCGGGTTATGCAGCAATATGCAGTAGCCGGCACGGTTAAGCAACAAGCGGCAGGGATGATCTTTTTTGGCAAAATTGACGAAAGATTTATGGACGCAGTAATGACTGTCCGCGCAAACGACTTGCATTACAAGCAAAATGGGTGTGACGAGCCTAACGATCCATTCGCTTATCTTGACGGTAGGGAACCATGCAGAAACGCAACCATGACCCCCGCCACCGCCATACACGGCGTAGTCTGGAATGGACAGAACACTTCAGACGGATTTAAGCCAGGGGACACAACCGGACGCCCCTTTGCTATACGCTAGTTACCTCTAATATAAGAAAAGTGCGCTGAGCGATGCGCTTTTTTTATCACTGAAATTTTACATTATGTCAATAATGAGGTGTATTATGCCCAGAAAAACGAGAGCTCTTTGTTTTGCTTTTGCTATTGTATCCGCACTGGTTACAACCGGTTGCTCCACTGGCCTTGAAGTCGGGGAGTTAAAGCTCACGAACGACCTTCCTGCGGGATGGGAAAAAGTCGTTTCCGAAGAAAATCTTGCTGAATGTGTTACAACGGATGTAAGCACAAGTATTTTTCATAATTACGCATACCAGGCCGCCGACATACCGTGTCTAAAAGCCAAATTCATTACTTCTCTTGCCAATTGGAAACACGCGGACGGTAGACCTAACATAAGAGCGCAGGCAACTGTTTTAATGTATTATAAACTGTCTGATGAAAAAATGAAGACTATCCTCGATCAGATTTTAAACGACTATGGGCGCACGCACAAACAACTTCTTGAAGAATTCATAAAGAACAACCAAGGCCCGCTTTCTTGTGAAGTCTCAAATGGCAAAATGACATGCACGGATGTCCGCCCAGGCACTGAGAATGATGATACTCCAGAGGTAACCGTTAACGGCGAGCGACAAGCTCCGACAGGCCCAGCGGGATTGGGGGCCCTGAATCCGACTCTTTAATGCCCTTTCCCTTCACACGGCAGGGTTACGAAGTCGGGTTAATTTTCGGCATTCCGGATTGCCGCGCCCGCTATCGCGGGCAGACAATTGGCGATAAACTGAATTCAATGCCCATAGGGCCCCTGCAAAAGTCCCTGTTAATACAAAAAACGTCATTCCCGCGAAGGCGCATTAGTGTCCGGGAAAAAGTTAACGCGCAATCCCGGAACCGTAGTTTACCCCCGCAAAAAGCGGGGGCCGAGCCTTGAAAACCGAACGATTTTCA
This sequence comes from Alphaproteobacteria bacterium, assembly GCA_028277665.1. Classification (GTDB taxonomy): domain Bacteria; phylum Pseudomonadota; class Alphaproteobacteria; order Micavibrionales; family Micavibrionaceae; genus JANQFU01. Next base: position 104 of record JANQFU010000011.1, on the reverse strand, counting down.
TCTGGCGAGACTTGGTATCCGGGATCTCTGTCAGGAGACCCCGGCTCTACACAAAACCTCCGCTTTTGCGGAGTTTTTGCTTGTCCGGGGTTGCGGATTTTTGG
>JANQFU010000064.1 GCA_028277665.1 Alphaproteobacteria bacterium | reverse complement strand
GGCCATCTGGTAATCTCCTTGTCTGAACCACAAAAAGATTACCTCCGGCACGCTCCGCTCTAAATCCCCTCCCCGTGCACTTCACTCTTGAAAGGGCGGTCTTTGATATTCATAACTTCAGGCGATTGCCGTGGCCTATCCCGCTTTTTTCAGGCGTTCGACGGCGCGCCAGCCGATATCGCGGCGGCAGAAGCCTTCCGGCCAGTCGATCCGGTCAATGCCGTCATAGACTTTCTTGCGGGCGGTCTCAATGTCGTCTCCGGCGGCAGTGACGCCGAGGACGCGGCCGCCGGTACTGGCGAGGATGCCGTCTTCATTCCGGGATGTTCCGGCGTGGAAGATTTTAATGTCGCCTGCGCGCTCTGCGCCGTCGAGATTGGTGATCGGCGTGTTCTTGAGATAGGCCCCGGGATAGCCTTTGGCGGCCATGACGACACAAACCGTTGTGTCGTCCGCCCAGCCGTACGTATCCGGATCGAGCACGGCAAGCTCGCCTTTGGCGCAGGCCATCAGGACTGCGGCGAGATCGCCGCGGAAGCCCATCATCAGGGCCTGACATTCGGGGTCGCCGAAGCGCACGTTATATTCAATCAGTTTGGGAACATCTCCGCACATCATGAGACCCGCGTACAGAACGCCGGTAAACGGGCAGCCTTTGGCGCGCATGCCGTCGATGGTCGGGCGGATGATCGTTTCCATGATCTTATTTTCAAGTTCCGGCGTCATCATCGGGGCGGGAGCGTACGCACCCATTCCGCCGGTGTTCGGGCCTTCATCGCCGTCATAGGCGCGTTTATGGTCCTGCGCCGAGGCAAACGGGATGACGTCTTTTCCGTCTGAAAGCGCGAAGAAGCTGAGTTCTTCGCCATCCATGAATTCCTCGATCACGATTTCCGCTCCGGCGTCGCCGAAGCGTTCACCGCTGAGCATGTCGTCGACGGCTTCGAGGGCTTCTTCGCGGGTCTGGGCTATGATGACACCCTTCCCGGCGGCCAGACCGTCGGCTTTGATGACGACCGGCACGGGCGAGTCCTGTACATATGTGCGGGCCGATTCAAGCTGGGCGGCGGTAAAGCGTTCATAGGCGGCGGTCGGGATATTGCAGGTCCGGCAGAGATCCTTCATAAAACCCTTTGAGCCTTCGAGGACTGCGGCCTCGGTGTCCGGGCCGAAAACAGCGAAGCCTTCCGCGCGGAGCCCGGTCGCAAGGCCTGCGACAAGCGGGGCTTCCGGCCCGACAACAACGAGGTCAATGGTTTTGTGTTTGCACAAGGCGATGATGGCTTTGTGATCAGTCTGGGCAATATCGGAGTGGCATTGCGCGCATTCCTCCATGCCCGGATTTCCGGGGGCGGCGTGGAGCTCCGTACAGCTTTGCGCATTTGCCAGTTGCCAGACCAATGCATGTTCGCGTCCGCCGCCGCCGATAACCAGTATTTTCATTCTTTTTGTTTCCTGTCTGCTTTCGTTGTCTGAATTTTCCGCATTTTACAACACATGACGGAAAATACCAGAGGGGCTGAAATGAATGCGCGATTCGTGTAGGATCAGGGTAAATACGTAGGGTCAGGACTTATAAAAGAACGGACGGGTAACGACATATGACCGAACTTTTCAGCAATATCCCGGAGCTCTCCGTCAGCGAACTTGCGTTTTCACTCAAGCGAACGCTTGAGGAAAGCTACGGCCGCGTGCGGGTGCGCGGGGAGCTGTCCCGGGTCAAATTTCACAGCTCCGGCCATATGTATTCCGCTCTGAAAGACGATCAGGCCGTGATCGACCTTGTGTGCTGGCGCGGGACGGTCTCCGGTCTGTCCGTCCGTCCGGAAGAAGGACTGGAAGTCATCTGTACCGGCAAGATCACGACCTATCCGGCGCGCTCGAATTACCAGATGGTTGTCGAGTCGATGGAGCTTGCCGGAGAAGGCGCGCTTTTGAAAATGCTCGAAGAGCGCCGCAGGAAGCTTGCCGGGGAGGGCTTGTTTGACGAGGCGCGCAAAAGGCCGCTCCCCTTTCTCCCGAAGACGATTGCCGTGATTACCTCGCCGACAGGGGCGGTCATCCGCGACATTATGCACCGGATCTCGGACCGGTTTCCCTGTCCCGTCCTGCTGTTTCCCGTGCGCGTACAAGGCGAGACGGCCGCAACCGAAATTATCGATGCCCTGCGCGAGGTCGAGCGTCTGTACCGGGGCGGCACGAAACCCGTCTCCGGCCCCGGGATCGTGCCGGGCACGGACCTCTCGCGCCCGGATGTCCTGATTATTGCGCGCGGCGGAGGCTCACTTGAGGATTTGATGCCCTTCAACGACGAGCGGCTTGTCCGGGCGGTGAGTGCGTGCACGATCCCGATTATCTCGGCGGTCGGGCACGAAACGGATACGACGCTGATCGATTATGCCGCCGATTACCGTGCGCCGACTCCGACCGGCGCGGCGGAGCGGGCCGTCCCGCGCCGCGCGGATTTGATCCTCGGCGTACAGGATTTCGGACGGCGTCTCTACGGCGTGTTGAGCCGGGAGATCGAGCGCCGCAAACAAATCCTCGCCCAGATGGCCGGACGCATCGGCAGCCCGGCGCGCCTGTTCGAGATCCGCGCCCAGCGTCTCGATCATGCGGGAGAACGTCTCGGCGGCGGGTTCGAGCGCCGCCTGTCCCTGTCATGGCGGGCGCTTGAGAACTCCGGAGCGCGCCTGCGCCACCCGCGCCAGGTTCTCCAGGACGGGCAGACGCGCCTGCAATACCTTGCCGCCGCTCTGGGTGACAGGGGAAAACGAATCCTTCCGGACCGCAGGCAGGCCGTCGCGGAACATGAGCGTATGCTTGACGCCCTTTCCTTTAATGCCGTTCTGGCGCGCGGCTATGCTGTTGTCCGGAACAAGGAAACCGGCGCGCTTCTAAACGGTCCGCAGGAAAGCAGGCAAGCCGGACGGATTGCTCTCCAGTTCCATGATTTCCGGTATATCGACGCGGATATACAGGGAGATCCGTATGAAAAAGGCACTTAGCAATTGATTTTGAATAAAATATCGAGTAAGAGAAGCATATGAGTATACGAACTGGCGAGCTTCTGCGAAAACTTGGAATCGATCACGACCTGAGCCCGTACCAGACGGTGCCGGAAAGCGTTCATATGTCCGGACAGGGCGTCACGATGACTGCCGAAGTCCGCCGCGGCGCAGAAGACGATCCGATCGAGGCCGAAATTCTGCGGTTCTACGACGAGCCGGAACCGGGCAAACCGCCGATGGAACTTCTGTTCTCGCTTCAGCTCACCTGGTCGAAGCCCGATGAGTGGCGTTTTCACAAACTCCTGATTAAGGGGGAAGACTGGACGAGCAAATTCGCCGGGTGGGACGACAAATGCCTGCGCGTCTATATGCGCTGTGCCCAGACGATGAACGCCGGAGAGCTTCCGGACTTTGACGAAATCGTCGAACAGGAAATGCGGGACGACAGCTTTCTCGGTGGCGGCTATTACGGCGGCGGCGGGGGCCGCGCACCGCGCGTCAAAGGCGACATGATGGGCATGAAAAAAACCGGGTTCTAGTTTTTGCTATTATTCTGAGTCCTAGAAAACGCGCCATGCCCCTTCTGTTGCCATGCCCTCAAGAGTGAAAGGCCCGACTTTCTCCCGGTGCAATGCCGTAACCCGGTTTCCGGTTGCGGCGAACATGCGCTTAACCTGATGGTAACGCCCTTCAAACAAGGTTAAGCGGATTGTCTGTTCGTCAATAACCTCCATTTCCGCCGGCAAAAGAGGCGTTCGTTCTCCGTTGAGAAAGAGCGTCCCCGACTCGAACAGGGCTTTCTCTCCCCCTTTTAAAGGATCGGCAAGCGTGACAAGGTAGGTTTTTCCGGTGTTATCCCTGGATTTTGGGCTTGTCAGCCGATGTACAAAATCTCCGTCGTCACTCAGGATGACAAGCCCTGTCGTATCCGCATCGAGCCGGCCGGCGATCGCCATTCTGGGATTACGAAATCGCCAGCGCGGAGGGAGCAGGTCAAAAACGGACGGAATTCGCGGTTCATCTTCATCGGTATGTGTACAGACATACCCGGAAGGCTTGTGAAGCAGAGCGGTCAGGGGCGGCAACGGATCAAGAGCCTCACCGTACCAGGAACAGGCCCGGCACTCGTTTGCGGCAATTTTCTGTGACGGGTCTGTAATTTTTTTGCCGCCGACAGACAGCGCGCCGCGCCGGATTTCCAGCGAGACCTCTTGCCGCGATCCGTAACCGAGGGATGCGGCCAGCCTGTCGGCGCGAAAATGCCGTTTCTCGGTTTTTGTGGATGTTGTCATTTCCGGACTCTGAAAATTTTGAAGCCGTTTTTCTGGAGTATACAGGCAGAATGTGATCCGGCATGGACCAAAATTTTTTCGTACGGCAGATGGCGGTTTGCGGCCAGATAAAGCACCCCCCCGGAGCAAAGGGATTTTATAGCCGTACGAATCATGGCCTGGCCGATTCCGGGGTCGGCTGACGGCCCTTCGTGAAACGGGGGATTCATGACAATCAGATCAAATTTTCCGGCAAGATCCGGTTGCGGATCGGTCAGGTCCCGGGCAAACGCCCGTCCGGACGGGATATTCGCCGACCATGCGGCAATTGCGCGATGGTCAGCATCATAACCTTCAGGAGGCGCAAGATTCGGCCATAGCAGCATGATCCCAAGGCTCAGGACACCCAGACCGCATCCAAAATCAGCAGTCCGCCGCGCTTTCGGTACCGGCTCTGCAGAAAGCGCTTCAAGCAGTAATGCCGTCCCGACATCCGGTTTGTCCCATGAAAACAAGCCGGGCTGGGTCTGGAGGGCAACGCCCGGAAAGATCTCAACGGGACGCCGTCCGGCATGATCAAGCCATGCTTGCGCTTTATTCCGGTCGAGCGTCCAAGTTTCTGCTCGAACATGCCGGGCATGGTCACGGGACTCGCTTTCAGGAGACAGGCCAAGTTCGCGAAACAGGGCCGGGAGACGCTTTCCGCCCTGATCGTTTTTCGCATACGCGCAAAGCGTATGCGCCGAGAGTGCGCCAGCTGCCAGCCAGCCTCGAAACTCGTCCATCTGTCTGGCTCCCCGGACGAATGCGGCATCGACAGAGACGGAAAGCAGATCCAGCCAGTCGCCGTTGAAGCGGTAAACCTTGCATCCCGAGGCTTCCAGCCTCCGGGCATGTTGTTCCCACGGCGTGACGAACAGGCCCGAATCCCTGCTCCCAAATTCGGCTTCAGGTTCGGCATTCAGGATTACAGATGAGGTGTACGTGTGTTTCGAAATCACGGGCATGTGACAAGAATAATTCATATCTCTTTCAGATCAAAAGATTTTTATCTTGACTTTTGCTCATTTATGGAATAGGAATATATTCATCAAGGACGGACTCTATCCAAATATTTTTTGGGAGAGTCCGTCTTTTTGTATGTGGGGAGAGCCAACATCATACATAGGGGAGAATTTATGCTGTTAACCTTGGGGAAAGGATTGTCTCCGGTCTGTTCGGGGAGCCTGAAAGGCGGGATCGGGTCATCCGCGTTCACGCCGCTTGATATCGAGCTTTTAAAGCTCTGGCTCGATGCCTCTGACACGTCGACCGTCACACACATCGCCGGTGCGGTCAGCCAGTGGGACGACAAAAGCGGGAACGATAACCACGTCACGCAGGGAACGGGCTCCGCCCAACCGGCAACAGGAACAAGAACCACGAACGGACGCAACGTTCTGGATTTCGCCGGATCCCGGTATTTGAATATCCCGTCCGGATTGTTTTCTGTTCCCGGCGATGCGAATACGATCTTCATCGTCTATGAGAACGATGCGGCAGCGTCCACGAAACCCTTGTTTCAAATGACGGAGGGAGGCGTAAGGCGGTATCATCTGGAAATAGAAGGCGCGTTTGATAATTTCAGGGTCGTACACAGCACAAGTGGCGCGTTCGACTTCAGATCTCTGGATATCGGGACGGACAACGATGCCGGTTTGCACGTCTTGGGATTCACGTTTGATACGGGTCCCGAACTGTACATGTTCCATGACGGGAGCACACATACGGCAACGTATTCGACCGTTGGCGCAAATGCATCTATCGATGGCGGAAGAATTGCCGGAGACGTTAGCAGCGGAGCGTTCTGGGACGGCGCGATTGCTGAAATTCTGATTTACGGGAAGACCCTGACGCCGGAAGAGCTGAACCTGACCGGTCAATATTTCGCAGACAAGTGGGGGATCACATGGACGGATATCTGATTCTGGAATTCGATACGCAGGACGCCGCGCAAACGGCTCTTGAGATTATCGACGCCGTGGCCGCGCAGTGGTGGGCCGGTCAGGGCTATACGGTCGAAAACGGCGAGCTGATCGGCCGGAATGCAAAGACCGGGCAGGACGCGCCTGACAAAACCCGGACGACGACATGGGCTGAGATCACGGAAAGCCCGGACGGAACGTTTTATTTTCCCTCGCTGTCCAACGATCCGCGCTTTGTCGACTGGCGGGAATATCTCCCGGACGGGACGGATATGCCGGAGGATCGGCAGAAAGAGGAAACAGAAAATTAAGGCCAAAAAAATCGCGAGACCGGGTGGGGGCAGGTCTCGCGATTCCACGACCGTAATGGTCGTTAACTATATATACTTTTTATAGTCTTATCGAAGGCCGGCTTCAATTATCAGTATACAGGGGAATTGGTTAAAAATTTATGTAAATTAATATTTTCTCATATGGTTTTTTTCTTTTTTTTCCTTTATGTTAGCTGTCATTTGATTGTTGCAACGTAGAGATGAATTTTAATGGAGAGAAACATGCCCGGGCGAGCCAAACGGACCCTTCAGGTCATGGCCGGAGCCGAACATGGCGGCGCGGAAATGGCCTGTGTCGATTTTTGCGCGACGCTCGTCCGTGAAGGTTACGAAGTCGGCGCTGTCACCCGTCCGAACACGATTCGGGACCCGCTTCTCCGGGACGCGGGCGTGCAGATCTATCATCTTCCCTTTGGCGGATTCGCCGATATTTATACGCCGTGGGCGCTGTCCCGGATCGTCCAGAAGTTTCAACCCCGGATTGTACAAAGCTGGATGTCCCGCGCCGCACAAAAAATCAGGCGCTGGCGGCCGGGTATGAATTGTCCGCCTTATACGACGATTTCACGGCTCGGCGGCTATTATAAACTGAAACATTTCCCGCAAACCGATGTCTTCACGACGATCACGCCGGATATCAAAGACCACCTGATCAAAAGCGGCGTCGCACCGGAGCGCATCCGCCACATCAATAACTTCGCGGAAACCGAAACGCCGGAGCGCCCGGCAAGCCGCGCAGAGATGGATACGCCGGAAGATGCCTTTGTTTTTCTCTCGCTCTCCCGCCTGCACCGGGCAAAAGCTCTCGACACGCTCCTGCAGGCCCTCGCCGATGCCCGGGACAAACAAATGATGCTCTGGATTGCGGGAGAAGGCCCCGAACGCGCGGCGCTGGAAGCCCTGAGCGCGGATCTCGGCCTGAGCCGTCAGGTCCGCTTCCTCGGGTGGCGCACCGACCGGGCGGCGTTGCTGCAAGCCGCCGATGCCTGCGTCTTCCCGTCCCGGTACGAGCCGTTCGGCACGGTTTTCGTACAGGCCTGGGCCCAACAATGCCCGCTCATCGTTTCGGCGGCCGACGGCCCGCGCCAGTTTGTCAAAGACGGAGAAGACGGGCTCATGTTCCCTATCGACGATGTGACCCGCCTCACCGCGCAGATGATCGCCCTCAAAGCCGACCCGTCTCTCCGCGCCGCCCTCGTCAAAGCCGGACAGGCACGCTACACCGCAGAGTTCACCCGCGACGTCTGCATAGGGCAATACATTGATTTATATAACGAATTAACGGCACACCTGAAAACCTGAACGCAAAATTTGCACATTTTCAATAATTCCGGCATACTCTTTCTAATTCATAATAATTTAACATAATACAAAGGATGTAAATTATGGCATTGTTTTCTCGTCCTTCCCCGCCGCCAAGTGATACGGTTAAAATCACCGGATCAACATTAAAGAAATTAAACCAAGCCCTCGGCCGGTTACCGAACAAGATCGGAAGCACGGGAGCGGACAGAACCGATATTGGGCAACGGGCAGAAGCAATCAAAGCACTGCTTCCCGAAAAGGCCGGGAATATGCCGGTAAACGACGCCTTGAAAATCCTCGCAGGAATCGCCCAGATCAAACATATCTACGGCGACACCGCGGTAACAGAAGCTCTCGGCAAAGTGCTGAAAACACTGACAGATACCGTAGCGGCCGTAAAGAACACGACACCGGAAAATTTAAACGCGGCCCTAAAGGCGTATGTGAAAACCCAAGGTGCTCAATTAGGGGCGCCCTCTCAAACAGCCGCTCCGCCTCCGGCAACGCCGGCGCCAGCAGCAGCCACACCCCCCATGCCACCCCAGGCGCCACCGGCCGCGCCACCTGTACAACCCGGCACCGCTGCACCGGCACAAACACGCCCCATGCCACCCCAGGCGCCACCGGCCACGGCATCTGTACAACCCGGCACCCCCGCTGCGCCTGTAGCCCCGACCGCGTCTCCCACCGCTACACATGTCTACGAGCTCTCCAGAAAAGCACGCCAAGAGTTCGAGGCATGGACGAAACTGGTCGAGAACGCAGTCAACCGGAAACAAACATCGTTCACCGACTATCAAAAAACGACAGCACAGGCTATAATAAAGAAAATCAATGATATCTTGAACAATCCCGATTCAAAAGGCGGTTTTTTCGGGGGCGGTAAAATACGTTTTCCGGCAGACAGAATCGTTTCTCTTTTTGCCGAGTTGGAAAAACTCTCAATTTTTGGCGAAAATCAGGAAGACAATTTCGGAGAGATATATGAAAAACTTGGAGTTACGGAAAATGTAAACCGGGAAATCAAGAAAATAAAAGAAAAAATGGCCAAGAACGAGGGCGTGGAACTGTCGGAGATCGAAGAACGAATCCGGCCGGCCGCCAGCGTTGCAACGGTGGAACCGCAATTTGCAGGACCGGCAGCAGCAGGCCTCCCTCCCCAGCCGTCGCTTCCCGCGCCGGAAAAAAGCCGGTCTGGATGTCTTCGCTGGATCATAGGAGGGGGGGTGGTCATCGCTGCACTGGCCGTCTTTGGTGCCTATGTTTCTGCCGATGCGAGCACCGACATCGATCCGGACGATTCGGCCGATGCGGACAACCAGCCGGAGATTGCCGGATCCATCGACACAGCCTCCCCAGAATCGGAAAAATCCGGGCCGGCATCAGGAACACTCGTCGTTGCCTTCCCCGGCATCCCCGCAAAAACGCTCGCTGCCACAGGCCTGAGGGGAGCGTTCCCTGCCGGAATGGATACACGGGCAGAGGCAGACACGGCCGGATCTGCCGCCGCCGCCGGAGTGTCTCCATCATTTCAGATCACAGGATGATACCGAAGAGATTCCTATATTATCCCCGGAGACAACGCCGTCCGAATATTCCGTGCCGGAGTTCCGAATCACGCTGGAGGGTTGCCGGAGCCGAGATCAGATCGTTCTGCTCCAACGCGGCAAGCATGAACGAAGCCAGCATCGAGAAAAAACCGTTTTCCGGTTCTTGCCGCAGGCTCCACTTTTCATCGATCCATTCGGAAAGATGTTTCTCGAGAGATTCGGCAATCATCCACGCGGCCATAGCCTCTTCGTCAAAATATGAACACGGAAGTGCGGCGACAAGTTCATGGACCGGAATCCGGATTCTTCCGGAAAAAGCGTTATGCTGATCATACAAAGTTAAAATCAGTGCAGGATCACAAACCTGGTTGAGAAATGCAGTACGATCCAGACCGACCGTTACGGCATAATTTCCGCCGGTCCGGTGCAAGAGCCGGGGCATGTTTGTCATCCGCATTGGCGGGATGAAATACGAAACCGCGCCATCGTCAAGCTGCACCGGCGCAACCGGGAAATCCCGCTCGTCAAAATAAATGGTCTCGATCCGAGACTGAATGTCCGCCACCGCCATTTTACACCCACCTGATAACCGCTCGTTTCGAAGGGGTTTTATATCAACCGGAGCGCCGGGTCGATAAAAATCTTCGCTATATGCGTTATTGTTTTTTGTTTTTCATAAACTATGCTCTTTTGTGATCTGTGTCAATTTTTATTCAAGACCGCGACAACAACCGTATGGTTCAAGCTGAGCGAGGAGCATCAGTTCGACGGGGTGGGAGAGCAGGTTTGTTCCGCCTAAGCCGCTCAGACCGAAAAAGGATGAAAAAGAGGATTTTGTATTTGCGTCTGCGCCAAGATAGTCTTCCATCGAGACCATGCCTTGCCCGTTGAGCCAGCCGAATAATTCGGGGGAGGGAGAGGGTGTATAGCCGGAATTGGCAGCGGTTTCGGCTGTGTTGTGGCTTCTCGTTTCTGTTACCGTTGTTCCGGTTTCCTCCGATGTTCCAAAGCGGCCGAATTTCGCATCGAAATATTCATAGACGCCCGCGAGCGTCCGCGGGCGGCCCGTTTCCCGGTCATAGAACACATTGCGGTTGGCGCGCGCGGCCTGCGGGAAAATATCGGCCGCGGCCTGCATCGGATCCCGGTCTTTGGCCTCCAGAAACGCGGCGGCCTGTCCTGCGCCGAGAAAATGCGCGAAGTAAAGCTCTGTCGCGCCGACATCTCCGCCCCAGACTTGTTCAAGCGCACGCTTGTTATCAGCGGCCAGTTCGGCCGCCATGGCGGCAGCTTTGTCGGGATCGTTCCGCAGAGCGAGAATTTTTTGCCGGGTCTGCGGATTGTCGACCCGGCAATTCTCGTCAATCTGCGCCGCGTAGGATCCCATGCCGTATTTGTCGCCGTGTTCCCGGACCATGTGAAGCCATGTCTTTTCGATAAACTGATAAAGACCGCTGGCCGAGCTTGTTTTGGCGGCGATATCTGGCTGGAAGCTGCTTTCTGCGGCAGCCTGTTCGATCAGATAGGCAAAATCCACGCCTGTCTGTGCGCTCGCACTGCGAATTGCGGAGTAAACGCCTTGCCCGACGTTATATCCCGCGGCGCGAAGCGTGGATGGATCGATCATATTTGCAATGCCGTTGATGCTCATAGCAGATTCGGATCGTGGTTTGTAATTCGATTTACCCCGATCCGATCATTGCAAGCCGTGTGCCAGCTCTTCGGGGTTATTCTCTCAGTTCCGGGAATTCTGGGGAGAAAGGGGTTTCTTCCCGTCTTTTTTCCGCCTTCCTGTTTTCTTCTTCTTCAAGAATATTTCTGGATTCCCGGGGTGAATTCCCGAGCCCGCATTTCGTGTAGGCATCGGCTTGCATGGCAACCAGCCGCCGGGACCCGATAACCGGGGTCCGGTCGAATTTCCGGGCCATTTCGTTCGCAAAGCACTCGCAAACCTGTCCGGGTTTCAAATATCCGCGCGGAATGATCATATTCAGACAGATGTTAAAATACCGGCCCGCGACCTTGACGGGATCCGCGCAGCCCGGCTTGACCTGTGCCTGAACATAACTGTCCGGCGCATAGGGACCGAGCTCGATCCTCTGGTCGAGAAACGCCAGTGCCCGGCACTTGCAATCATAGAATTGCGAAAGTTTCATCGTGCTTTCGCACTGCTCGTAAACCTCCTGCATTTCCTCAAGATATTCCTTGGGGATCTCTTCTTCATTTTCATCTTGCGTCTGCGCATAAGCCGGATCTGCAGGCGCAAAAGAGATCAAGACCAAAATCAGACCGCACAAACCCATCACCACAAGACGCAGGGAAATCATTGCGTGCCCTCGCTCGCCAGAGTTTTCCAGACAGGCTCCCTGATCTCCTCAAGCAGCGCGGCATGCGCGGTCTGTTCCTCCGGCGTGGGAGCATGCGGCCGCGGCGCGCGAACGGGTCTGTCCTTGCGCACAGGCCCGGCCCCGGTTCCGGTTGCATGATGCGCCGTGCGCTGGTGTCCGGACGGACGGGACGACGTCGCTGCTGCCGCCTGATCGTCCAGATGAAGACTGTGCTGGCGGCCGCCGAGAAGCTCCAGATACACTTCGGCCAAAAGCTCGGAGTCCAGAAGCGCGCCGTGCAACTCCCGGCTGGAGTTATCGATCCCGAACCGGCGACACAGCGCATCGAGGTTTGCAGGTGCGCCCGGAAACTTCTCGCGCGCCATCGTCAGGGTGTCCGTCACGCGCTTCATCGGCAGGCCCGGATGCCCGACACGCTTTAATTCGGCATTCAGGAATTTCATATCGAACGCGGCGTTATGAATGACCAGCCGCGAGTCCTGAATAAAATCGAGAAACTCGACGAAGCACTGCGAAAAAATCGGCTTGTCGACAAGCATTTCAGTCGTCAGACCGTGAACCGCGACGGCCTCCATCGGAACGTCCCGCTCCGGATTGATATAGATGTGGCAATGCGCCCCGGTCGGAAGGTGGTTCATCAGCTCTACACATCCGATCTCGATCAGCCGGTGGCCTTCGGCCGGGTCCATCCCGGTTGTTTCCGTATCAAGGACAATCTCACGCATTTTTTGTTTTTACCTTAATATCCCTTCGCGTTTTCGTGATTCAAAAAACGAACCTCATTTCTTCTCCTTCCACGGATCTGCGACGCGGAACAGCGTCGCATCGTATTCCGGATTTTGTTGATAGGCGCGGTCAATGAACCCGTTGATATGCAGATCCTCGATTGTGATATCGATCAGGCGCTTAAGCTCATAATCCCCCACGGGAAGCCCAAAGGCAAACGGCACGAAGCGCACCGGCCCGCCTTCGATGACCTTGAGTTTGTCGGGATTGTTTCGAATAAACGCAAGTCCGATCACTGGATCAGTCGCGGTTACATCGGCCTTTCCGGTCGTCACGGCAAGGAGGAGTTGAGAAGGTTCACTCAGATGCGGAATGGAGACGTTTTGTGCTTTGGGAAATTCTTCTTGCGCGATAACGGCGCTATATTCACCGTCGAATGAAGCAAACTTGACAGCCGGATCGTTGATCGCCGCGAGGTTATTGTCAAAGCGCGTATCGTCCGCCCGTGCATAGAGATATTCTGCGCCGAACCCAAGCGTCATTGTAAAATCGGAGACACGCGCCCGCGCCGGAGTCGGAGAAACGGGGCCGCACATAACGTCATACCGCCCGGTCCGGAATCCTTCGAACATGGCGGCGAAAGAAACCTCCTCCGTCCATTCGACCTCGAGATCGAGACGCCGCCCGATCTCTTCGATCACATCGACGACGATCCCGGACATCTCGCCGGTATTCACATCTTTCTCCAGAAACGGCGGCCAGGTAAAATACCCGCACCTTACCTTGCCGCTCTCCATGACCCGGTCGTAAACTTCCCCGGCACGGGCGGGGCAAGCGAACGTTAAAAACAGAAACAACGCCGTCATCCCGGCGAAAGTCGGGGTCCAGTTTATGATTTTTCTGAATCCCGGCTTTTGCCGGGATGACGGTTGGAGCTTATGACTTCGCAATTGATTCTTATCCATAGCTCAAGCTACCTTATATCCCCGCGTCGGATAAAGTCTTTTTGAGGGTTTTCCATGTCTGTGCATAGCCGAGACCGGTCGGGATGACAATATCGGCACGGCGACGCTTTTCGATATCGGGCATCTGGCCGGCAAGAATGGCCGTGAACGTTTCCTCGCGCATGCCGGGCCGGACCAGAACCCGGGCGCGCTGAACGCGGGCCGGCGCACTGACGCAGATTGTCAGGTCTACGCGCCGCTCCGCTCCCGTCTCAAAAAGCAGCGGAATATCAAGCGCGGCAGTCCGCACCCCCATCCTCCGGCATTTCAGAAGAAAACGGCTTTGCCTGTCCTGCACCCGCGGATGCAGGATATTTTCGAGAACCTGCTTTGCCCGATAATTCCTGAAGACGATCCCGGCGAGTTTTGCGCGGTCCAGCGCACCGGTCTTCGGATCGAGCGCATCCGGAAACGCCGCCGCAATGGCGGGAAACGCCGCGCCTCCGGCTTTCGAAATGCGCCGGACGTCCTCATCCGCGGAGTGAACCGGGATCCCGAGCCGCTCAAGCATCCCCGCCACGGTCGTCTTTCCCATGCCGATAGAGCCTGTCAGGCCGATCACGATCATGCGCTCAAAACCTTTTTGAGAAGATCCGCATCCACGTCCGGGAACACGCCGGTCCATGCGGCAAACGCGGGCCGGGCCTGATGGAGAAGCATTCCGATCCCCGTCACGGTTTTCCGTCCTGCGGCGGCCGCGTCTTTCAAAAGATCGGTTTCAAGCGGCGCGTATACGATATCGGTCACAACGGCACGTTCATCGAGCGCGGCAAGGTCTAGCTTCGGCAACGGCGGTTTGCCCGTCATACCAAGCGATGTCGAATTGACGAGAAGAGAGGCCCCGTTCAACGCCGGATGTTCGCCCCCCGGCCCGAACGTCCAGTCTTCGACGATAATCTTGCTATGGTGCCCCCCCCGAAAATCGTCTGCGAGAGCTTCTGCTTTCTCTCGGGTCCGGTTCATAACCCGGATCTCCGCCGCGCCGTTCTCGAGCAGAGCATAGAGCACCGCCCGCGCCGCGCCGCCCGCACCGAGCAAAACGCACGGCCCGGCAGAAAGATCCATTTCCGGGGCCCCTTCTTTCAGGTTCGCAAGAAAGCCGTACGCATCTGTATTGCGGCCTTCAACCCGTCCGTCTTCCCGGCGGACGAGCGTATTGACCGCACCGATCCGGCGGGCGGCATCGTCCAGATCGTCGCATAAAGGCAGGATCCGCTCTTTATGCGGCACAGTAACATTCGCGCCGTTCCATTGCCCGGCACGGATCCCGGCGATAAAACCGGGAAGATCTTCGGGCATCAGGTCGCGTGTCGTATACGTACCCGGGATCCCGTACGTCTCAAGCCAGTGCGTGTGAATGAGAGGCGATTTGCTATGTGCGATCGGGTGTCCGATCACGGCGGCGCGGAGGGGCTGCTTTGCCTGTGTCTTCTGCGTATTCCGTGTATTTTCTTCTTTCATGGCGTTTTTCATCTGTAAACGAACAGGATGGTCCGGACTTCCGTCAGGATAGCAGGTTCGCCGAATCAGGGAAGGGTTTCGTTTTCTTTTGACGGGGTGCCTGCTGCGGCGCGGCGCAGGCGGTCGTTGATCGCGCGGCCGATGCCTTCATCCGGCACGGCCATGACCGCGATTCCTTTGTTTCCCGGCGTATCCAGAGCATAGAGCATCGCAAATAAATTTGCCGCCGCTTCGTATAAATCTCCGGTCTCTGAAAGATTGCGCCGGGCCTGCGCCGGCAGATCTTTTGCCGCTGTCTTCTCACCGCGAACGCCCATAAACCGGTCGGATCCGAATGCAAGCAATGCCTCGCCGGGCAAAAGGTCGATGGCGTTCATCCGAAGCGGGATACCGGGGGCGTAATGTTTGAGGAGCATGCCCGGAGACGGCGGCGCGTCCGGCTCAGAGGCTTTGCACGCCTCATAGTATGAGACCTCCATCCCGGTGCGCAGGCGGATATCCTCCGCCGTGATCCCGCCGGGGCGGAGAATAACCGGCCTCCCATCTCTATTTTCTGTTCCGTCCGGATCGACGACCGTCGATTCAAGACCGACTGTGCTTGCGCCCGCAGCCAGAATCAGGTCGACATTCTCGCCGAGCGACGCCTGAACATGGGCGGCCGTTGTCGGAGACAAATGCCCGGAGCGGTTCGCGCTCGGCGCGGCGAGTGCCGTACCGCTCTCCCGGATCAAAGCCCGGGCAATTTCATGGTCGGGGACGCGCAGGGCGACGGTCGAAAGCCCGGCACTGACCAGCTCCGAAAGCCCGGCCTGTGCCCGGCGCGGGACGATCAGCGTCAGGGGGCCCGGCCAGAAGGCCTGCGCCAGCGCACGGGCCTGCTCTGAAAAGAGACCCAGCGTCTGCGCTTGTTCAATCGAGGACGCATGAACGATCAGCGGATTGAACGTCGGGCGGCCCTTGGCAGCGAAAATCCGGGCGACGGCCTCCCCGTTTCTTGCGTCCGCGGCAAGACCGTAGACGGTTTCCGTCGGCATGCCGACAAGCCCGCCTGCGCGCAGGCATGATGCGGCCTCTGAAATGGCATTCTGTGTTGCTTGTAAAATACGTGTCATGGCAGGGTTTTATCCCGCTTCATCGGCTTTGTGAAGTGTTCCGCCGCAAACAGGCGCGGGAACGCCGGTCGTTCCCGGAAAGCTGTATGGCAGTTTCAGCAAGTGCCGGACAGCCATATAGGCAAATCCTTCGGCCTCCAGTGCATCGCCGTTCCAGCCGCAGGCTTCAACCGGAAGGACGGGCACGGCAAGGGCTTTCGCCAGTTCGTCCATCAGATACGCATTCTTTCGCCCGCCACCCGCGACGTAGCAATGCCGGACCGGGGCGGGAAAGAGGGCGTCCGCGCCCGCCGCGATACTCCGGACTGTAAACGCCCCGAGCGTTGCCAGCGCATCCGGAACATCAAGAGACTCCACGGCCGAAAGGTCAAAACCCGTCCGGTCGAGAGATTTCGGGGCGGGGCGGGAGAAATAGGAATCACGCATCCATGCCGAAAGAAGGGCCTCATCGACCTGTCCGCGTGCAGCCGTACGCCCGTCCGTGTCGTACAGATCCCCGGTCCGCCGGAAGATGAGGTCATCCATGTACGCATTACCAGGGCCGGTATCGAAGGCAAGGAGGTCGCCGGGATCCGGCCCGCCGATCCATGTCACATTTGCCACGCCGCCGATATTCAATACGGCAACCGGGTTCTGTTCATTTCGCCCTTCAATCTGCATGGCGCGGGCCTGATGATACACGGGGAGAAGCGGTGCGCCTTCGCCGCCTGCCGCGACATCCGCACTCCGGAAATCGTCGACGACATCGACCCCGAGAACGGACGCCAGCAACGCTCCGTCGCCAATCTGGAACGTGACGCCGTCCTGCGGCGCGTGATAAAGCGACTGGCCGTGAAACCCGATGACATCCATATCGGCGAGCGAGAAACCGCTCTCTTCCGCAAGCGTACAGACGGCGCGGGCTTGCGCGAGGGTCATGTCGCGTTCGATCCGGATCAGGTCCAGCGTTTTTTCGCGCGTGCCGAGCTGTGCCTTGAGAGCGGCCCGCATGTCCGGCTCGTAAGGAATCGCGACAAAGGCGAGCGGCTCAACATATGTCCGGCCGTCCGTGCGGATGAGCGCGGCGTCGATCCCGTCCATTGACGTCCCGGACATCAGTCCCGCGGCGAGGTATTTTTGTATCGTATTACCGTTTGACACTCTTTCCCCTTTGCAGAGCTCTTGTTTTCTTTCTTTATTTTGTCATTCTGAGGGAGCGCAGCGAACGAAGAATCCTGAAGATCCTTCGCATTCGCTCAGGATGACAAAATAAAGTTAAAGTGTGATTGTACCAGCTTTCTCAGAGAGACGAACATGAAAGATCATAATTACTATGTCTATATGATCACAAACTGGAATAACCGTGTCTTGTATATCGGTGTGACAAATGACGTAGGGTCAGGACCTATAAATAATATCGCATTCTGTTCCCCGTGAACGGTAAAAATGTCAGGAAAGTAAGCGAAAGCGTAGTTTCCCCTACGGTGAGCTTGCTTGACGCCACAGATTTGCCGTTCACGGGGAACCTCTGTGAGGCGCGGCAAATTTTTGCATCTGTGCACTCAAATCTCTTGACCGTAGTCCCGCTACGCTCTGCGAGATTTTCCCGCACATCTGTCAAAAATTTGACACGCGCAGAATCGACATTATTTATAGGTCCTGACCCTGAGACGCAGGATTTATCAGCACAAAAGCAAGATCCTTCCAGGATTTTCCAGCCGGTACAACCTGACAAAACTGGTTTATTTTGAACACTCTTCTGATATAACGTCTGCTATCGTTCGCGAGAAACAGCTTAAAGGGTGGCGCCGGAGCAGGAAAGACGATCTCGTCACAAATATGAATCCGGAATGGAGAGATCTTTATGACGGGTTATAGATCCTAACCCTGAGATGAGATCCTTCGCGTTCGCTCAGGATGACAAGATAAAAAGGACAAAGGTGAGAAATGACACAACTGAAATCCGATTTTCTGAACGTTCTGCAAGAGCGCGGTTTTCTGAACCAGGCCAGCGACCTGGACGGGCTCGACCGCAAATTATGCGCCGGCGTCCAGAGTGCATATATCGGATTTGACGCAACAGCGAAAAGCCTTCATGTCGGCAATCTGACCGGTATCATGATGCTGTACTGGTTCCAGCAATGCGGGCACAGGCCGGTTACGCTGATGGGCGGAGGGACATCCAAGATCGGTGATCCGTCCTTCAAGGACGCCCAGCGCAAGCTCATGGATGACGCGACCATTACCGACAACATGGAGAACATCCGCCGGACCTGTTTCCGGCAATTTCTGCGTTACGGTGACGGCCCGACAGACGCCGTCATGGTCAATAACGACGACTGGCTGTCCGAGCTGAAATACCTTGACTTCCTGCGCGATTACGGACGGTATTTCACCGTGAACCGGATGATTTCGTTTGATTCCGTCAAGACGCGGCTGGAGCGCGAGAGCCCGCTCTCCCTCCTCGAATTTAATTACATGGTCATGCAGGGTTACGACTTTCTGGAGCTGTACCGCCGTCACGGGACGATCCTGCAAATGGGCGGATCGGATCAGTGGGGCAACATGATCAACGGGGTCGATCTCGCACACAAGGCCGATCAGGCCGATCTGTACGTTGTCACGGCACCGCTCCTGACGACGCCTGACGGCCGGAAAATGGGCAAAACTGAAAACGGTGCCGTCTGGCTGAACAGCGACATGTTGAGCCCCTATGATTATTACCAGTGGTGGCGCAATGCCGACGACGTCATGGTCGGGACGCTCCTGCGGCGGTTCACGACCCTGCCTGTGGATGAGGTGCGCCGTCTGGAAGCTCTCGACGGGCAGGAGATCAACGCGGCCAAAAAGATTCTGGCTTTCGAGGCCACGAAAATGTGTCATGGCCAGGACGCCGCCGAAAATGCGGAAGCGACAGCCCGCGAGGTCTTCGAACAAGGCGGGGCCGGGGGAAATCTCCCGGTCGTAAACGCCGCGTCCGGCGCGAGTATTCTGGACCTTTTGCAGGCGGCGGGGTTCGCGTCCTCCAAAGGAGAGGCCCGGCGGCTGGTCTCGGGTGGCGGCGCGCGGATTAACGACGTGCAGATTAACGATCCGGACTACACAGCCACAGCGCAGGATCCGGGGGCGGACGGCACGCTGAAACTTTCCGCCGGCAAGAAAAAGCATGCGCTGGTGAAAATCGGCGGATGACGGAAGAAACAAAAGACAGAAAGAAAAGTACAAAGCATGCGGATTGCAACATGGAACATCAACTCGGTTCGGCTGCGTGCGCCGCTCGCCCTTGAGCTGCTTACGCTCTGGCAGCCGGATGTCCTGTGCCTGCAAGAGACCAAGACGCCGGACGAATTCTTTCCCGCGCAAACCTTTCATGATGCCGGCTATGCGTATCAGCATATCCACGGCATGAAAGGCTATAACGGTGTGGCTATTCTTTCCCGGATTCCGTTTACGGCGCAGGACGTTCATCACCGCTGCGGGCGCGAAGATTGCCGCCATATTGCCGTTCGGCTCGAAAACGGCGCGGAGGTTCATTGTCTGTACGTTCCGGCGGGCGGAGACATTCCCGACCCGCAAGCCAATGATAAATTCGCGCATAAACTTGCGTTCGTCGAGGACATGACCACGTGGTTTGCCGATCGCTACGCACCGGCAGACCCGCTGATCATCGCCGGAGATTTTAATATTGCTCCGCTTGAAAACGATGTCTGGTCACATAAACAGCTTCTGGACGTTGTCTGTCATACACCTGCGGAGACGGATCGCCTGAACGCAATGCAAGGCGCGCTGTCTTTCACAGACGCGGTCCGGCATTTTGTTCCGGACGACGAAAAATGCTATACGTGGTGGTCTTACCGGAACCGCGACTGGAAGAAGAGCAACCGGGGCCGCAGGCTGGATCACATCTGGGTGACCCCGCCACTCGTCCCCGCGCTCGAAGGACAGGCCGTTCTCCAGGCGGCGCGGGACTGGGAAAAGCCCAGCGACCACGTCCCCGTTTGCGTCGATCTCGCTCTTTAATTCTCTTTTTCTCCAAGACGATGCCACATCATGGGCAATGTGATGGCCGCGCCAAGGAGGAGAACGAGCGACATGGTCCCCAATGCCGGGCGGAGGCCCGCGTTCTCGGCAATCCAGCCGATGGCGGGACCCGCGATCACATACCCGATCCGGCCGGCCAACGACGCGGCGGAGATAATCGTCGCCCGCCGTTCGGAGCCGACCCGCTTGTTGATCGTCTCCTGCATCAGCGGCAAAGAAAGCCCGTAGGCAACGCTCCCCAGATACAGCAGAGGAATCGCAAGCGGATGCATTGCCAGTCCCGCCCCCGCAAAACCCGCCGCCGGGCCGAGGATGATCAGCGCATAACACATGCGCGCAGAGAACCAGTTCTCGATCCGGTGGCTCAGGAAAATACCGGACAGGCCGCCGGCCAGCCCGGTTGATTGTTGATGATACAGTACAGCTTAGCGACTCTGATTATGAGGAGCTAAATCGGGAATCTCCTCGAAAATACAGTTATGAAGAAATGAGTTCTTTTGTAAGGAATGCCCTTGCGGAAAAATATTTTGCTGAGCAAGTCGCCACGGCTATTGGTGTGGATGATGAGGATGATCTGCCTGGTATGTCGGTTAAAGATTTTTCAGCCGTATATGGATCGACACCGATTGATCTCAGTATTTCTGAAAAACCTGATGATGGTTCCTATTCAATTCATTATGTTCGTCTCGACGGGCGTTTACTTCTTGATGGTTTGTTAAGTGCTGTTGATGCGCAAATGCCGGATGCGGACGCGCCAGCTCATCAGGGAATCGGCAAAACTGCGCCTTCTCCTCCTTGACCGATAAGAATAAATAAAGGGGCGGGGTCGCCCCTTTATCTTTGCCGGCTCATTTCTCTATCCCCCTTGTGATTTTTGAGAAAACCCCTATAAATGGGAGAATTTCCAAAGTCAGAGGGCCATAATAATGAAAACAGTGAACGACGTTCGCAACGAATTTTTGTCTTTCTTCGCGGCGCAGGGGCATGAACCGGTCAAATCGAGCCCGCTCGTCCCGCAAAACGATCCGAGCTTGATGTTTACCAATTCCGGGATGGTGCAGTTCAAGAACGTCTTCACGGGGGCCGAGACGCGCCCATATAATCGCGCCACGACCTCCCAGAAATGCGTGCGCGCGGGCGGAAAACACAACGACCTTGAGAATGTCGGCTATACCGCGCGGCACCATACGTTTTTTGAGATGCTCGGAAATTTCTCGTTCGGGGATTATTTCAAGGAAGAAGCGATCTCTTTTGCATGGGAACTCGTCACGAAAAATTTCGCCCTGCCGAAAGACAAGCTCCTTGTCACCGTCTATCACGAAGACGAAGAAGCCGCCGGCCTTTGGAAAAAGATCGCGGGTTTCCCCGATGACAAAATTATTCGCATTCCCACATACGATAACTTCTGGATGATGGGCGATACCGGCCCCTGCGGGCCGTGCTCCGAAATTTTTATCGATCAGGGTGACAGATTGCAGGGGGGTCCTCCCGGCTCTCCGGATGAAGACGGCGACCGGTTCCTTGAATTCTGGAACCTCGTTTTCATGCAATTCGAGCAGGAGCCGGACGGCGAAGGCGGCTATAAACGGACACCGCTCCCCAAACCCTCGATTGATACCGGGATGGGGCTGGAGCGCATGTCCGCGATATTGCAGGGCAAGCTCTCCAACTATGATGTAGATCTGGTGCGCGCCATCATCGAACACAGCGCGGATCTGACGGGCGTGTCTCCGGATGGAGATCAGGCCCCCTCGCACCGCGTGATCGCAGACCACCTGCGCGCGGCCATGTTCCTGATGGCGGACGGGGTCATGCCGTCCAACGAGGGGCGCGGATACGTCCTGCGACGGATCATGCGGCGGGGGATGCGTCATGCGCATTTGCTGGGCGCGCAGGATCCGCTTATGTATCAACTCGTCCCAACGCTCGTCCAGATGATGGGCGAAGCCTATCCCGAAATCGTCCGGGCGCAACCGCTTGTCACGGAAACGCTGAAGATCGAGGAAACGCGCTTTAAGCGGACGCTGGATCGCGGCCTGAAGATGCTCGACGACGAGGCGGAAAATGTCGGCAGTGATAAGACCCTTCCGGGAGACGTTGCGTTCAAGCTCTATGATACGTACGGATTTCCCGTGGACCTGACGGCGGATGCGCTCAAAGCCAAAGGAATTTCTGTCGACATGGCGGGCTTTGAAAAATGCATGGAGGCCCAAAAAGCCACCGCGCGCGCGTCATGGTCCGGGTCGGGAGACGCGGCGCTTGACAAGCTCTGGTTTGCGCTTTTGGATGAAGTCGGGCCGACGGATTTCCTCGGCTATGAAACCGAACAGGCCGAAGGGATCGTCCGCGCGATTGTTCCCCTTCACTGTCATTCCCGCGAAAGCGGGAATCTTTCGAACGATGAACAAGAAGATCCCCGCCTTCGCGGGGATGACGTGAGTGGTAAGGGAACGATCGCGCGGATTTCTGAGGGCGACGAGGCTTTACTCGTCCTGAACCAGACACCGTTCTATGGCGAGTCCGGGGGGCAGATCGGCGATACCGGATCTATGACGACGGCGGACGGCGCGGCGCTGGAGGTTCTGGATACGCAAAAGCAGGTCGGCAAAATCTGGACGCATAAAATCAAAGTCACGGGCGGGTCGCTTTCCGTTGAGGATACGGTTCTGATGCGGGTCGATACGGCGCGCCGGGCCGCGATCCGCGCAAACCACTCGGCAACGCACCTTTTGCATGCCGCGCTGCACCGGATCGTCGGGGAGCATGTCGTTCAGAAAGGCTCCTATGTCGGGCCGGATCGCCTGCGCTTTGACGTCAGCATGAATCAGGGCCTGACGGCGGATCAAATCGCCAAGATCGAGACGATGGTCAATGAAGAAATCTGGGCGAATACGCCGGTCTCAACCCGCCTGATGCCTGTTGAGGAGGCCATGGACGCCGGGGCCATGGCGCTCTTTGGCGAGAAATATGACGAAGAGGTGCGCGTCCTGACGATGGGCCGGGATGACGCGCAAAGCGGTAAGCCATATTCCGTAGAACTGTGCGGCGGAACGCATGTTCGGCGGACGGGAGATATCGGGCTCTTTAAACTTGTCACCGACACAGCTCTGTCGGCCGGTGTGCGGCGGCTGGAGGGCGTAACGCGCGGCGGTGCGCTTGCGCTTTTGAACAGTGAGGACGAAATCCTGCATGGCGTCGCCGGAATATTGAACACGGGCGTGAGCGATGTCGTCGCGCGCGTCAAAGCCCTCTCGGACGACAAGCGCAAGCTGGAAAAACAGGTTTCCGACCTGCGCCGCCAACTCGCGACCGGCGGCGGCGCCGCCGGGGCGGGCCCGCAGGTCAAAGAGGTCGGCGGGGTCAAGTTCACGGCGAAAGTTCTGGAAGACATTCCCGCCAAAGACCTGAAACCGATGGCGGATGATCTCAAGAAGCAGCTCGGCTCGGGCGTGGTTGCGCTTGTCGCGACGAATGACGGAAAAGCCTCGCTCGTTGTGGCCGTGACCGAAGACCTTGCAGGGCGGATCAGTGCCGTGGACCTCGTCAAGACGGGCGCGGAAGCACTCGGCGGGACGGGCGGCGGCGGACGGCCCGACATGGCCCAGGCCGGTGGCCCGAATGGCGACGCGGCCAATGATGCCGTCTCTGCGATTGAAGGGGCGATTACAGGCTGATTTCGTCTTCGTCGAGAGACCAGGCGCTTCCCATCAACCGGCACATCTGTAACGCATCGGGCAATAAAACCTTTTCAATGGATGATAGCGGACGGATGTCTTCGTATGCCCAAATGAGGGTATCTTCCCGGACCGGATCCGGCGCGCCGCCGCCCGGACAGGCCCACCAGTAAATGAGATTGGCAAGGTCGTAAATCAGATAAGTTTCACAGGCCATATCGAAATCCAGAACGCCCGACACCCGGGCCCGGCCGTTGTCGTCGAACAGAAAATTGCCGTGATTGCAATCGGCATGGCAAATCCCGCGCGGCAGCGTTGCCGGAAGATCCAGCTTCGCCAAAGCCGAATCGAGCCGGGCCAGCCGCTCTTTCCGGATGGCGGGATCCGCAATCCTCCCGGCCGCCGTCTCTCCGGCCCGGCGACAATCGGCGACATCCCGGCCTTCGCGTACGTCCTGATGCGGCAAGGAAAGACCCTCGGTCAGAAGATGAAGTTGTGCGATAACCCGGGCAGCGGCCTCGCCCGTGTCAGGCGCGAACGCATCGTTCGGATTGGGGACATGATGTCCGGACAGGCACGGAAACAGGGCGAACGGTTTTCCGGCATGCTTTCCGGACAGTGCGCCGTCCCGGTTCCGGATCGGGGCGGGCGTCGGGTATCCCGCCGCCGCAAGATGATCGAGCAGCGCAAGCTCGAACGTGATCCATGGAACGGAACGGTTCTCGTAATACCGAAACGCATACAGACCTGCATCCGTTTCCACCCGCAGATTCGTATGAAGACTGCCCTGCGTAAACGGCGCGGCTGCGATGAGCGCGCCGCAGTCATAGGCAGACAAAATTTCGGAGAGCGTTTCGGTCGGAAAGGGCGTCATGACGCCGCCTGTCTCTACGCTGCTTTGCGATGCGAGGACCCTGCCGCCCGGGCGGCCGCCTGCGCCTCGCCGTGAGCGCGGAGGAAATCGAGCATTTGTTCGTGCGTGGCCGGATCTCCGGCGGCAAGGACCTTGCCTTTGCCGGTCAGGTTCGGCGGATTGCCGGACCAGTCGGTGATGATGCCGCCCGCGCCTTCGACGATCGGGACGACCGGAACCGTATCGAACGGCCCGAAATGCTTTTCCATGACGACATCAAGCCAGCCGCTTGCAAGCTGTGCGAAGCCGTAGGCATGCCCGCCCCAGGCGATAAATTGCGTTGCCTCATGCAGCGGAGCCAGCGTTTCGGTGAAAGCGAGATTGCGCGGGCTCGTCATGCCCAGACGCGCCGTTTTCAGATCTTTGCAGGCACGGGTTCTGACGATCTTGCCGTTAAACGTCGTCGGACGGTCCTTGACGCCGACCCATCGCTCGCCGAGGATCGGTTGATCCATGATGCTCATCAGCGGCCGGCCCTCGTAGCACAGCGCAATCAGGATACAAAAAGTCGGGCGTCCGCCCGCGAATTGCTTGGTGCCGTCAATCGGATCGAAGATCCACGTATACCCGGACCGGGAGTCCTTGACGCCCGTTTCCTCACCGTGAATGCCGTCCTCCGGCCGCTGCCGGGCTATGATCCCGCACAACCGGTGTTCCACTTCGCGGTCGGCACGGGTTACCGGACTGTCATCCGACTTGCATTCGACATCGAAAGGTTGACGAAAATAAGTCCGGATGATTTTGCCGGCTTCATCGGCCATAAACTCGGCGAGGGACAGAAACTCTTGCATTTTAACGGCGTCCTTTTGAAAACGGTTAAGGACTTTCTAACATAATTTCCCGGCGAGCGCAAGTTTTCATAACTTTTATACGGAAATGTTCATACGTTTTGAACAAATGGCAGACCCTGATTGACGACCTGCGAACCAATTCTAACATGCGTTTGCTTATTATTACCAGCTTTGGGCCAAAAATTCAGCCAATTCAGAAAGCCTCTTTTTTCCTCTCACCCCGATTCTGTGACAAAAGCCTTTCAGACCGTTTTGCTACGTCATGAATCTAAAATCAGAGGCTATAAGGACGCATTTCACCGTTTGGCAATGTTTTGCAGAACAATGGATTCCGAACAGGTCATTACCCATGGTGATGCGCCCGGAAATGTTCTCATGAAGTCAGCAAAAGACATATACGTCATAGATTGGGATGAGGCCGCGCTGACTCCTGCTGAACGGGATACATGGATGATCGACCATATCCCGGAATTTATGGAGGGCTATAAAAGTGTACGGCCTAATTTCACCATCAATGCCGATTTACGAAGTTTCTACACGCTAAAATATTACTTCCAAAGAAACATGCATTATTTCTCCGAAATTTTGAAAGAGGACGCCGACGCACAATATCGTCTGAAAAATGTAGATAAATTGGATCACGAACTTTCCGACCAAGGCTGGATGGCACCACGATTACAGGAAGTGAAAACGAATATACGGGAAAAGCTATCTGGCGCGCCCTGATGCTGTGCCGCTTGATCCCACCGAGTTAAAGCTGGGAACGCAAATCTATGAAACCGTTGCCATGAAAGGCGTTTTCGGCGCTCTGCGGGATTCCGGGCCGGAGGCCGCGGTAACAGCGGTGAACGCTTCGGCTTTCTTCCGGTCAAATTGTTTGGTTAATTCGTTGACTTCGACGATCATGGTCCTTACCCTCTCTTCTTCAAGTCTATCGGCTTTTTCAAAAGCGCCAAGCGGTAGGAACCGATTTCTTTGAAACCGACCGCTTCGTAGGCTTTGACTGCTGCCGGGTTATCGGTGAACAAAATCGCCTTTTGAACGCCTTGGTCTGCGGCTTTTTTCAGCGTCAAGGCAACGAGCGTCCGGGCGTATCCCCGGCTGCGATGTTCCGGCGGTGTCCAGACCGGGCCGATTTGTGCGATGTCCGGCAAACGGGCGTTAAACCCGCTCAAAGATACCGGCTCGCCGTCAACCAGAAACGCCCAGCAATCGCCCGTATCACCAATCCGCTGAACACGGTCTTTGACACGGGCGTCCAGTTCCTCGCTTTCCTCGCTGGCCAGTGCCTCAATCTCATAAGCTTTGAACCAGCGGGTCAGGATGGCTTCGTCAACGTCTTCGGCCGGAACCATTTCGTGGCGGCCTGCATCAAGGTTAGAGGGAACAATCAGCGCGTCCAGATCAAGCGCATACAAACCTTCATCCCGGTTGGTGGCATAGTCTGCATCGGACAATTCCAATTCCCGCATAACGGCTTGCGCTTGATCCGCAGGGCC
Source organism: Alphaproteobacteria bacterium (assembly GCA_028277665.1). GTDB lineage: Bacteria > Pseudomonadota > Alphaproteobacteria > Micavibrionales > Micavibrionaceae > JANQFU01. The sequence goes on along the minus strand of JANQFU010000064.1, from coordinate 1,848 downwards.
TAAAATTCCGGCAACAGAACGCGGAGCCTGTTCACGGAACGCAGCCGCAAGCGCGGCCAGAACCTCTCCATCCGGCGCTTGCATCATGATATTGCCGTTCCAGTACTGCGCCAGCACGCCGTTTATGTTTCCAGAATCGTCAAAAGACGCCAGATACAGGCCGTGATAGGGCCGGGCCTTGTATTCCAGCCCTGACAAACGCGGATTGTTCCGCAAGAACATGCTCGTCTCGGCATGGCCGGACAGGAATTGTTCCAGACTTTCTTCATCGCCGTTTTTCAGTTTTTTGATACGCATAACAAATCTCCGCTCTTTCGTTTTCAAAAGGCGGACAAAACTTTTTAGATATTTTCTGGAAGAAGTTTGTCAGCCTTTTTTGGGTGGCTGACGGTTCGAAAAAACAATCAGCCTGTTTGGGTCGCATTCACCGCATTTTCATGAATAATCGTGCGCGGCGTTGTCATCCCGTAACCATAAGAGGACGCAAAAACGCTCCGCGCACCCTTGGCAGCCATCGCTTCACAGGAAGCGCCGGATTTAAGGGCTTTCAGACGTGCGTCCATAGGTGGGTTCATAACAATCTCCAAGCTGTTTTTCCACTTAACCATAAAAGCCTGATTTTATGCAAGAATTTTTTGCGTGCAGTGCAAAATTATATTTTCTTTGCAGAACGTCTCAAAACCAGATCGCGCCCGACGATTTTACCGTCAACGGTGACATCGCATTTTCCGACAACTTCGAAGCCGTATTTCAGGTAAAACTGGACGGCGCGCTCATTTTCGTCCCAGACATCAATGAAAATATTATCGGCTTTTCGAAAGCACGGGTGATCGAAAGCGCTATCCATTAGAACCTTGCCGATGCCTTGTCCCTGAAAATCAGAATGAATATATACGGCGTTGATCGCCTGGTCATTAAGGCCGGGGGTGGCTCCCTGTACATCAATTTTCACGTCACTGAGCTGAATATATCCGGCCAAACGCCCATTCTTGATGGCTAATAATATGGTATCTGTATCAATAACGGAGCGGAAATATTTTTCCGAGCGTGTTTCTTCCAACTCCGGCGTCAGACTATGGCCAAAAGTTTCCGCATAGGTTTTGGCAGCCAATTCTGCGAGTGTCGGAATGTCATTCTTTTCAATTGGTCGGATAATCATGCCCATATCCATCCAATAGCGCTGTTCGTACCACCTATCATTAATATCTTCATAAAACGCCCTCCCTTATTCATAAATCCTTCACAAAGAAAACTTCCGGTGTCGGCTCATGCTGGCCAAAGGTCAGCTGGCCGCATTCTTGAAAGCCGTTTCGTTTGTGCCAGTCTTGCGGCTCCGTTTCATGAACGACCGAGGAAGTCATCAAAACCTTTGCGCCACGCGCCCTCATGTCCCGCTCCCAAAAATTGAGCATGGCCGTGCCGATCCCTCTGCGTTTGTGGTTGTCCTGCACCCGGATCATGTCCATATAGGGGATATTGCCCCAGAACAGGCTGAAACGTAGGAAACCGAGGATTTCTCCGTCATCCGCAGCGATAATATATTCGCCGTGATGAAGGCAGCGTTTGATCCAGTCCGCACCAACATGATTGTCCTGCGCACGCAGCCACTCAAAATCTTCTTGTTGTCCGTAACGAATTTTCATTGTTTTGATAATTCCTCCAAAAGCGCCTGGGCTTGCTCGGCCTTGTCCTTCTCTATGAAAAGGTGATCGTGGTAGAAAGCAGAAATAGCGTTAACGCTGATTCCGTTCTTTGCCGGACAGAAACTCGGCTTGCGCGAGATCGACGACGCCATCTGGCTCGTCTCCTTTATGCATTATGATCTCGGCTACATCGATCTTGAGGAGA